>CAYVOX010000133.1:0-9068 GCA_964453035.1 uncultured Anaerolineaceae bacterium
CGCGAAGGCGGCCTGACGGTTGGCGCTGGCGTGATCACCAAGATTCTGGATTAAGGCAAGGCAGAGAGCAATAATGGCTAAACAAAAAATTCGCATTCGCCTCAAAGCATACGACCATCGTGTATTGGACCAATCCGCCAAGCGGATCGTCGAGACAGCCGAACGCAGCGGCGCCCGTGTTGTTGGCCCCGTGCCCCTGCCCACGAAAGTGGAGCGTTTCACCGTGCGGCGTTCAGCGTTCATTGACAAAGATTCTCATGAGCATTTTGAAATCCGCACCCACAACCGGATTATTGACGTGTTGGAGCCGGATTCAAAGACGATCGATATGCTGATGCGCCTCAGCCTGCCGGCTGGCGTGGATATTGAGATCAAGATTTAAAGAATAGGGCGATGTGGACGCCTGGTTTGGGGCACTGGCTGTTAAAAGTCAATCTCCAAATCAGGCGCAATGTCTTCCCTAATCTGATGAAAAGTGGTATCATAGAGCGGTTTGCGGCTTAATGCCGCGAGCAGGCTGTGCAAGAGCATGCCTGAGGCGCGCTGACAAAAAAACGACGGAGCAGCGCCCGGGTGAGTTGACTACACAGCGCGGGGATGATGCAGCCAAGCCCAGGCTGACAGTCCCGACTATATCTTTTAGAAGGAGAAAAACCGAGAATGTTTAAAGGGCTCATTGGCAAGAAAGTCGGCATGACCCAGATTTTCGATGCAGATGGCGCTGCGGTGCCCATCACCCTCATCGAAGCTGGGCCATGTTTCGTTACCCAGGTCCGCAAGCCTGAAGTTGAGGGCTATTCAGCGGTGCAGCTGGGTTTCGATGAAGTAAAACCGAAACGCCTTACCGCTGGTGAGTTGGGGCATCTCAAGCGCAACAGCTTGCCCCCGCTCCGTTTCTTGCGCGAATTCCGCGCCAAAGACCCGCAGGTTAAAGAGGGGGATCAGGTTACCGTCAGCCTGTACGCTGTGGGTGAAAAAGTCGATGTGGTCGGTGTGAGCAAAGGTAAAGGTTTCCAGGGCGGCGTCAAGCGCTACCATTTTCGCGGCGGCCCCCGCACGCATGGTGCCTCCGATCGCGAGCGCGCGCCTGGTTCCCGCAGTTCAACCACCACCCCCGGCCGTGTGTACAAAGGATCGCGCGGTCCCGGTCATATGGGCGACGACCGGGTGACTGCCCAGAATCTCAAAGTGATGCTGGTCGATCCTGAACGCAACTTGCTGGGTGTATGCGGCGCTGTTCCTGGCCCGCGCGGCGGCCTGGTGCTGATTAGCGAAGCACGCAAGTCATAATCTGGGACGCTGACGAAGGAGCGATGTGATATGTTAGTCGATGTGTTCAATATGGAAGGCAAGAAGGTCAGCTCAGTTGAATTACCTGGCGGGATCTTTGAAGCCCCAATTTATATGGATTTGATGCACCAGGCTTACGTTCGCCAGATGGCTAACGCTCGCCTCGGAACGCATGACACCAAGACCCGCGGCGAAGTTGCCGGCGGCGGCCGAAAACCCTGGAAGCAAAAGGGTACAGGCCGCGCGCGCCAGGGTTCCACCCGCGCGCCCCACTGGAAGGGCGGCGGCGGTGCGCATTCTCCGCACCCCCACGCTTATACCCTTGCCATGCCGCGTAAGATGCGCCAGACGGCTTTACGCTCTGCGCTCTCTGCCAAGCTGCTGGAGACGAGCCTGGTGGTGGTGGATGAACTGGCCTTGCCGGAACCCAAGACGCGCCTGATGGCCCAGGCATTGAACAACCTGGTGGGCGAATCGAGCGCTCTGGTGCTTGTACCTGAAAAGGCAGCTTACGAAGGTGTGATTCGCTCCACCAATAACCTGCCCGATGCCAAGATTTTACTGGCCAGCTACCTCAACATCCGGGATCTGCTTTCCTTTGATAAGCTGGTCATTCCGCTTGCGGCGCTGGATGTTATCAAGGCTAACCTGGGTTAGGAGGAGAAAAATATGAGCACGCTTTACGATGTACTCCGCCGCCCGCTGGTGACCGAAAAGTCCAATCTTCAGTCCACCCGTCTGCACCAGTACGTTTTTGAGGTGCCCCTGGATGCCACGCGCACCATGGTCAAAGATGCGGTTGAGACGATTTTTGAAGTCAAGGTTTTGCGGGTGAATGTGATTAACGTTCCGGCCAAGCGCACCCGAAGGGCGCGCAGCCGCCGGTTGATGGTGCGCAATAGCGGTTACAAGAAAGCCATTGTCACCCTGGCACCCGAAGACAACATTCCGTTCTTCGAAGGAGTGGAGTAATGGGCGTCAAAGTCTATAAACCGGTAACCCCCGGTCTGCGAAACATGACCGGATATTCATTTGAAGAAATCACCAAGGGAAAACGCCCCGAGCGCTCTTTGCTCGTTTCTCGCAAGAATGCAGCCGGGCGCAACCTGTACGGCAAAGTGACCGTACGGCACCGTGGCGGCGGGAACCGCAACTTCCTGCGCGTGGTGGATTTCAAGCGCGACAAGCGCAACATTGAAGCGCATGTCACCGCGATTGAATACGATCCCACTCGCACCGCTCGCCTGGCCCTGCTGGTTTACGCGGATGGCGAGAAACGCTACATCGTCGCCCCGCTGGGACTGCGCGTTGGTGATAAGGTCATCGCTGGCGCCACTGCTGATATCCGCCCCGGCAACAGCCTGCCCATTTCGGCCATCCCGGTCGGCACGCTCATTCATAATATTGAGCTGCGCGAAAACGGTGGTGGGCAGATGGCGCGCTCGGCTGGCACCGCGGCTCAGTTGCTGGCCAAGGAAGGTGATTACGCCCAGATCCGCATGCCCTCCGGCGAAGTTCGCCTGGTGCGCCAGGTGTGCTATGCTACCATCGGCCAGGTCGGCAATGTGGAACACAGCAACATCAAGCTGGGCAAAGCTGGCCGCAAGCGCCACATGGGCATCCGCCCGACTGTGCGCGGAACGGCAATGACGCCGCGTGATCACCCGCACGGTGGTGGTGAAGGCCGCCAACCGACAGGTATGCCAGGGCCTAAATCGCCCTGGGGCAAACCCACCCGTGGTTACAGAACACGGAAGAACAAGAAGACCGACCAATTCATCGTTCGCCGCCGCAATGCGGGCGGTGGGCGGTAAGCGGCCGGCTGAGCGAGAAAGAGAGACGATCCTATGTCACGATCGCTGAAAAAAGGGCCGTATGTGGCCCCCAAACTCTTAAAGAAAATTGAAGCCATGAACGCTCGCAGTGAAAAGAAGGTGATCCGCACCTGGTCTCGCGATAGCACCATTTTCCCCCAGATGCTCGGGCACACCATCGCCGTCCATGACGGACGCCGCCACGTGCCCATCTACATCACCGAAAACATGGTGGGTCACCGCCTGGGCGAATTTGCGCCCACGCGCCACTTCCGCGGGCACATGAACGAAAAAGCTTCTGCGACGAAGGGAAAGTAAGCCATGGCAACCGATATTCGCGCTGAATTACGTTTCTGTGGCGTCTCGGCCCAAAAGGTCCGCCTGGTGGTTGACCTGGTGCGCGGCAAACCCGCCGTTGAAGCCCTCAACACGCTGAAATTCACCCCCAAGGTGGCTGCCCGCCACGTTGGGAAAGTGGTGGCTTCAGCCGTGGCCAACGCTGAAGAGAACTTTGGCGTGAGCCGCGATGACCTGTTTGTCTATCATATTACGGCTGATGAAGCTCCCACCCGCAAGTGGCGCCGCTTCGGCGCTCGCGGACGGTTCAAACCGTTGCTGCGGCGGAACTCGCACATCACCGTTATCTTACGCGAGAAAGCGTAACAGGTAGAAGGAAAGGACACCAGGAGAGAATATGGGTCGAAAAGTTCATCCCATTGGTTTTCGTCTGAACATCAACCAACCCTGGGCGGGCCGCTGGTTCGCTGAGGGGAGTGAGTACACCGATCAACTGCACCAGGATATCAAAATCCGCGAATTGATTCGCAAACAGGCCGAAAAAGCCGGCGTTTCACAGGTGGAAGTTGAGCGCTTTCCAGGCAAGGTGAAGGTTGTGGTTCACACCGCCAAGCCCGGCATCCTGATCGGGCGCCGCGGTGATACCGTCAAGCAAATCCGCGAGGAATTGACCGCGCTCACCGGCAAGAAAATCGATCTGGAAATCAAAGAGATAAAATCGCCGGATTGCGATGCCTACCTGGTTGCGGTGAACATCGCCGGCCAGATTACCCGCCGCATCAGCTACCGCCGGGCGATGAAGCGAGCTATCCAGCAAGCTATGCGCCAGGGCGCGCAGGGCGTGAAAATTGAAGTGGCCGGACGTTTAAGCGGTGCCGAAATGGCGCGCACCGTCTGGCTGCGTGAAGGGCGCGTTCCCTTGCAGACGTTGCGGGCGAATATGGATTTTGCCCGCCACGAAGCCCAGACCACCTACGGCAAGATTGGGATCAAGGTGTGGGTCTATAAGGGTGAAGTACTTTCCCAGGTGGAAGAGAAAGCCGAAACCACCGAGGGCGTGTACGTTAGTGAATAATCTTACTGCCCGGGCTGAGGCCCTGGCGGAGTGAATGAGGTAGCGACTATGTTGATGCCAAAACGTGTCAAATACCGCAAGCAGATGCGCGGCCGTATGCGAGGCAAGGCCCTGCGCGGCGCTGAAGTCACCTTTGGTGAATTTGGCCTGCAGGCCCTGGAACCCGGTTGGGTTACCGCCCGTCAGATTGAAGCCGCCCGGCGCGCCCTGGTGCGCGTGATGAAGCGCCGCGGTAAAGTATGGATTCGAATCTTCCCGGACAAGCCCTATACTCAAAAACCGCCCGAGACCCGCATGGGTAAAGGTAAAGGCGGGGTGGAGTACTGGGTGGCGGTCGTGCGCCCCGGACGGATTATGTTCGAGTTGGGCGGCCTGCCCAGCGACCAGGCGATTGAGGCCTTACACCAGGCTTCTTACAAGTTCTCCATCAAGACCAAGGTCATTGGCCGGCACGACTTGCACGAAACGACAGGAGAACAAGCATGAAACTGGATGATATTCGTCTTTTATCCACAAATGAGCTCAAGACCAAGCTGGCTGACGCCCGCCAGGAGCTGATGAACCTGCGCTTCCAGGTGGTCAACGGTCAACTGACCGATACCAGCCGGTTGCGCCAGACTCGCCATTTGATTGCACAATTTGAAACCGTCCTGCGAGCACGCGAGCTGGGCACGGACCAGGAGGTTCAGAAATGAACGAGCGACGTCGATTAGTAGGCGTTGTGGTCAGCAATAAGATGACCCAAACCGTAGTGGTGCAGATTGGCCGCACCTTCCGCCACCCGCTGTACCGCAAGGTGGTGCACACCAGCCATAAGGTGAAAGCCCACGATACCCTCGGCTGCCAGGTTGGCGATGAAGTGCAAATCGTGGAAAGCGCCCCGATCTCGAAGGAGAAGCGCTGGGTGGTGGAACAAATCGTCAAGCGGCCGGGCGCCCCTGCCGTCTCCGCCGAGGAAATGGTTGAAGGAGCGTAAGCCATGATTCAACAAGAGACTCGGATAAAGGTCGCCGATAACACCGGCGCGCGCGAGTTGCTGGTCATCCACGTGGTGGGTGGTTCCACGCGGCGCTACGCGCATGTGGGCGATGTGGTCATCTGCGCCGTCAAATCGGCCGCGCCGCAGGGCTCGGTGAAGAAGAGCGACGTGGTCAAGGCCGTGATCGTCCGTTCGGCCAAGGAATGGCGGCGCGAGGATGGTTCCAGCATCCGCTTTGATGATAATGCCGCGGTCATTCTGGATGGTGAAACCCAGAACCCGAAAGGCACGCGCATTTTTGGCCCGGTGGCTCGTGAACTGCGTGAAAAAGGTTTTATGAAAATTATCTCCCTGGCCCCGGAAGTTCTGTAGGCCAGTGAGTACAGGAGCGAAGTCATGAGAGTCAAAATTCGCAAAGGTGATCAGGTTGAAGTCATCAGCGGCCGCACAGAAGATAAAGGCTTGCGCGGCGAGGTGATTAAGGTCCTGCCCGAAGAAAATAAGGTGGTGGTGCAGGGTGTCAACGTCCGCACCAAACATCAACGCCAGGTTCAGTCACAGGGCCGTACCGTCTCGCCTGGTAAAGTCAAATTTGAAGCGCCAATGCACCTTTCAAACGTTTTACTGGTTTGCCCAAAGTGCGGCAAGACCACGCGGGTGGGCTTGAACCGGCAGGGTGACTCGGTTGTGCGCGTTTGCAAGAAGTGCCAGGCCGTCATCGACGCCTGAGCGGCCCGGGAGCTAAATCTATGAACAGGTTGAAAGAACGATATCAAAAAGAAATTGCACCGGCCTTGTTTAAGGCGTTGAATCTGACCAATGTAATGCAGATTCCTACACCGAAGAAGGTTGTGGTGAATATTGGCCTGGGCGAAGCTATGGATAACCCCAAGGCGATGGAAGCTGCGGTCTCCGATATGACCCAGATCACCGGTCAAAAGCCGATCATTACCAAAGCCCGCAAGAGCATCGCCAACTTCAAGCTGCGCGAGGGCCGCGCCATCGGCGCCAAGGTCACGTTGCGCGGGGAGAAGATGTGGTCATTCCTCGACCGGCTGATGAATATAGTGTTGCCCCGCGTACGCGACTTCCGCGGTGTTTCCGCCGATGCTTTCGACGGCCGCGGCAATTACACTCTGGGCTTACGGGAACAATTAATCTTCCCCGAGATCGAGTACGACAAAATCGACAAGATTCGCGGTATGGAGATTACGATTGTGACCAATGCGCCAACAGACGATCAGGCTGCCATGCTGCTGCAAATGCTCGGCATGCCTTTTAGGAAGGGATAATATGGCAAAGAAGTGCATGACTTATCGTGAAATGCGGCGAAAGTCGCCCATCCAGGTACGCAACCGCTGCCGGTTGTGCGGTCGTCCGCGCGGATATATGCGCCGCTTTGGCCTTTGCCGCATTTGCTTCCGAGAATTAGCTCTGCAAGGGCAAATCCCAGGCGTCACGAAGTCGTCCTGGTAGGCGGCCCGGAGGTTATGAGATGAGCGTGAATGATCCGATTTCTGATATGTTGACCCGCATCCGCAACGCTGTATCCACAGGACAGCCTGCGGTAGCGATGCCCAACTCCACAATCAAATCCGAGATTGCCCGCATCCTCAAGGAAGAGGGCTTTATCGAAGGGTTTGAGGTGACCGATGCTGAAAAGGTTTACCAGAGGATTTTGAGGCTGCGATTAAAATACACTGGCGAACGCCGCCAGCGAACCCCTGTGATCACCGGCCTGGTACGCATTAGCCGCCCCGGCCGCCGGGTGTATACCCAGAAGCAGGATATCCCCTGGGTGCTTTCTGGTATGGGTATTGCCATCCTCTCGACCCCCAAAGGGATTATGACCGGTCAACGCGCGCGACAGCTGGGCGTTGGCGGCGAAATCCTGTGCAAGGTCTGGTAAACAGGCTAAAGGAGGTAAGTAAAGTGTCTCGAATTGGTCGCTTACCCGTGACCGTCCCGGCAGGGGTGCAGGTTACCATCGAAGGCCAGCAGGTGCACGTCAAAGGTCCGAAGGGCGAAATGCTCAAGCTCTTCAAACCCGAGATTGGTATTGCACTGGAAGCCAACCAGGTGATTGTAACCCGCGGTAATGATGAACCGCGCATCCGCGCTCTGCATGGAACGACGCGCGCAATTATCAACAGTATGATTACCGGTGTCAGCGCCGGTTTCACCAAGGTGCTGGAAATCGACGGTGTGGGTTACCGCGCCGAAATGGACGGCAAAACGCTGGTGATTTACGTGGGCTACTCACATCCTGTGAGAATGGAACCCCCCGAGGGCATCTCTTTCGATGTCGAAACCAAGACCCGACAGGTCAAGGTGATGGGCTTCGATAAAGAATTGGTCGGCCAGGTGGCCGCCAATATCCGTGAAGTACGCCCCCCCGAACCCTACAAGGGCAAGGGCATTCACTACCTGGGCGAGCGCATCCGCCGCAAGGCTGGTAAGGCCGCCAAGGGCAAGGGCAAGAAGTAGGTGACGTGTTATGAGTAAACAAACTCGTGCAGAATCTCGTGAACGACGACACCGCAGCGTGCGGAAAAACATTTCCGGTTCGCCGGAAAAGCCGCGCCTGAGTGTCTTCCGCAGCCTGGCTGAGATCTACGCCCAGGTGATCGATGATGAAGCTGGCCACACGCTGGCCGCCGCCTCATCCATTGACCAGGAACTTCGTGAGAAGGTTAAAGGCCTGAAGAAGAACGAACAGGCCAGGCAGGTTGGTCAACTGGTAGCCAAACGCGCCATCGAAAAGGGCATCAAGCAGGTTGTTTTCGACCGCGGCGGCTTCCGCTATATCGGGCGTGTCAAAGCTCTGGCTGACGGCGCGCGCGAAGCCGGCCTGGAATTCTAGGCGAAATTAATAGAGATGAGGGCCTAAAAACATGGAATTAGACTTTCAACCTTCCTCGATGGAACAGACTTATGACGAACGCGTGATTGAAATCGCGCGCGTGGCAAAAGTGGTTAAAGGCGGCCGCCGTTTTCAATTTCGCGTGACGGTTGTGGCTGGCGATAACCACGGCAAAGTGGGGTTGGGCGTTGGCAAGGCCAATGCTGTGCCCGAAGCCATGCGCAAAGCCTCGGAACGCGCTCAAAAGGATATGCGAACCGTGGCCGTTTCTGGCACGACTGTTCCCCATGAGGTTACCGGGCGCGTGGGTGGGGCTATCGTCCTGCTCAAACCCGCCTCTGCTGGAACGGGCGTCATCGCTGCAGGCGGCGTGCGCGCCGTGCTGGAAGCAGCCGGATTGCGCGACATCCTGACTAAATCTCTCGGCAGTGCCAACGTGCTCAACGTGGTCAAGGCCACCTTCCAGGCGCTTGAACAGCTCAAGTCTCCTGAATCAGAAGCCAACCGCCGCGGAAAACCGCTCAAAGACCTTCTGCCCTTCTGGGAACGGAGGAAAAATGGCTGAGCAACCCGTTAAAAGATTGCGCATCACGCTGGTTAAGAGCGCTATTGGTTTCTCCGAGCGGCACAAGAAAACCGTCCGCGCCCTTGGGCTGAAACGGCTGAACCATACCGTAGAGCATGACGACACCCCTGCGCTGCGAGGGATGCTCTCGCTCGTCAATCATCTGGTTCGGATTGAAGAATCCG
>CAYVOX010000134.1:0-8918 GCA_964453035.1 uncultured Anaerolineaceae bacterium
TGCCCAACTCTTTGGGGATGCCCCCGCTGAGCTGGTTGGAGCTGAGATTAAGGGTTACCAGGCTGGCAAGCGCGTTCAACTGCGTGGGGATCAATCCGCTCAGCAGGTTGGCGTTCAATGCCAGGGTTTGCAGGTTCAGCAGGCTGCCCAGCGCCCCCGGGATGGTGCTGCTCAACTGGTTGTGAGAGAGGTCGAGGGTTTGCAGCGTGGTGAGCGCTCCCAGATCCGGCGGGATGGCGCCGCTTAACAGGTTGGTGCTCAGGTTGAGGGTTTGCAGGCTGGCCAGCCCGCCCAGCTGGGGGGGGATCGCGCCGCTCAGGCGGTTGTGCGAAAAATCCAGCGTCAGCAGGGCATCCAGGGCGTTTAACTCCGGCGGGATGCTGCCGGTCAGCAGGTTGGCGGTCAGGTTGAGGGTGTGGAGGGTGGAGAGGCTGCCCAGTGCTGCGGGGATGGACCCGCTGAGCTGGTTGGAGGAGAGGTTGAGGGTTTGCAGGCTGCCCGCGCCGCCCAGAGCCGCCGGGATGGAACTGCTCAACTGGTTGTGAGAGAGATCCAGCGTGAGCAGGGCATCCAGGTTGCCCAGTTCGGGCGGAATGGCGCCGGTGAGCGCGTTGGTGCCCAGCAACATGGTCTGCAGGTTAGCCAGGTTGCCCAGTTCAGCGGGCAGGCTGCCGGCAAACATGTTATTGAACAGATTCATGGTTTGCAGGCTGGCGAGGTTGCCCACCTGCGCGGGCAGCGCGCCGCCAAACTGGTTGTTGCTCAGGTTGAGGGTGTGCAAGACGGTGAGGTTGCCCAGTTCAGGGGGCAGGGCGCCGCTGAACAGCCCGCTGGAACAATCCAACTGCTGTAGGTTAACCAGGTTGCCAAAGGTTGCGGGGATGCTGCCGATGATCAGGTTGCTGCCCAGGTCCAGAATTTGCAACTGCGCCAGGCTGCCGAGTTCGGGCGGGATGGTGCTGCTCAACTGGTTATGGGAGAGATCGAGGGTTTGCAGGGCAGTGAGGCTGCCGAGCTGGGTGGGGATGGCGCCGGTGAGCTGGTTGCCGCTCAGGTTGAGGGTTAGCAGGGCAGTGAGGCTGCCGAGCTGGGTGGGGATGGCGCCGGTGAGCTGGTTGCCGCTCAGGTTGAGGGTTAGCAGGGCAGTGAGGCTGCCGAGTTCGGTAGGGATGGCGCCGCTGAGCTGGTTGCCGCTCAGGTTGAGGGCGCTGACCCCCCCGGCAGTGACGGTGACGCCGTACCAGTCGCCCGCCAGGGGCGGCACCAGCCAGTTGGTGTTGGTGGTCCATCCAGCGCCGGCGGCGGCGTTGTAGAGCGCCAGCAGCGCTTCGCACTCGGTGGTGGGGATATCCGTCACGGTGGTGCAGTCTAACTCGGCAACAGCGCTGACGGAGACCGGCGCGGGGCGTAGCAAGCCCGCCAGCAGCAACATCACCAGGCCAAGCGTTCGAATGTGACGCAGCATATGACCTTCCTTGTTTAATTACCCGATAGGACAGCTGCTGCGCGGGGCAATTTACCCTGCATGCCAGTGCCGCGCAGCGATAAATTGATTATAGCATCAAGGAAAAAATAAAAAAGGTGTTGCGGAGGGTATTGGGGGAAGTGTGTCTGAATTGTCGGGATTATATCAAGAGGGCATCAAAGGCCTGTCAGGTTTTTGGAAACCCAGCAGGTCTTGTTGGGGGTGCAGGTGTAGGGCGGGTTCGATTCTGAACCCGCCGCCCCGGCGCGAGAAAAACCCCAAAGGTTTGGTGGCGGAGTCGTGGACTCGCCACCCGCTGCGAGGACGCGGCGGGGAGCATATGAGCCGCAACCAGCTAGACCTGTCAGGTTTTTGGAAACCCAGCAGGTCTTGTTGGGGGTGCAGGTGTAGGGCGGGTTCGATTCTGAACCCGCCGCCCCGGCGCGAGCAAAACCCCAAAGGTTTGGTGGCGGAGTCGTGGACTCGCCACCCGCTGCGTCCTCGCGGCGGGGAGCCTATGAGCCGCAACCGGTCAGACCTGTCAGGTTTTTGGAAACCTAACAGGTCTCGTTGGGGGGTGCCGGGCGGGCAAACGGCCACAGCGAGACCTGCCCCCGCCCTTTGTGCTTGGTGTGGTAGAGCGCCTGGTCGGCCTGCTCAATCAGCGCCTGGATATCCGGGCAGGCGGCGTCGAGCTCCGTCACCCCCTGGCTGGCTGAGATGCTCACCGCGATGTCCCCGTGCGTCACCGGCAGGCCGATCGCCTCGCGCAGGCGCTCAGCCAGCTGGCGCCCGCCCTCCAGCGGAGTGAGCGGCAGCAGGATGACGAATTCCTCCCCGCCGTAGCGCGCCAGGATATCCACCTCGCGCAGGTTTTGCCGGCAGCGGCGCGCCACTTCCATCAGCACCGCGTCGCCCGCCAGGTGACCGTAGGTATCATTGACTGCCTTGAAGTAATCCAGGTCGAGCAAAATGAGGGTGAGGGGCAGGTTGTAGCGGCGGGCGCGCTCAAATTCTCGGTGGGCGGCCTCGAAGAAATAGCGCCGGTTATAGCAATCGGTGAGCGGGTCGGTGATGGCCAGGTGCTGCACCTGCTGGAACAGGCGCGCATTTTCGAGGGCGATGGCGGCCTCGTTGGCAAAAGCCTGCACCAACGCGGCCTCCGAGGGGCCGTAAGCCCCCGGCAGGTGGTTATCAATCGTCATGTAGCCAATCAGCTCGCCGCGCGCCATCAACGGCAGCCCCATCCACCCGTGAATGTAGCTGTTTTCGCCCCAGCGCTGGAAGCGCGGGTCTTCTTGAGCATCGTGGATGATGATGGGGGTAAAGGCGGCGTTCATTTCGATCAGCAGGGGGTTATCCAGCGGGAAGATTTGCGCTTTCAGTTCCGGCAGGTTGGGGAAGCCGCGCCCGGCCCGGATGCGCAGGTGGTTGCCCTCCAGCAGAAAGAGCGCCGAGCTGTCGTAGGGCACCACCTCGGCCAGGTTCACCAGGATGTTTTCCAGCACCTGGTCGGAGTTGAGCGCGGAGGTGACGGCCGAGACGGCCTGGCGCAGCTTCTCGGCCTCGTGGGCGCGGCGCTGGGCTGCGTTGAACAGGCGCACGTTTTCGATGGCGATGGCCGCCTGGCGCGCCACCATCTCCACCAGGTTCAACTCGCGCCGGCTAAAGCGCTTGCCGGGCTGGCAGCTGAACAATCCCAGCGCGCCCAGCACGCGGTTGCCGGTGGTCACCGGCACGCCGAGCGTGGCGAACAACTTCTGGTTGACCCAGCCGGCGCGTGCCTGCGGGTGGGTGGTGTAATCCTCCAACAGCTGCGGCTGGCCGGTCTGGATGATTTTCCAGGCCAGGCCTTGCCCGGGCAGTTCCACCACCTGGCAAATTTCATCCGGCATGTTGAACACCGAGGGGTACTGCAGGGTGGTGCCGTCGGGTGAAATCACCGCCAGCGAGCCGCAATCGGCGCCCACCAGTTCCACCGCCAGGCGCACCACCGAGTGCAGAATGGTGGGCAGATCCTGGGCGCTGCTGATGGCGCGGGTAATCTCGTTGAGGTGCTGCTCGCGCTCCAGGGCGGCGAGCGTCTCGGCGAACAGCTGGGCGTTGCGCAGCGCCAGGGCAGCCTGGGCGGTGAACAACTCCAGCAGGGCGGCGTGGTCGGCGGTGTAAGAACCGGCTTCCAGGTTTTCCAGCAGCAGGAAGGCGCGCGCCGTGTTTTCCACCACCACCGGCGCCGCCAGCCAGGAGCTGTATTTTTCCGCACCCTCAAATTGCAGGCGCATGCTCTCAGCGCCCGGGTCAGAAGAGGTGAGGGGCAGGTGCGTTTCAGCCATGCGCTGCAGGGCGGGCTGGGAAGCGATTTTCCAGGCGAGCGGCGGGTTTGACCGCAGCCTGTGCCCGCGCTGGCGCGCCACCACCGCCTGGTCTTCCACCACCAGCAGCAGCAGGGCTGCGTCGCTCATCACCAGGCGGGGAGCCTGGTCGAGGATGCGGTCGAGGATGGTATCAAAGCTCAGCGTGGCGTTGAAGCTTTCGCCCACCTTGCGCAGGCGGGTTGCCAGCATGCGCTGCAGGCGCTCGCTGGTATAAAGACCCTGGATGGCGCGCTCGGTTTGGCGGCGCTGGATGGCTGCGCCGAGAACCTGGATGACGGCCTGCAGGAAGAAAACCTTATCCAGGGGCCAGCGCAAGCTGCGGCTGCAAAAATCTAACTGAACGTAGCCCCACCAGCGCTCGTCGAAGAAAACGGGAACCGCCAGCACAAACTGGATGCCCAATCCCTGCAGCAGGGCGCGTTCATCTTCCGGCAGGTCCTGAAGGCTACCGGCGACGGCGCGGCGCTGAGCCAGCTCAGCCTGCCAGCGGGGCAGCGCAAAACAGGCGGTGGGCGCCTCAGCCGGGAGCTCCGGGCAGCCGGGAGAAGCAGCGTCCTTCCAGACGCGGGCGGGGAAAACCGAGGGCGCTTCGGCGGGGCGCTGGCGAATTTCAAGCAGGCAAATCCGCTCGGCGCCGGTGAGGCGCGCCAGGCGTTCGAAAAAACCGTCAATTTTTTGTTGCCATGCAGGGGAGCTCAGCAACTCGCCGGTGGCGTAGGCGAGCGTTTCCATGTAAAGCGCGTGAGCTTCTGGGTCAAACGGTGCTGGCGCGCCGGGCTGGAGACTGCTGGTGTTTTCCAATAAGGTCAATCCTCAGATTGAGGGTAAGCCCTCAGCAAGAGGACTCACTCATTATTTTACAGGATACGGCATCAGGCCGTGTTAACAGATTTGTACGCTCGGTCAGGGGTTAAATCACCGGCGGCTGGCATAAACGTTGCCAGCCGCCGGTGAAGAAATGAGTCTGTTTTGATTAGCCGGCTTTGACCACAATCTTCTGGGCTTTGGCAGCTTTGGCTTTGGGCAGGTGCAGGCGCAGCACGCCGTCCTTTACCTCGGCCTGGATGCCGTCGCGCTCAATTTGATCGGAGAGCACGAAGCTGCGCTCAAAATCGCCCACGGCGTACTCGGAATAGACCAGCGAGAAGCCTTCAGGCTGCTCAACGGGGGGCGTGGCGCGCAGGGTGAGCACGTTGCGCTCCAGGGTAATTTCCACGCTCTTGTCATCGGCGCCGGGCACGTCGGCAATCACGATGAATTCCTGCTCGTTTTCGATGATATCGGCGCGCGGGGTGAACACGCGGCGGTCGCGGGCGCGCTCAGGGGTCTCAATTTCATTTGCTTTCTTCACATCCATGGCTCGGTCAGACATATTTCACCTCTTTTTTCGGTATCCGGTTCATTAACCATTGATTCGCTTATTTCACCGCAATCTGGCGGGGTTTGTCGGCTTCGGCGCGCGGCAGGCGCATGTGCAGCACGCCTTTTTCCATGCGGGCTTCCACATTATTGGCCTGTACGGCGAAGGGCAGCTCGATGGTGCGCGAGAACTGGCCAAAGCTGCGTTCCTGGCGCTGGCAGCAGGCGCCTTCGGGCATCGGTTCTTCGGGGCGCTCGCCGCTGATGGTCAACGTTTCGCCGGTGACTTTGATATCCAGGGTGCTGCTGTCCACGCCGGGCATTTCAGCCGTCAGGTAGGCGCCTTCATCGTTCAACCACACGTTGAGGGCGGGGTAGGTGGGGGTGCCCATCCAGCGCCGGCCCGTGCCGCGCTGGAAAGCGCGGTTCATCTGCCGCTCAATGCGATCCATCTCTTCCCAGATCGAAGGAATTGAATAACGTCGATACAACATGTTAGCCTCCAGTTTTTCAAGTGTTGCGGGTTGTTCAAACCCATAGATTTTTGGTGTTTTTTTGGCCTGCCCGGAGGTTGGAAACCCGGGGCTGTGAGCCATAACCTTACAGACCTTATGTTAAAATCATTGCATAAGAATCACGCAAGAAAATTATCAGAAGAATATAAAAAAGCTCAACGAGCGACCTGGCAGTTTGTCTTCCTGAGGATCTCGATATTCGGTCTTTAAGTTCTTCATCATAACGAGATTCTTCGCCTTTGCTGCGCTCAGACTCAGAATGACAACACTTCTCGTGTTAAGATTCGTGAAACTGTCAGGTAGCTAGAAAGCTCAACTTGAGAACAGGAAATTTTTAGCAAACTACTGACCAAATAGTTTCGTTGCATGCCCAGGTTGAGATGTTTCGCCGCCTGACGGCGGCTCAACATGACATCGTTTTTCGGAATTTTGATATCTTCAAAGGAATAAGGAGACCCGCATGGCGCATACCCACCAACACCTCAAAGGAAAAGAGCTGCTGCTGCGCACCTTTGCGCACGAAAAACTGGAAGAAGTGCCCTGGGTGCCTTTCGCCGGGGTGCATGCCGGCAAGCTGGTGGGCTACAGCGCGCTGGAGGTGCTCACTGACGCGCAAAAACTGCTGGAGGCGCTGCTGCGCGTCAACGAGATTTACGACCCCGACGGGCAGCCGGTGGTGTTTGACCTGCAGGTGGAGGCCGAGATTTTGGGCTGCCAGCTGGCCTGGGCGGAGGATGCCCCGCCCTCGGTGGTCACCCATCCCCTGGAGCCCTTCGACCCTGAGGCGGGGCAGCCCCTGCCCGTGCGCCTGCCGGAAAAAACCGACGGGCGCCTGCCGATGATTTTGCAGGTGATGGGCGAGATGAAGCGCCGGGTGGGGCACAAAACCGCCCTGTATGGGCTGGTCACCGGGCCGCTCACCCTGGCCTCGCACCTGCGCGGCACCGATTTCTTCATGGACGTGTTTGACCACCCGCAGTTCGCCGCCGATTTGATTGCCTTCTGCGCCGAGGCCTGCCTGCGCGTGGCCTCGTTCTACGTTGAGGCCGGCATGGATGTGATTGCCGTGGTGGACCCGGTGGTCAGCCAGGTTTCGCCGCGCACCTTCCGCGCCCTGCTGCTGGAGCCTTTCCGCCAGGTGTTCGCCGGCATTCGCCAGATGGGGGCGCTCTCATCGTTCTTTGTGTGCGGCGACGCCACCAAAAATATCGAGCCGATGTGCCAGACCGGCCCGGATTCGATTTCGGTGGATGAGAATATTGACCTGCCCGCCGTCAAGCCCATCACCGACCGCTACAATATCGTCATGTGCGGCAACATCCCGCTCACCACGCGCATGCTGCTGGGTACCCAGCAGGATAACATGGCCTTCGTGGTGGAGTTGCTGGCGGCGGTGGGGCGGGGCAATTTTGTGCTCTCGCCGGGTTGCGATATGCCCTACGCCACCCCCGCCGAAAACGTGGTCGGCGCGCTGCAGGCCGTGCGCGACCCCGAAACCACGACGTTGATGCTGGCCAACTATCACGCGCAAACCTTTGATTACGAGGTGGTGCTGCCCGATTACGACCACCTCCCCCGCCCGCTGGTGGAGGTGTTCACCCTTGATTCGGCCACCTGCGCCGCCTGCGGCTACATGAAAAGCGCCGCCGCGCGCGCCGTGGCGGAGTTTGCCGGGCAGGTGGATATGGTGGAGTACAAGTTCACCCAACCGGAGAACGTGGCGCGCGTGATCAAGCTGGGGATTCAAAAGCTGCCCAGTTTGTTCATCAACGGCCAGTTGAAGTATTCCTCGGTCATTCCCAGCAACCGCGAGCTGCTGGATGAGATTCGCAAGGTGTTGAAGCCATCCTAACCGGCTCTTGCAGCCAGAAACCGGGCGAGAAACATGCAAATCCATCTGGTGGGCGGGTTTTTAGGCAGCGGCAAAACCACTGCCATTGTCGGCGCGGCGCGCCTGCTGGCAGCCCGCGGAATGGTGGTGGGGGTGGTCACCAATCACCAGGGCAAGCACCTGGTGGATACGGCTTTTGTGCAGGCGGAGGGCTTCCCGGCGGTGGAGGTGACGGGCGGCTGCTTTTGCTGCCACTATGATGACCTGGTGGCGCGGCTGGAGCAGCTGCGGCAGGAGGCGCGCCCGGATGTGATTTTCGCCGAGTCGGTGGGTTCGTGCGCCGACCTGGTGGCGACCGTGGTGAAACCGCTGCTGGCCTACGATGCAGCCTTCACGCCGGCCAGTTTTTCTGTGTTTGCGGATTGCCGCCTGCTGCGCCGCCGCCTGCTGGGGGAGGAGCTGCCCTTCAGTGACGCGGTGAGCTACATCTTTGATCAGCAGATTGAAGAGGCCGGGCTGCTGGTAGTGAACAAGGTGGACCTGCTGCCGCGGGCGGCGCTGGACGAGCTGCGCCAACTGGCTTCCTGGCGCTGGCCTGAGAAGGCGCTCATGCTGCACAGCGCCCTGGCGCACCCGGGCGCGGCAACCTTTGCGGACTGGCTGGCTCTCATCGAGGCTGGCAAAGCGCCCGCGCCGCAGCCCCTGCAGCACATGGATTACCCCCGCTACGGCTTGGCGGAGGCGCGCCTTTCGTGGCTGGATATGGAAATTCACCTGCGCGTGGCGGCGGGCGAGGGGCGAGCGGCGCTGATGCGCCTGCTGGAGGGGGTGCTGGAGCGGCTGAAGGCGCGCGGGGGAGGCATCGGGCATTTCAAGGCCATCATCCGCTGGGAGGCGGGGCAGGTCAAGGCCAGCCTGACCGGGCTGGAGGACCTTCGCTGGCGCGAGCAAATCCCCGCGATGAGCGGCGAGCAGGTGAGCCTGGCAATTAACGCCCACGTTGAGCTGCCCCCTGAGGAACTATTGGCGCTGCTGCGGCAGGCGCTGGAGGCGTGCGGGGCGGCGTATGCGATTGAGCGGGCTGATTCGTTCTCGCCGCGCTTCCCCAACCCCACCCACCGGCTGGGGTAGAGGGGTTATTCCTGTTGTTTTCCAAACGCCGCCACCTGCCCGGCGTGGATACGCTCATCCTGGGCCTCGGCAGCCAGCTGGAATTGTTTGGCGGCTTCATCGGTTGGCTTTATGGTTTGTCTCTCATTCTGAGCGCGGCTCTGGCCCATGCCTTCAGCCATTCCCACCGGGCCTGCTGCCAGGCGTGCTGAGCCCGGGCGGCCTGGAGGGGGCCGGGCGGGCGCGGTGAGTAGATGGCCTGC
>CAYVOX010000135.1:0-8799 GCA_964453035.1 uncultured Anaerolineaceae bacterium
GTTGATTGTGGTGGAAGGAATTGATGGAAGCGGAAAATCCACCCAGATTGACCTGCTCTATAAATGGCTTCAATCTAAAGGCCGCTCGGTTTACTTCACCGAATGGAACTCGTCTGAGCTGGTGAAAAGTACCACGCGCCTGGGCAAAGACCAGAAGATGTTCACCCCCACCACTTTCAGCCTGCTGCAAGCCACGGATTTCTCAGACCGCTGGGAGAATCACATTTTACCCCTGCTGAAAGCCGGGGTAGTGGTACTGGCAGACCGTTTTGCCTTCACCGCGTTTGCCAGAGATGTGGCCCGCGGCGTTGACCCTGAGTGGGTGCGCAACCTGTACTCCTTTGCCGTCCAGCCGGATGTTGTCTTCTACTTCAACGTGCCGTTAGACGTGGCAGTGGAGCGCATCACCGGCGCGCGCGCCAAGATTAAGTACTACGAAGCCGGGATGGACCTGGGCCTTTCGGATAACAAGGTCACCTCATTCCGCCTCTTCCAGCAGCGCATCCTCAACGAGTATGACCGCATGGTCAGCGAGTTTGGGTTTACCGTCATCGAGGGCGACCTGCCGGTGGAAGCCCAGCAAAAAAAGGTGCGCGAGATTGTGGGCAAGGTGTTGCAGGGCTTTAAGGGGCTGCCCAACCCGCTCAGGCCGGCGCGCTCGCACCACAAAAAGCCGGCCCTCGCGCCGCAGGGAGGTCAACCATGACAGACGTGCGCTATTATGGAGCGGGATTTCCCTACCGCCAATTGAGTGAGTTGCCGGGAAAACTGATCGTCCTCGAGGGCACCGATGCGGTTGGAAGGTCAACGCAGACGCAGCTTTTGCGCCAGTGGTTGGAATCGGAAGGTCACGCTGTCTCCGATACCGGTTTACGCCGTTCGGCGTTGACGGCTCCCGGATTGGATGCTGCCAAGCTGGGTAATACGCTCGGACCGCGCGCTCTCAGCCTGTTCTACGCCACCGATTTTGCCGACCGTCTGGAGAACCAGATTATCCCCGCGCTCAAGGCCGGCTTCATTGTCCTTTCCGACCGCTATTTCTACTCCGTCATAGCTCGTGACGTGGTGCGCGGCGCCGACCCCGCCTGGGCACGCAAGGTATATTCCTTTGCCCTGGTGCCCGATCTCATTCTCTACCTCAAGGCGGATATCCCCACCCTGGTTTCGCGCGTGGTTTACGGGCGCGGCTTCAACTACTGGGAAGCTGGCATGGATTTGCACTGCGCCGATAATCTTTACGACAGCTTCCGCGTGTACCAGAGCAAGCTGATCGAGCAGTTTGACCTGATGGCTGAAGAGTTCAACTTCACGGTAGTGGATGCCAACCAGTCGGTCTCAAAAGTTAACGAAGCCCTGCGCGAGAATATCCGCCGCCTTTTTGCCCGTGAGAATGCGTAACCCGGTATGAATGCCTCCGGCGAAAGTGATTGCGCTTACGGCGCGGGGGTGCTGCTCAGGCACCTGCAGGCCATGCTTGTGGAGGAACCGGGTGTGCGGCGCGGGCAAGACCTGGAGCATATTCACCGCATGCGCGTCGCATCGCGGCGGCTGCGAGCGGCGTTGCCGCTGTTTGAATCCTGCTTCCCGGCGCGGAAAACTGCCGCGTGGGGCAAGGCGCTGCGGCGAGTCACCCGCTCGCTGGGAGAGGCGCGGGATGTTGATGTGCAGATTGAAGCGCTGCAAAAATTCCTGGCTGCCACCACCATGAGTCAGTTTATTCCCGGCATGCGCCGTTTGCAGGTGCGCTGGTCGCAGCAGCGCATGGAACTGCAGAAGGACGTGCTCAAGGCGCTGGATGAGATGCGTGAATCGCGCATCTTTGAGAAGATGGGCACCGCCCTGTTACCCTTCACCCTGGGGGTTGAGCCGGGCGCGCCTCCCTCCCATTCCCTTTATCAGCTCTCTGAGGGCGCCATTTCCGCCCTGCTGGCTGAGTTTTTATCCTTTGAGCCGTTCATTTCCCAGCCGGAAAAGGTTGCCGAGCTACACCAGATGCGCATCGCTGCCAAGCGCCTGCGCTACACGCTGGAAACCTTTGCCAGCCTCTATCCGGATGGGCTGAGCGGCAAATTGACCATCCTGCGCGCCGCCCAGGAACTGCTCGGCGATATTCACGACTGCGACGTCTGGTCGCTGGCGTTGCCGCGCTTTTTGGAGGAGGAAAAACAGCGCGTGATTGAGTTTTATGGCGTTCAGGGGCCATTGAACCTGCTTTTGCCGGGTGTTAATGCCTTTATGGAGGACCGCCTTGCCGTTCGTTCGGAAAAATACCAGACCTTCTTGCGCAAGTGGCAGAACTGGAAGGAAAAAGGGACCTGGGCTGAGCTGAGCAGGATTACCTCCGCGCCACTGATTAATAGCGCCGCGCTCTACCCTCCGCCTGCCAGCGCGCTGCCCCAGAGCGAGGAGGATAATGATGGCTGATTCCACCGCGCAGCGATCGCGTGAGAGCACGCTCCAGGCGGTGATGGATCTGGCGCATACCTGCGAGACGGAACTGGCTCACACCCGCCATGTGACCACGTTAGCGCTGACCCTTTTCAGCGCCACGCAGGCTTTGCACCAGATGGGTCAGCGCGAGCGTGATTGGTTGGAGTACGCCAGCCTGCTGCACGATATCGGTTGGGTGGAAGGCTGGAAGGAGCATCATAAAACTTCGCTGCGCATCATCCTGAGCACTTCCATGCTGCCCTTTGACGGCAAAGAGCGCCTGGTGATTGGTTCGATTGCGCGCTATCACCGCAAAGCTGAGCCATCCGAAAAGCACGACCATTTCACTGCGCTCGAGCCCGACGAGCGGCGCATCGTCATCATCCTTTCCGGTATTCTGCGCCTGGCCGATGGACTGGATCGCCAGCACAAGAGCCGCGTGAGCAAAATATCCTGCCGGGTGAGCCCAAAAACCATTCGCATCACCTGCCTGGCGCAGGAAAAACCCGATGAGGAAATGCAGGCAGGCGCTGAAAAAGGCCGCCTTTTTCAGCAGGTGTTCAACCGCAAGCTAAAAATCGACTGGAATCCGCTTTCATAGAAAAAAGGAGAGAACAATGGCAGAAGAAGCATCCACCCCCGCAGCCCCAGATCCAGCCCAAAAGTTAACCGCCGAATTCAACGGCCTGCAAACTGAATTGCGCACCTTGCAGGGCAAGGTCAATTTGCAATCCGTCCGCGATTCCGTGGATGACCTCAAGGCCCAGATTGATGGCCTCCCCCAGAAGGTGCGTGATTTACGCGAGCGTAAATACGCCTTTGCCAAAGGCCTTGAAGACCGCGCTGTTGAACTGGGCCAGCGCTGGAGCGGCACCATGCCCTCCATCCTGACGGTCATTGATCAGCAAACCTATCAGCTTCAGCTGGCGGTGCGCCCGGTGGAGATGCAGCTTTCTTCGCTGGCAACCCAGATGGGCAATCCGGATTATGGGCTGACCCTGGCCTCCCAACTGCGTACGGATATCAACACCCTGGAGGGGCGCGTCTCCGGGGCTGAATCGACCGTGCACGGCATGTATGATACGTTCTATGCCGAGGCGAACAAGTTCAATTCTGAGCTTGAGCGCATCAAGTGGATGCTTGACCAGCTTGACCAGGCTTCCTTTAAGCTGCTGGCAACCGAAGGGGCCATTGCTGCGGTCAAAGCCACCTGGACGCGTGACGGGCGCGAAGACAAGGACGACCCCCAGGGCATCCTTTTCCTCACCGATCAGCGCCTGCTGTTTGAGCAAAAGCAGCAGGTAGCCACCAAAAAGGTGCTCTTCATCACCACTGAGACTAAAATGGTGCAGCAGTTAGCGCTCGATTTGCCGCTTGTTAAAGTGGAAGAGGTCAAAGCCAGCAAGCAGGGCTTCCTCAAGAACGAGGATTTCGTTGATTTTCGTTTTGCCAGCGGAGCGCAGGTGAACGCGGCGCAGTTCCACATCTTCGCCATGGATGGCGGCGCATGGGTGGCGTTGGTCAACCGCGCCCGGAACTCCGACTTTGACAAAGACCGCGCCATTGAAATTGATAAAGCCGAGGAGGATAAGGTGAAAGAAGCGCCCACCATCTGTCCATCATGCGGCGGCACGATCCGCCAGGCGGTACTGCGCGGTATGGCAACCATCACCTGCGAATACTGCGGGCGGGTGATTAAACTGTAATCGTAAAACCTCACCTCTACGCTGCGCGAGGTCAACAAGCAGCCGAAGGTGATTTGACCATAAAACAGGCTGTTCCTGGCCTACCCCTGCCCTCCATTTCATTTGGTGAATGGAGGGCGTGATTTTCATCCAATATCATGAGGCGATTCTTGCCAAATCCCGAGATATAATGAGGGCCATAAACCCCCTCCACGGAGATACAACCTTGTCCATCCAACCTGTTACCCACCGTTTAACCGAAAACATTCAGAAAGTCATTGTTGGCAAAGCGGAAGTGATTCACCTGATGCTGGCGGCTGTACTGTGCGAGGGGCATGTGCTGCTGGAAGATGTGCCGGGAACAGGAAAAACCACCCTGGCGCGGGCGCTGGCTGCCTCACTGGGCTGCTCCTTCCGGCGCATCCAGTTCACCCCTGACCTGCTGCCTTCCGATGTGACCGGCCTGAGCTGGTTCAACCAGAAAACCCAGGAGTTTCAGTTCCGACCCGGGCCGATCCTGGCGCAGGTCATCCTAGCTGATGAAATCAACCGCGCTACGCCGCGCACCCAGTCCGCTATGTTGGAAGCAATGCAGGAGCGCCAGGTGACCGTTGAAGGGGAAACCCGCCCGGTGCCGCGCCCGTTCCTGGTGCTGGCTACCCAGAACCCGGTTGAGTTGGAAGGCACCTTTCCGCTGCCTGAAGCCCAGCTTGACCGCTTCCTGCTGCGCGTGATGATTGGCTATCCTGACCAATCTGAAGAGAATGCCATTTTGGAGCGTTTCCGCCTGGACGATCCACTGCCGGAGCTCAAACCCGTGGTCACCCCTGCGGAGATGATTGCCCTGCAGGGCGAGCGCCGCCAGGTGCGCGTGGAGGAATCGGTGCGGGATTATATTGTGCGTATTGCCCGCGCCACCCGCGAAAACCGTGATATCCAGCTCGGCGCCAGTCCGCGCGCCACCATGGCCCTTTACCAGGTTTCTCAGGCCTGGGCTGCTATCCAGGGGCGCGAATATGTGCTGCCTGATGATGTGAAGAAGGTGGCGCCGAGCGTACTGTGCCACCGCATGATCATCGCTTCTCAGGCGCAACTGCGCGGCCGCAACGCTGTGGAACTGGTCTCTGATATCATCGCAGCCGTGGCTGTGCCCGTGGAATCCTGATATGCTGCTGCGAAGCTGGGTGCCGCTGCTGCTGGTGGTGTTCTTGCTGGGAGCATTAACCGGCCAGCTCTGGCCTGTGGCCTTTGCCCTGGCTGTGGCAACCGTGCTGGCTGCTGTTGAATTCTGGAAGAGGCGGTCACTCAAATCTGTATTCTACGCGCGGCGCTGGATCTACCGGCGCGGCTTTCCCGGTGAAATCATTCCGGTTCGCGTCCAGGTGGAGAATCGCAAGTTGCTGCCGCTTTCGTGGCTGCGGGTGATTGACCCGTGGCCGCTGGCGGTTGGCCCGCAAGATGAAACCATCCTCGGCCCGTCGCATATTGAATTACAGGGCGAGCTGGTCAATCTTTACAGCCTGCGCTGGTACGAAAAAATCACCCGCGATTACACGCTGCTGCTGCGCCAGCGCGGGGTGTACGGCATCGGTCCCGCGCAACTGACCTCGGGCGATCTGTTCGGCTTATCAGAGACCAGCACCGAGCAGCCCGAGCAAGACCTGGTGGTGGTCTTTCCGGACCTGGTGGAACTGCCCGGGTTTCTGCTGCTGGCCGACGACCCCTTTGGCGACCGCCGCACCCGCCGTCGCCTGTTTGAGGATCCCAACCAGCCCATGGGGGTGCGCCCCTATCATCCTGAGGATGAGTTTCGCCGCGTGCACTGGCCGGCCACCGCCAGGACCGGATCGCTGCAGGTGAAGGTTTACCAACCCGTCACCGCCCGCGTGATGTTGATTTGCCTCAACGTCTCCACTTCGGCGCAGTACTGGCTGGGGGTGGATGCTGCCCTGCTGGAGCAGCTTGTTAAAGTGGCTGCCACCCTGGCTTATCACGGCGTGCAGGATGGTTACTCGGTGGGGCTGCTTTCTAACGGCTGCCTGGCCCACTCCGACCAACCTTTCCGAATTGATCCCGGGCGCTCCACAGAGCAGTTGGCTCGCCTGCTACAGGCCCTGGCAGCGGTGACCAGTTTTACCAGCGCCCCCTTCGAACGCTTCCTGGTCAGCAGCATGCCCCGCGTGCCCTACGGCGCCACGCTGGTGATTGTCACTGGCCTGGTCACCACCGGCCTGGTTGAAAGCCTCACCCAGCTCAAGCGTTACCGCGCTCACACTGCGCTCATCTCTCTGGAAGAAAGTCCCCCTCCCGATATCCCCGGGGTGCGCAGCTTCCATCTGCCTTTCGAGCAACCGTGAAAACATCGCTTTCCCTTCCGCTTAATTCCACCTGGCGCCTGCTGCTCTGGTCAGAGACGGCGCGCTTTTCGGTGTTGATGATGGAATTATTGTGGATTGCCAACTGGTACGACCTGCTCGTGCAGCCGGAAGCTTCTAACTTTGAGGTTATCATCATCCTGGGCGCCATCCTCATGGTCACCCACCTGCTGGCACGCGGCATGAACTACCGAAAATTCCGGCTGGCGTGTCGGCGGGTGATTTTCACCGCCTGGCTGCTGCTGGTGCTGCTGCTAAGCCTTTCCGCGATGGTTTACCCTAATTTGCAGCTTTCACCCGCCGACCTCATTTTGCACCCCCTGCTCTCGATCGGCTCGCTGCAGGATGACCTGCGCGACTTCTGGCACATTCTCATCCTGCTGGCGCTGCTCTGGCGCGCCATTGCCCTGGCCCGTGAACCGGTTGGCATCCTCTCGGCGCAGTTCAGCTTCCAACTGGGGCTGGTGATGATGCTGTTTTACGGCATAGGCATGGGCTTTTATAAGCCGCTGGCGGCTGTGCTCACCCTGTATGCGTTTCTGTTCTTCGGCCTGCTCGCCATGAGCGCAGCACGCATCTATTCGATTGGCGATTTGCGCGGCGGCAAGCTGCCTGTGCCCGGGCGTAAGTGGGCTCTGGGAATCATTATGGCTGCGCTGGTGATTATCGGCGTGGCTGTGTTTGCCGGCTGGGCTTCCAGTACCTGGGCCGCCGAGATTGTGCTGCAGGGTTACTTGATTTTGTTTGCCCTGCTGGTGGTGGTTGGCCTGGTGGTGCTCTCGCCGCTGCTTGTCATCATCTTCTGGGTTTCGCCCAGCCTGCGCGAATTGCTCAACGAGCTTTTGAAGGGCTCGGCGCTGGCCGGATTGATGGAGTTTCTCAACAACGCAGCACAAACCATGCAAAACCCTCCGGAATGGGTTATCAACGGCCTGCAGGTTGGCAAACCGCTGCTTTTTGGGGGTATCATCCTGTTGATTGTTGTTGGTTTGCTCTTCTTCCTGGTGTGGAAGCCCTGGCAGCTGCTTGGGCGGCGCGAGGAGGGCTCCAGTGATTTACCCTTCCATCCCATCATCGGCCTGCCCAGGCTCTTGATTAACCGCCTGGGTCAGCGTCTGTTGAACAGCCGGCGCATGTTGGCTGCGGCCCGCGTGCGCTGGGTTTATGCTCAATTGATGGCGCTGTGCAGCGCGCTGGGGCAACCGCGTCCGCAGGCAGTGACCCCGGTGGAATTTTTACCGCGCCTGTTGCAGCTCTTCCCGGAGCAGGCGGAGGACCTCCACCAGATAACCCAGGCCTACCTGAAGGTACGCTACGGGATGTACCCCGAAACGCAAGCCGAGGTGACCGCGGTGGAGCAAAACTGGGAGCGGGTCAAACGGGTTGGGCGCCAGCTCGTCAGGCTGCGCAAGCAGCAGTTGAAAAAAGGGAATATCACATAAAAAAACTGCTCCGGCGAGAAAACCCTTGCGGAGCAGTTGTTTTTTAGGGGGTGAGATCACCCGGATAGGCTGGTTATTTTACTTACCAAACTCACTCAGGATGCGCACCATGTGCCGGGCAGCTTTGAGATACAGGTCGAGGCGCAGGTTTTCGTTGGGGGCGTGCGCGCCGGTGCCCGGGTAGCCAGCGCCAGCGGTGACAATCGGCACCTTGAGCGCTTTCTGGAAAATGGCGTTGGGGCCTGAACCGCCCACCAGCGGGACGATTTGCTGCGGCACGCCGTACACTTCGCGCGCGCTTTCCACCACCAGCTTAACGAACGGGTCGTCCGGGTCGGTGCGGGCGGGCGCTTCGCCGCCCAGGAAAGCCACTTCCACATCCTCAAAGCCCTGCGCATCCAGGTGGGCGCGCAGTTGCTTGAGCACCACCTCGGGGGTCTGGTCTGGCACCAGGCGGAAATCCACCTTGGCGCTGGCTTTGGCAGGCAGCACCGTCTTGGAACCCGGCCCCTGGTAGCCGGAGGTGAGGCCGCAAATGGTGCAGGTGGGCTTAAAAACCTCCGCCAGGGCCAGTTCCACGCCGCCGCTTATCCCGTTGAGGAAGTGCTTGAGCCCATAGCGGTTTTTGTATTCCTCGGCGGCATCCGGCAGGGCGGCCATCAGTTCGATATCCCGCGCGGTGGGGGGCACCACTGAATCATAAAAACCGGGGATGAGGATGCGCTCGTTGGCATCCTTGAGGCTGTTGAGCGCCCACACCAGGCGCCAGGCTGCGTTGGGGAAGATGGAGCCGCCCAGACCGGAGTGGCAATCCTGGCTGGCGGTGGTCACGCTCAATTCCACGTAGCAAATTCCGCGCAGCCCCAG
>CAYVOX010000136.1:0-1191 GCA_964453035.1 uncultured Anaerolineaceae bacterium
GTAACCGTTCTGCCCAAAAATGCAATTGCGGATGCCTGCGTTATGGAACTGCGTAAGTTTGGCGTTAATACCGCCAAAATCGTGCGCGGTGAAGGCCGCATGGGCATCTATTACCTCGAAGGCGGCGCAAACCAGCTTCCGAGCAAAGTGGTTTACGACCGGGCTTACTCCTCCATTGCGCTGGCAAAACCCGGCGTGATTGATTGGGATAAAGCCTTTGAAGGCGTGGACTGGTTCCATATCACCGGCATCACCCCGGCCATTTCTGAGAGCGCCATGGAATTATCCCTCCAATCCGTTCAGGCTGCCAGGGCAAAGAATCTGACCGTATCCTGCGACCTCAACTACCGCAAAAACCTGTGGAAATACGGCAAAAAAGCGCCGGAGGTGATGCGGGAGCTGGTCAAATACGTGGATGTGGCTATTGCCAACGAGGAAGACTGTCAGAAATCACTGGGCGTGACGGTTGAGGTGGATGTTTCCAGCGGTCAGCTGGATACAGCCAAATACGAGCAGCTTTCCGGCGCGGTCCTTAATACTTACCCCAACCTGAAGATGATTGCCATCACCCTGCGAGAATCCATCAGCGCCGATATCAACGGATGGGCCGGCTGCCTGAATGACCGCGAGCATTTTTACCTGAGCAGGAAGTACGAGATTCGCGATATCGTGGATCGGGTCGGCGGTGGGGATGCCTTCGCGGGCGGCTTGATTTACGGGCTCACTTCCCTTGCCACAAGGCAAGATGCGCTGGAATTTGCTGTGGCAGCAAGCTGCCTGAAGCACTCCATCATCGGTGACTTCAACCGCGTCAGCGTTTCTGACGTTAACACCCTCAAAGGCGGTGACAGCTCTGGCAGGGTGCAGCGTTGATGCAACGACTTCATTAAAAATGGGCCGTCTCAGTCATCAGCTTTGTCAGGCCGGAGGATATCCAGCCTGGCGCGGTTCGCTACCTCGCGCCGGCTAGACCTTCCTGATCCTGGTTGCCGCAACCTGGAAAGGGTACCTCCGGCTCATTTTGATTGCGCCCTCGAAGGGGTATTCGAATATCATCCCCTCAGTGGGGACCCACGTTGGCATAATGAGCAAAGCATCGTGGAGAGTGCCCCCTCGCAGCCGAACCTTTTATGAGAGGCGGAGAGGGCCGCTTGCGCCCTCGAAGCTGTTTTTTGGCGGAGAGGGCCGCTT
>CAYVOX010000136.1:1291-2463 GCA_964453035.1 uncultured Anaerolineaceae bacterium
TTTTTTGGCGGAGAGGGCCGCTTGCGCCCTCGAAGCTGTTTTTTGGCGGAGAGGGCCGCTTGCGCCCTCGAAGCTGTTTTTTGGCGGAGAGGGTGGAAATCCTATCTGTTGAGGGTAAAGCGGGCTCACAAAACTTTACGCTCTGCGGAGAGGGTGGGATTCGAACCCACGTTGGCCACGAGGACCAAAACGGTTTTCGAGACCGTCCCATTCAACCACTCTGGCACCTCTCCCGGCAAGGAAAACCCGATAGCTTCCCTTGAGCGACAGGAATTATATCAGCCTTGCCCAATCAGCGCAAATAAATCGCATTAATCGTTGATCGCTCTTACGGGGCGCCCCTCAATGTACCCGCGGTAGCCCTGCGGCTCAAGCTGGAAGCGCGGACCATCCTCATCAGCCCACCTGAAACCGTAAATTTCGGGGTTGTAGTGCTTGATCGTTTCCCACAGGCTGCTGATAGCTTTTTCGAAATTGGCATCATCATACGGCTGGCCCTGGAAAATCATCATCTTACAGGGTTGCAGTTCGATGCAATCAAACCCTTCGGGGATGACGCCGGCATAATTCAGGGGCATTTCAACCCCCTGGGCATATGTCGAAGTGCCCGGTGTGCGCAAATTCTCCGGCAGCCACATCCCAACCGGTTCATACAGCGCCTGTTGGATGCCTGTGAGAATATTCCACACCTCGCAGCCCACCTCCTCACAGTAGGCAAAGTAATCTTCGGCTTTGATTCCACGCTTGAGGATCAGCTTCCTGGCAGGGCGTTCTACCACCTGCACAAAAATCGTGCTGGATTTGAGGGATTCGGACATTTGGTATTCTCCTTTTTGCAAGGCGAGGTAAATTTCACGGATATTGTGCGGGATGAACAACTTGATGGGTGCCTTTGTCTGGGAATAACGCCGCGGGGTCATCCCAAACGCCTTCGAGAAAGCCCGCGTGAAGCCCTCGTGCGAATCGAAGACAAAATCAAAAGCCACGTCCACGATCCTCACCTCTTCATCCCTCAACCGCACAGCCGCTCGAGACAGCCGCACAGCACGAATATAATCAAAAGGGCTTTTTCCCATCAAGGCTTTGAAGGTCTTAGCGGCATGCCACGGTGAATAACCCGCTGCTTTAGCCAACATACCCAGTGTGATTGGCTCATTGATATGCGCTTCGAT
>CAYVOX010000136.1:2563-8758 GCA_964453035.1 uncultured Anaerolineaceae bacterium
CGCAGGTACATCCACTGGCCAAAATTGACCGCCTCGCCCACCTGGTCGCGCCCGGCAAACACCTGTCCCTGGCGCCTTTGGAACATCTGGACCAACTCCGCCTCGCCCAACCGGCGGTAACGGTCCTGGTGGATGATGTATTCCGGCGCAAAGCGCTCCGGCTGCGGGCGGGCTTGCTGCTGCGCAGTGGGGTAACCAAAGCACACCAGGCTGATGGGAAAGACGTAACGCGGCAAGTCAAAAAGCTGGCGGTGGATCTCGTAATTCTCCATGATGTCACCAATGTAGCAGCTCCCCAGCCCCAGCGCCTCCGCTGCCACCACCGCGGTCTGCGCGGCGATCAGCGCATCGCAGCACGCCAGGAACAAATCCCCCTCACCCGGGTGGCGGCGTTCCTTACCCAGCCTGGCGCACAGCCCATCCACCCCGCTCGCGGTATAGTAATCCTCCCAGCGCTGGTCATCCGCCAGGAACAGCAGCACCAGCGGGGCTTTGGCAATGAACGGCTGATTATCGCAGGTCACCGCCAGCCGGGTCTTGAGCGCCGCATCCTGCACCTCAATGATTGTGTACAGCATCTGGTTGCCAGCGGTTGGCGCGCGCAGCGCTGCCTGCAGAATCTGATCCTTCACGCTGGCGCTGATGGGCTGATCGGTATAATCGCGCACCGATTTGCGCCCCATCAGCAGCGCCATCGCCGCATTTCCCGGCTGGTCTGTCATGGTTCACCTCAAGTGGGGTTAAAGCGTCACCACAGTCCCAGGGCTGGGATACTGGATGGGCGTGGATTGGTTCTCTTTAATCTTTTCCATCAGGGCAGTCGCCGGTTTTTCTTCACCGTGCACCAGGAAGATGTGCTTGAGCGCAACCTTTGAAGCCGCCGCGTACTGCTCCAGGTAATCCTGCCCGGCGTGAGCCGAAAGCCCGTCAATCGAAACCACCTCAGCCGCCACCGGGAATTCCTCCCCGTAAATCTTCACCCGTTTATTGCCCTCCGCCAGCCGGCGCCCCAGCGTCTCCGGCGCCTGCCACGAGACAATCGCAATCGTATTACGCCCATCTTCGATATTGTTGCGCAGGTGGTGCAGAATGCGCCCGTTCTCCGCCATGCCTGATGCCGAGATGATAACCAGCGGCCCGTGCTTTTCATTAATTTCCTTGGATTCCTCCACCGAACGGGTATACGTCAGGTTGGGGAACCACAGAGCAGGGTGCTTTCCCGCCCGGATGAAAGCATGTGTCTCAGCATCGAAGTATTCCGGGAACTGGCTGAAGATATCCGTCGCGTTGACCGCCAGCGGGCTATCCACATACACCGGAATTGAAGGAATTTCCCCCTCCGTGATCAGTCGGTTGAGGCTGTAAACCAGCTCCTGCGTGCGCCCCACGGCAAAAGCCGGTACAATCAACTTGCCGCCGCGCCGGAAGGTGCGCAACAGCACCTTGCGCAGTTCCTGGAAGGCCAGCTCCGGGTCGCGGTGCTCCTTATCCCCATAGGTGCTCTCCATGATGAGGTAATCCGCAGCTTCGGGTAAGATGGGATCCTTGAGCAGCGGCAGTTTGAGTCGGCCAATATCCCCGGAGAACCACAACCGGAACTTGCGCCCGTTCTCCTTGATATCCAGCACCACCGCCGCAGAGCCCAGAATGTGACCCGCATCCACCAGGCGCGCTGTGACGCCCGGCACCGGTTCGAACGGCTGGTTGTAATCCACCTTGCGCAAAAGCGGCTCAACCTCGGCAGCATCCGCCAGTGTGTAAAGGGGTTCCACCTGGGTCAAATCACCGCGCTTGGCCCGCCGCTTGTTAACAAAGGCCGCATCCGATTCCTGGATGTGCCCCGAATCACGCAGCATCAGGTCTGCCAGGGCGCAGGTGCCGGCGGTGGCGTAGATTTTTTTGGCGTATCCCTGCTTGACCAGGTTTGGCAGGTTGCCGGAATGGTCAATGTGGGCATGGCTCAGGATCACCGCATCCACTTTTGAGGGTCTGTATGGAAAATTGAGATTCTTGGTGTAGGTATCCGCGCGGCGGCCCTGGAACAAACCGCACTCAAGCAGCAAGGTGTGCCCGTTGACTTCAAGGAGGTGCTGAGAACCCGTCACCGTCTGGGCAGCACCGTTAAAGAAAAGCTTCATATCAACTCCCGCTTATTTTTTTGATGATCTCAGCGCCGAAGTGTTCAAAGCGCCAGGGTAAATCCTCCATCAGAGTTTCCAGTTCTTGCAGATTCTTAGGATTAGCCTGCGCCAGCGTCTCCATCTTGTCGCGCGGCAAAATCACATCCGATTCCACCGCCCACTGCTTGCCCTTCTCCTTGCGCCAGGTGCGCAGCCGGTCCAGGCGCAGCAGGTAGCGCTCATCCGGGCGCGGAACCGAAGGGCGGCGCACCGGTTTTGCCAGCATACCGCGCTGAACAGCCTGCAGCAAACCGGCAGCATGTTTTTCCCGCTGGCGAATGCTGAGCGCATCCACCGCATCCAGCGCTTCCAGGTCAGGTGGTAAAGCCATAGCAATCGCCGCCAGTGATTCATTGCTCAACACCTTAAACGGGGGCACATCCGCCTGGCGAGCGCGATCTTCGCGGTACTGACACAGCGCCTCCAGCACAGCAGCCTGCCGCGGGGTGATTTCCTTACCGCCAGCAACCCGCCAGCAATTGGGGGTATGGTTTTCCGGTGGAACGGTGACCGTGCACAGGCGGATGAAGTCTTCCTGCGCCATTCCCCAGCGCCCGGCTTCGTGCAGGGCCGGCTCAAGCCGCTGGCGCAGCGCCACCAGGTAATGCGAATCGAGGCGCGCATAAGCCAGCAGGGCAGGTTTAAGCGGGCGCTCCCCCCAGTTGGCGCGCTGGTAGCGTTTATCCAGGTGCAGGCCAAATTCAGCCTCCAGCATGGAACCCAGCCCCACCGCCTCACGCCCCAGGATGCGCGCGGCAATCATGGTATCAAACAGGTTGACAAAGCTAAAGCCAAAATCGCGCCGCAGGCAAATCAGGTCATACTCAGCGGCGTGAAACACTTTTTCAATCGCGGGGTTTGCAAAGAGGGGTGCCAGGCAGCGCAAATCACGCAGCGCCAGTGAATCCAGCAGGTAATCATGCCGCGGCGTTGAGAACTGCACCAGGCAAACCTGCTCCTGGTAGGCAAACAGGCTGTTGGATTCGGTATCCACTGCCACCTGCGCTTGTTGCAGCAGGTCGCGCGCCATCACCTCCAGCGCAGATGAACGGTCAACCCAGATGGGCGGCGAAGTGGGGGCTTGCAGAAGACTCACCAGGTCATTATAACAGCCTTTTCCACATCCATCGCCCGCCTCGGCTGCCCGCACCCGCCGGGCTGTATAAAATGTTTACATCAATTTTAGTGGCATTAATAAATTCTCTATGGTATAGTATTTTATGCCATTTGCCTGGTTGAAAGCGGCTGCAGTTGGATTTAATGATGCTATTTTTACGGAAGAACGCACGCGAACCATTCCGACCGACATTTTCAGGAGGGCTAATGAAAGAGCGCATCTTAATCATCGAGGATGACGAAGCCATTGTCAAAGTCTTGCGGCGCGGCCTGGCCTACGACGGCTACCAGGTGGATACCGCTCTGGATGGTGAATCCGGCCTGGTGATGGCCCGCGACCACCACCCCGACCTGGTTGTGCTCGACCTGATGTTGCCAGGCATGGACGGCATTGAAGTCTGCCAGCGCCTGCGCGCCGGCGGCAGCGTGCCCATCCTCATGCTCACCGCCCGCGATACCATTCAGGACCGCGTCGGCGGCCTGGATGCTGGCGCGGATGACTACATGGTCAAACCCTTCGAGCTGGATGAACTGCTGGCCCGCGTCCGCGCCCTGTTGCGCCGTACCCAACCCGAGCGCTCCTCCGTTCTCACCTTTGCCGATCTCACCCTCGATACCTCCACCCGCCAGGCCATTCGCAAAGGGCGCGTCATCTCCCTCACCGCCAAGGAATACGACCTGCTCGAGCTCTTCATGCGCCATCCCCGCCAGGTGCTCACCCGTGAAATGATTTTTGACCGCGTGTGGGGCTACGATTTTGGCGGTGAAAGCAATGTGCTGGATGTCTATATCCGCTACCTGCGCCAAAAATTAGAAATCGAGGGAGAGATGCGCCTGTTGCACACCCAGCGCGGTGTAGGTTACGTGCTGCGCGAAACGCCCTGATGTCTTTGCGGCTGAGGCTTACCCTCATCTATACCATGCTGTTAGGGGGCGCCATCATCACCTTTGGCTTGATGGTGTATGGCCTGGTCAGCCTGGTTCTGATTCAACAGATTGATAATTCCCTGGTCAGTGCAGCCAACCAGCTGGTTGAACGGCTGCGCGTCTCGCCCTACAACCAGTTCGACCCCCGCCCCCTCGCCAATTACGAAACCACCGATAACTTGCTCTTCCAGGTGTGGGGCGTAGATGAAATCCTGCAGCTGGCCCGCCCCCCGGGTATCAGCAGTCCCTATGATCCAATCGCTCTCGAAGCCGGCCAAACGGTCATCCAGAACAGCAAATATAACGCCGTCAACCTGCGCGTGCTCACTGTGCCGCTGCAAACTGAGCGCGCCCCGGTCGGCACCCTGCAGGTGGCTATCGCCCTCAACCTGGTGGAGGTGGTGCAAAGAACGCTGGCTTCGATCCTCTTCCTGCTGGCCCTCCTGGCCATGGTGTTATCCGGCCTGGCCGCCTCCTTCACCACCGGGCGTATGCTGGCCCCGCTCAATACGGTCACCCAGGTTGCCACCCAGATCACCCGCGCCGATGACCTCTCGCGGCGCATCCCGGAAACCGATAACCGCGTGGACGAGGTCGGGCAGCTCATCCAGGCCTTCAACGAAACCCTCGAGCGGCTTGAAAACCTCTTCACCATGCAGCGTCGTTTCCTGGCGGATGTCTCCCACGAGCTGCGCACCCCGCTCACTGTCATCAAAGGCAACGTTGGCCTCATGCGCCACGTTGGGGCAGACGCCGAATCGCTGGAGAGCATTGACCAGGAAGTTGACCGCCTCACCCGCCTGGTGGGTGATTTGCTGCTGCTGGCTCAGGCGGAATCCGGGCGGGTGCCCTTTGATATGGCCCCCGTGGAACTGGATACCGTCCTGCTGGAGGTTTTCCAGCAAATGCGCGTGCTGGCTGGTGACCGGCTGCATGTGGTGATGCAGGAAATTGACCAGATTCTCATCAACGCCGACCGCGACCGGATTAAGCAGATGCTGCTCAACCTGGTGGGCAACGCGGTGCAGTACACCCCCTCAGGCGGGGTCGTCACCCTCAGTCTGAGAAAAGACGGCGACCGGGCGCATTTTTCGGTCACCGATAACGGCCCCGGCATTCCTGCCGAAGACCTGCCGCACATTTTTGAGCGCTTCTACCGCGGCGAAAAGAGCCGCACGCGCAGCAAAGGCAGCGGGTTTGGCCTGGGACTTTCGATTGCTTACTGGATTGTGCGCAACCACAACGGCACTGTTGAGGTAGAATCAAGAGAGGATAAAGGCACCACCTTCAACGTCTGGCTGCCCATACTCACGCCCTGAGGTTTCAAACCGCGCCGCCCGAAGAAGGTCGTGATTCGAACGATGGGGTTATCTTTTATCAATGGGACTGGCTTACAGTTATCGGCTCTTTTTTCCGCGTAAGGCGCTCTGGAGTGTGCTGCAGGGTCTGGAGGCTCATTGCGAGCGCACCCTGCTGCCAACCCTCATCGTGTTTCCTGAACACATGTTGCCAATCCACCTCGAGGCTACCCTCAAAGAGGACCGCCTCGTGCGCTTTGACGACGTGGAGTTTAATTTCGCGCTTTCGATGGCCTTCCCCACCGAGCCGGTCATCCGCGAGTTTAAAGCCCACCTGCTGGGGGACCAGGCCCAGGTCGAACCAGGCAAATCCCACCCCAATATTGAATACGTGGGCGTCATCTACCTCACCATTCACAATTATCTCAAAGTCAATGACCCCCAAAAACCGCTGCCCGACCTGGTGCTGTTCAGTTTTGGCACCACCGGCACGCGCATGAGCCTGCTCTTCTCAGAATCCGAGTCCATTCGCTCAACCTTCATCCGCCTGCTGGCAGCCTACAATGGCGTCTGCGGCGTGTTCAACCGCGAGCTTGAAGGCAACTTATTCTGGTTCAAAGGCCGGGAAATGAACCGAAACCTTTCAAATTCATTCATGACTCCGGACGAAATTG
>CAYVOX010000137.1:0-8750 GCA_964453035.1 uncultured Anaerolineaceae bacterium
TTTCCGGCGCTAGCGGACCGTAAAAGTGTCCTCACCGTCCAGGGGAGCGAGTGGCAGGGGGATGGAAATTATTATGCGAAGATTGAACAGTTTGATGAGATAAAATCCTGCATCGGGAAAAATAAAGGTTGTTTTATCGATTGGGCAGATGAGAACCAAAAGGAGTTTGATTTTATTTACCTCACAAATGAGGCAATTGATAAGAATAAAATAGATTTTAGTAGGCTCCCAGGCGCAAGTCGCAAGATATTTGAGAACTCGGATGTTGTGGTGTTGAAGGTGAATTGATTGGGGATTGACAAGGCATGGTGATTAAAACAAACACCCTGATTGCTGCTGCTTTCATTTACCTGTTTATTCCCTTAGCGTTGTTCTGCCTGGGATTCATGAGGCTGGTTGTCGCCATACCGATGGTAGGTCTGTTAATTTGGCTTGGGATTCGATTGGTCAGGCAGAAAAACCTGTTCTCCGATCTGACCGTTGGTAAGTTTGATCTGATCTTCACCCTGGTCGTTATTTTGGCCTGGGTTTTTCTTTCAGGGATTGGAAATTTTGCTTACCAGAATAATGATTTTCAAACTCGAAACGCCATTTTCCGCGACCTGATTGATAAATCCTGGCCGGTGACTTATTCAGGTGTTCCAGGGCTCAACCCGTCAGCAGTGGAAAGCCCATATTTTCTGGTTTACTATATTGGCTACTGGCTTCCGGCGGCTGTTGTGGGAAAATTACTGGGATTCCAGGCTGCGCATCTGGCTTTGTTTGTGTGGACGCTGGCTGGTGTGTTTTTGACCCTGGGGTTGCTAAGAGTGGTTATACCTGCCAGGCTTTCATTCGTTACTCTTCTCCTGATATTCTTCAGCGGGATAGACATTATTGGATTCCAGATTATTAGACCAGGGGAATTCTTAATTGATGGATTGCCTATTACGCATTTAGAATGGTGGGCTCCGACTTTTCAGTATTCGTCCTTAACTACGCAGCTCTACTGGGTATTTAACCAGGCACTGCCTGTGTGGGTTTGCATGGTATTGTTTCTCGCCATTCCAGGCAAGAGAAATGCCTTCTTGTTGTGGGGACTTAGCTTTTTCTTTGCTCCATTACCAGCGGTGGGATTCCTGCCATTTGTGCTTTCGAAAATATTCTTAATATCCGGGGATATGAACTTTCCGAAAAACAACTTAAACATGCAGATTTTCCGGTTCAACAGACTTCTGGAAAATTTTAAGGAGTCGCTTTCCCTTGAAAATGTGATTGGTCTGATCATATCAGGGCTGTCACTTACGTATTATGCGGTAAATGAGATGAGTTCTACGATCCAATTCTATGATCTTAGCATTTATCATTTGCTGGTGTATGTTTTGTTCATCCTGCTAGAAGGTGTGGTTTTGTGGGCATTGTTCAGTAAAAAATTACGGAAAAACTTCTTGTGGTATCTGGTTGGTGGAATGCTAGTGGTGACACCTCTCATCAAGGTGGGCACCAATACAGATTTTTGCATGAGAGCCTCCATTGCACCTTTGTTCATGCTCATGGTTTGGTCTGGATATGGTTTAGCGGTAAAGGGTTGGGTTTATCGCCCATTACTGGTGGCGGTGCTGCTCCTTGGAGCGATTACACCTGCATTTGAAATCAGTCGCTCAGTTTACAGAACATTTGAAGCAACTCTTGTGAGGGGTTATTACGAGCAGAATACCCGGCCTACGCCTCAGGAAGCAATGGATGTGGGGTTTGATTACGTGCCCGGGATGGATCATCCCCATTCGATGCTCGCGGATGATTTTGTGACGTTAGCCAATTTCCAGGCGGCGGATGTGAAGAATTATATTGCAAGGGGTGAGGGGACATTTTTTAAGGAATTTTTACTCAAGGTAGGTTATGATTAGGCCATTATATTAAAATAACCTGCAAGGGGCTATTAGATTTAATAATAATTAAAAACTGCAATCAAGTTTGCTTGGTTCTCAGGAGATGACAATGCAGCAGAATTCCAATTCAAATTCAAGAATCGGCTTACTGGCTATCTTTCTCATCGTGATGGGTTGCCTGGCGATTGTGGGGGTTGGAGCGGGGTGTTACCTCGGCTATAAGCTGCTGTTTGAAGACAACATCCTTGGGATAAACTTTGATACCCCGCTGGAAATAGTTATCAATCCCACCGCCACCCGGCTGCCGCCCACAATCGTCGGGGGGACGAGCACCAGCGCTCCGCGGCGAACTGCGACGCCGGGTTCCTATTCTCCGCAGGCCGCGCTGCAAACGTTGAAAACGCTGAGCGAGGCTGAAGTTCCGAACAACGACCCGCGCGATCTGATTGCGCGTTATAAGGGCTTGCAAAACATCCCGGAGGTGTTGGAAACCCCCGCCAAAGCCTACAAAGAGGGCGATGCCGAGGAATTCTGGATTGTGAATGGGGATACAGATATTTACAGCAAGGTGAAGGTGAACCTGGCTTACGCCACCCCGCACCTGTACTTCTGGATCCAGGAAGGGGTGAAGTACACCCGGGCGGATGTTCAAAAGCTGTGTGAGAAATTTGAAGCGGATATTTACCCGACCAACCGGCAATTCTTCGGCAGCGAATGGACTCCCGGCATTGACGGCGATCCGCACCTTTACGTGGTATATACCAAAGGCCTGGGGACGCGCGTGGCGGGGTATTTCTCTTCGGCGGATTCGGTTCACCCACTGGCGAGCCAATACTCAAACGGGCATGAGATGTTTGTGATGAACTCGGCCAGCATGACATTGAAGGATGAATATATTTACACGGTACTGGCGCATGAATTCCAACATATGATCCACTGGTACCGCGATCGCAACGAGGAATCCTGGCTGAACGAGGGTTTCTCGGAACTGGCGGCGTTCTTAAACGGGTATGACGTTGGCGGGCATGATTATTCTTTTGCGCAGAACCCTGACCTGCAGCTCAACGATTGGCCGAATGATAAAAACAAGACGCTCCCGCATTACGGGGCAAGCTTTCTGTTTGTGGATTACTTCCTCAACCGCTTTGGGGCACAGGCCACCCAGGAACTGGTTGGCAATGCGGATAACGGCCTGAAGAGCGTGGATGAGGTGCTGACCAAACTGAAACTCACGGATAAGGCAACAGGGATGCCGGTGACCGCGGATGATGTTTTTGTGGATTGGACGCTGGCTAATTACTTGAGCTCCAAGAGTGTGGGTGATGGGCGGTTTGCTTACAGCAATTACAGCTCGGTGCCGCGCTTTAGAGATACGGAGACGATCAAAACCTGCCCGATAGAGGGACTGGCGCGGACCGTGAACCAATACGGCGCGGACTACTTGCGTATCTCTTGCCGGGGCAAGTTCACCCTGAATTTCAGCGGCGCCAGGGAAGTTGGGGTTCTGCCGGCGAGCGCGCATTCGGGGCAAAAGGCTTTCTGGTCTAACAAGGGGGACGAATCGGACATGACCCTGACGCAGACCTTTGACCTGACCAACGTCAAGGGGGCAGCGACGTTGAGCTTTTGGACGTGGTATGACCTGGAGGAGAATTATGACTTTGTGCATCTCTCCGTTTCAGAGGATGGCAAAATATGGAAGATTTTAAAGACGCCATCCGGGACGGATAAGAATATCTCGGGCAACAGCTATGGATGGGGGTATAACGGCACCACCAGGAACTGGATCCAGGAAAAAGTGGATCTCTCCGCCTTCGCGGGGAAGAAAATCCAGGTGCGGTTCGAGTACATCACGGATGCGGCAGTGAACGGCGAGGGCATTTTGCTGGATGATATTTCGATCCCGGAGATTGGTTACAAGACGGATTTTGAGCAGGATGATGGGGGCTGGCAGGCGGCGGGGTTTGTGCGTATCGAAAACCGGCTTCCGCAGACGTTCGAGCTTTCGCTCATCCGCGATGAAAAAACACGCAGCGTGGAGTACCTGCAGGTGAACGAGGATCAAACGCTGAGCCTGACGCTGGATTTGAGCAGCGATGTGGTGCTGGTGGTGAGTGGTTCGACCCGCTTCACCCGGCTGCCGGCAGCTTACGAGGTGAGCATCGTACCGTGATGGCAGTAATCCAGGATAGGCTTGTGCAAGTAGCCTAAATGCTAATGGAGGGATAGAATAAAAAGAAGCGTGTCTCTGTGCTCGAAGAGCTCTCTCGCCGGAGGCACGCTTCGCGGTCGAGTGAGCGAAGTGACACCGCACCTGCGGTAGGTGCAGGTGAGAGTCTCAACATTATGAATGAGATGCTTCGCTCCGCTCAGCTTGACAAAATTGGATGATTAAGGTTTTGGGGCTCTGTGGATGGGGGATTGAATCATTCCCCGGGGTGCTGGAGGGTTTCCAGTTCAAGTTTCATTTCAGTGCGGCGGTCTTCCTGCGCTTTTTCAACTTCGGCCTGGATGTTCTCGATGTAGCCTTTAATCTGGTCGCGTAGTTCAATGCCGGATTTGGGGGTGAACAACAATGCGAAGCCAGTGGAGGCCAATCCTCCCAGGATGAAACCGAGTGTAAATTTACCAAATGCAGACATTCTCGCCTCCTTGTGAAACGAACACCGCCAGTTGTTGGGGATGCAAGTCAGGGCGGTTGAGATATTTAGATTTAATCATACTTTGAGGTAAAAAGCAATTACCCTGCAGAATCTGGCGGCAAAGCATGCGTGCGATGGTTTTCAGCTGCGAAGATTAAGATTCTCTAACATGGACTGGTTGACTTTGTGACGAAGAATCATGTAAACTAAATTTCATGGATAAGAAACTCACGCGCTGGTGGGATTGGTTTGCGGCTGCGGCACTGCTGGCAGCCCTGGTGACTTCGGCGATGAGGTTGGAACTCACCGAGTGGACCGTTCACCTGCAGATGGTGGAAGTGCTGGCCTTGATGGGGGGCTTATTTGGGCTGGCGCTGGGCGTGAGCCGTTTTAGACCCAGCCTGGCGAAGGTTTTTGCTGCGTATTACACGCTGTTCTTTGTCTTCTGGCAGATTGGCCTGTGGCTGGAGAGTAACATGGAGTGGCCGGAGCGCTTTACCAGCTTGGTCCTGAGGCTGGTGTTCTCCATCTCAGAGGTGGCGCAGAATAAACCTATCTACGATCCCATCCTGTTCCTGACGACCATGTCGTTGATGTTCTGGCTTATCAGCCTGGCGGCGGGTTACATGCTGGCACGCCACGGCAAACCCTGGGTGCCGCTGTTCCTGGCCGGGCTGGCTTTGCTGGTGGTGGATTTCTATGCCCCCTACGAGCCAACGCGCGACCGGTACTCGGCAGCGTTTGTGTTCTTCTCCCTGCTGCTGGCGGCGAGGCTGTATCTCATCAATTCGCGACGCACCTGGTCAGCTGAGAACGTGGTGGTTGACCCCGAACTGGGTTATGACCTGGGTCGCAGCGTGGCGGTAGCCGGGTTGGCGCTTATATTTGTGGCGTGGAACATCCCCACCATGGTACAGGCCTTGACGCCCGGCACGGAACTGCAAAAGGAACTGGCGCGGCAGTGGGAGACGGTTCGCGATAAGCTGCAGAATACAGTGGCTGGCCTTAAAAGCCCGGTGGTGGTGGTTAGCGAATACTTTGGTAACGACCTGGGCCTGGGAACCGGTGGGTCACTGGGTGAGGAATTAGTCTTTACGGTACAGGTTAGCGAGAAACGACCAGAAGGCATCCGTTACTACTGGCGGGCGCGCAGTTATGATACTTACGTGGATGGACAGTGGCGCAGCTCCACGGATACCACCCGGACCATCCGCGCTGGAGAGTGGCCGTTCCTTTACCCTGAATGGAAGGCGCGCAAGGAAGTGAATCTCACTTTTACGCCGCTGCTTGCTTCGATCCGCAACCTGTATTCGCCGGGGGCGCCGCTCTCCTTCAGCCGCCCGGCAGATGTGGTGAGCAGGGTTTCGGCTGACGGGACGGCTGATGTGATGGGAGCTATTGCTAACCCTGCGCTGCATTCCGGGGAGATTTTCAGGGTCAAGGCGTGGATCAGCGCGCCAAATATTGCGATTTTGAAAAATTCAGGATCGGACTACCCCGAGATTATCAAGAGCTTTTACCTGCAGACTCCGCGCAATTTCTCGCGGCGGGTACAGTCGCTGGCACGCACATTGACCGCCAACCTGACCAACCCTTATGATAAAGTGAGGGCAATCACCAATTACCTGCGAGACAATATCACTTATAAGGAAACGGTGCCTGTTCCACCGAGCAATCGCGACCCCATTGAGTGGTTCCTGTTTGACCTGAAGCAGGGATTCTGTAATTATTACGCCTCGGCCGAGGTGTTGATGCTGCGTTCGATTGGGATTCCGGCGCGGCTGGCTGTGGGTTATGCGGAAGGCGAATCGGAGGAGGCGGGGGATTTCTTCCAGGTTCGGCGGAGAGACAGCCACGCCTGGCCGGAAGTGTATTTCAACGGGATAGGTTGGGTGGAATTTGAACCGACCACCAGTCTGCCGAGCGTTGAGTTGCCCGAAGCGGAGGTGGTTGAGACTTTGCCGGAGATTGAACCCGGTTCAAATGAACCCGGCGGCAGCATGGAACCGAGGGGCGAGGAACGCGCGGAGGAGATGGATCTGGAACCGGGACCGCGCAGTGTTGCTCAGAACCCGGTGGTTTATTTATTAATTGTGGTGGTTTCGGTGGGGGTGTTGGCGGCTGCGGGCTTTCTACTCTACCCCAAACTGGCTGGTTTGAAGTTCTTCAGAACGCCGCTGCCGGTTTCACTGGAAAAGAACCTGGAAGACCGCGGGCTCGTCATCCCGGGCTGGCTCAACCAATGGGCGCGGCACAGCGAGCTGACCCCGATGGAAAAGTTGTTTGCCAGAATCAACTGGCTGCTCTTTATGATGGGAGTCAAAGTTGATCCTGGGGCAACGCCGTCTGAACGGATTGGGAATCTCGTCCGATGCGTGCCTGAGAATCAAGAACCAGCAGAGGTTTTCCTGAGGGAGTACCAGCGTGAGGAGTACAGCCCGGAGCGGGGGGATTACGATAAGGCATCGAAATCTAACCGCGAGTTGATTAAGCTTTCGGTGAAAGATTTATTCTCGCGAATATTCGGTTCATGAGAGCTTCAGGCTTTACGCAGCATACCGCGAAGGGCATCGAGGCGGGCTCTGGCCAGACCGGGGAGTGAATCAAGCGCGTAAAACGGACCGGAGCCCTCGATGACCATAGAAGCAGAAATATTGCCTGCCAGGGCGCCTTCCAGGGCGGAATATGTTGATTTAAAACCAGCCAGGAACCCGCCGCAGAAAGCATCACCTGCGCCAGTGGGGTTGGAGACGCGCGCCGGATAGGCGGGGATGATCCACCTGGCGTGTGAGGTGTGATCGTACACCATTTGCCCGGCGGGGCCGCGTTTGATGACCACCACCTCGCAACCGTAACCGGCGAGGGTTTCCGCTATTTCCCACAGATCCTGGCTGCGTCCCTGAAAGAGAGCCAGGGCTTTTTCCTCAGAGGTTAAAAAAGCGGTGACGCCTTTAACCACGTGGGGAATCTCTTCCCAGAAAACCGGGCTCATGTAATTGGCGGAAGGGTCGAGGGTGATGGTGGAGACATGCCCCTGGCGCAGAACCGCGGGGATGAGGGCGTGGGAGAGGTAATCCAGCGGGCAAAGGTGGGCGGCTGTGGCATCGAGGTAATCGGTGGGGATATCGTTGCTGCGGATGGTGAGTGGGGAGGGCAGGGTGCGACTATCCAGCTGGGACGAGGGTTCGGAATATCCCAGCAAGGATTTTGGAAAGGGTAAGCCGACGCGGGCAAAATGCGCTACGGGGCGGTCAAAATGGCGCGTTTCGAGGTCTGAGTAGGCGCAGAACCAGCGGTGGTTGATGGATTCGCTGAGGAAACGGATGCCGCGTGTATCCCAGGAAGCTTTTTGGGCCAACGCCAGCCACTGGCGGGGGTAGTCTTCGCTGATGCGCCCGACCAGGCCGGCATCATTTTCCCAGATGGATAAGCCGGCGGCAGCATAGAGTAGTGAGCCGCCGGGCTGGTCAATGACGGCTTTTCCGGTGGGGGGCAGAATAAATTCACGCCTGAGCTGGCCAAGAAGCAGGTAACGGAGAAAGGGTAGGGAATCCATCAGGCGTGATGAGAAAGGTATAAAGGGAAGGCGCGAAGCCTTATGACGTGGTCAGCAGGCAGTTTCCTACGCCTCCCCTGTGCGGTTATGCAAAAAAAGCGACCCCGGGATCTATTTGCGGGCGGCGAGATCTGCGATAGTGCGCAACACGGTGAGTACACCGAGGCCAACTTTGACGCCTTCACCGGCAGTAATCTTGGGGCGATTCTCATCAAGTTCGGCGCGCTGGATGAAGATATAGGCGGCGACAAGCCCGGCTAAAAGCCCAACTACCCCGCCAATCACCAGGGTTTTCTGCTTCCAGGTTTCTTTTTGTTCCATGCATCACACTCCCAAGAGAGGTAGTTTGCTTAATCTGGTGTTTTTTTCCAAAACTGCACTGACTTAATCAGTTGCTTAAGGGCTGCCTTGAGGCTGGCAATGGTGACGACGGGAGCAGCGAGTTTGTCTCCGCCGTGTTTAACGAGGATGGATGCGGCTGCAAAGCCGTTCTGAACGCGGTTAGCCAGACCTGGCAGGTTCTTGATGATTTTGGCGCTATGGTTTGCGACGCGCAGCTTGAACTAAAAATCACCTCACCCGACGGCAAAACGACGGTTTTAGCTACTGCTGGCGGTATTATCGTCAATCCTGAATGTCAGATCCACAACTATACCGAAAAACCCGACTATCAAACTTCCTATC
>CAYVOX010000138.1:0-8692 GCA_964453035.1 uncultured Anaerolineaceae bacterium
GAAGGCGGGTTGGCCGGGCTGGGCACATCCCCCGGCAGAATCAGGCGCTTAATCATGTAATCCGGGTCGGCGCTGGGCACCGCCGAGAGCAGCGCCTCGGTGTAGGGATGGCGCGGCCCGGCGTAAAGCGCCTCCGCCGGCGCCAGCTCCACAAAGCTGCCCAGGTACATCACCGTCACCCGGTCGCTGATGTGCTCCACCACCGAAAGGTCGTGCGAGATGAACAGGTAAGTCAGCCCCATATTCTTCTGCAGGTCAGAGAGCAGGTTAAGCACCTGCGCCTGGATGGAAACATCCAGCGCGCTGACCGGTTCATCGCACACGATGAACTTGGGGCGCAGCGCCAGCGCCCGCGCAATCCCGATGCGCTGGCGTTGCCCGCCGGAAAAGGCATACGGGTAGCGGTTCATGTGCTGCACGCGCATCCCCACCATCTCCAGCAGCTCGCGCACGCGGCTCTTCAGCTCATCCCCCTCCACCACCCCGTGAATGCGCAGCGGCTCAGAGACGATTTCCATCACCGTCATGCGCGGGTTAAGCGAGGAGTACGGATCCTGGAAGATGATTTGCATCTCGCGCCGGAAGGGTTTCAACTCGCGCTTCGGCAGCTTTGAAAGCTCCACCATATCCGTATCTTTACGATAAAAGACCTGCCCTGAGGTGGGCTCGATGGCGCGCAGGATCGTGCGCCCTGTGGTGGTTTTTCCGCAGCCGGATTCACCCACCAGCCCCAGTGTTTCGCCCTCGCGGATGAAGAAACTGACGTCATCCACCGAGCGCACGTGCCCCACCACACGCTTGAGGATCCCGCGCCGGATGGGAAAGTATTTTTTGAGGTTTTTAACTTCGAGAAGGACAGGGTTCATAGCAATCCTATTGGTATAGCGTGCATCTTACCCAATGATCCAGCTCCACCTCGGTCAGGGGTACATCTTCCGGCCCCTGGCAGGCAGATTTTTTGGCGGCCGGGCAGCGCGGGTAAAATGCGCACCCTTGTGGGATAGAGAACGGGTCTGGCACGCTGCCGGAGATGGGCACCAGGCGCTGCTTGACGTTGCTGCCCATCTTGGGCGCCGATTGCATCAGCCCCAGCGTGTAGGGGTGCATCGGCTTGTGGAAAATGGCCCCCACCGAGCCAATCTCAACAATCTTGCCCATGTACATCACCGCCACGCGCCGCGCCATTTCCGCCACCACCCCCAGGTTGTGCGTGATGATGAGAATGGACATGCGGAAGTCCTTCTGCAGGCCCTTCATCAGCTCCAGGATCTGCGCCTGGATGGTCACATCCAGCGCGGTGGTGGGCTCATCGGCAATCAACAGCGAGGGGTTGCAGCTCAGCGCCATGGCAATCATCGCGCGCTGGCGCATGCCCCCCGAAAACTCGTGCGGGTACTGGTGCACGCGCTGCTCCGGCAGGGCAATCCCCACCTGCTTGAGCACCTGGATGGAGCGCGCCAGGGCCTCTTCCTTCGTCACCTTCTGGTGCAGGATGATGGCCTCCATAATCTGGTCGCCGATGGTGTGCACCGGGCTCAGCGAGGTCATTGGCTCCTGGAAGATCATCGAAACCTCGTTGCCGCGGATGCTGCGGATATCATCGCCGCGCGGGTCCATTTTGGCGATATCCACCACCTCGCCGCTGCGCCGCCGGAAGTTGATGCTGCCGCTGACGATGCGCGAGGTTTTGATGGGCAGCAGGCGCAGCACGGAGTAAGCCGTCACCGACTTGCCGCAGCCGCTCTCGCCCACCAGCCCCAGCGTCTCCTGCGGCATGATGTCGAAGGACACGCCGTCCACCGCGCGTACCTGCCCATCCAGCGTGTCAAAGTAAGTGCGCAGGTCTTTGATTTCCAGTAACGGTTTATCTTGTTCGCTCATCCATCCACCTGTGCCGCCTTCTGGCGGCGCGTTAGAATTGATTACCGGGTGTACGGGTCGGCTGCATCACGCAGACCGTCGCCAAAGAAGTTAAACGAAAGCACCGCCAGCGCGATGAAGAGCGCGGGCAGCAGCAACCAGGGAGAGTTGCGCAGCGTTTCCAGGTTTTGCGCCTCTTGCAGCAGCACGCCCCAGCTAATCAGCGGCGGGCGCAGCCCCAGGTTGAGGAAGGAGAGCGCCGATTCCGCCAGGATCATGCTGGGCATAGCCAGCGTGGATACCACGATAATATGCCCCAGCACAGAAGGGAGCAGGTGGCGAAAGATCACCCAGGTGTCATTGGCGCCGGAAAGCTGCGAGGCAATAATAAACTCCTCCTCGCGCAGCGCCAGCACCTTGCCACGCAGCTGGCGCGCCAGCCAGGTCCAGCCAATCAGCGAGAGGATGATGGTGATGGAAAAATAAACCTGCTCCGGCGGCCAGTGCTGCGGCAGCGCCGCGCTCAACGCCATCCACAACGGCACCGAGGGGAATGAGCGAATAATCTCAATCAGGCGCTGCATCAGGTTATCAATCCAGCCGCCAAAATAACCGCTGGTCACGCCAAAAATCGAGCCGATGATCAGGCTGAGGAACACCCCCACCAGGCCGATGGTCAGGGACATCTGCCCGCCCAGCAAAATGCGGCTGAGCATATCGCGGCCTTGCCGGTCGGTGCCGAAGAGGTACACCCCCACGCTCTTATCGGATGAGCCGTACAGGTGCACATCTGATTCAATCAGGCCAAGCAGCTTGTAGGGTTGATCGTGGACGAAAAAATGCACCGGTATCTTGTTGGTTTCCTGGACGTAGGAAATCCCCAACGTCTCGGGGTCAAATTTCTTGGTCAGGCCGTTGATGTACAACCCGTTCTCAAAATCAAAGTGCAGCGCCTGCGGCGGCGCGTAGAGATATTCCACCATGCGCTGGTCGCCGCCGTAAGGCGCCAGAAAGGGGGCAAGCGCCGCGCTCAGGTAGAACAGGATAATCATGATCCCGCCGATAATGGCCGTTTTACTGCGCAGGAACTTGCGCCACATCAACTGCCACTGCGAAAGCCCGAAGTGCGCTTCCTCCGTCTTTTTGGAGGGAGCAGGCGCCTCGTTGAGCACTTCTTCGAGTTTATCTTTTGGGAGCGTCATTCTAACCGGATCCTCGGGTCCACCCAGGCCAGCGCGATATCCGCCAGCAGGTTACCCACCATTAACATGAGAGCTAAGAAGAGCAGGAAAGAGCCTGCCAGGTACATATCCTGGCTGAGCAGGGCGCGCATAAAAAGCGGCCCGGTGGTGGGCAGCGAAAGCACAATCCCCAGCACGGTTGCGCCGGAAATCAGCTGAGGGATCTGCATGCCCATCACGCTGATCAGCGGGTTGATGGCCACGCGCACGGCATATTTATTGATGACCACCTTTTCCTTGAGGCCTTTGGCGCGCGCGGTGGTAACGAACTGCTGGCCGAGCGTCTCCAGCAGGCTGCCGCGCATGATGCGGATGAGCTGCGCCATGCCACCCGCGCCCAGGATCAAGGCCGGCCACAGCAGGTGGTTGGCCAGGTCCAACACCTTGGCAACCGACCAGGGGGCCTCTTCCATTCCACTGGAGTACAGCCCGGTTACCGAGACGCTAAAGACGAAAATACCCACAAATAAGTAAACCAGGCCCAGTAAGAAATCGGGGACGGAAAGACCGAGAAAACCCAAAAAGGTGAGGATGTTATCCCCCCAGGAGTACTGGTGGGTGGCGGAATAAATGCCAATCGGCACAGCAATCAGCCACATGATACCTAAAGAGAGGAATGAGAGCAGCAGGGTGAGGTAGAGGCGGTCGGCAATCAACTCGCTGACCGGGCGCTTCCAATCCAGCGAGTAGCCAAAATCGCCCTGCACAAAACCGGCAATCCAGGTGAAGTAGCGCGTCACCAGGGGTTTATCCAATCCATACTGGCGCTGCAGGTTTTCCACCGTGGCTGCGTCCATGCTGGACCCGCTGGTGCCCACGTTGGCAGCCAGTTGGGTCATAAAATCACCCGGCGGCAGGTCAATAATAACGAAGGTTAGCACCGACACCAAAAACAAGGTGGGAATCATTGCCAGGATACGGCGAATGATGTAGTTCAACATAGGCGGCCGCCTTTTGGGGAAACTCCCCCGTGAATAAGGTCGGCCCTCGTAACCCTCACCCTTACCCCTTCCCCTCTCAGGGAAGGGTGAAGCAAGGATGAGGGTTACCGAGGGATCACAGATTTATCGTAAAACTCCCGTCAAAGGTGCGGCCTACTTCTTGAAGAAGAAGTGGCTCGGGTCGAGGTTGCCCGGGGACATGATAATCCAGTCCTGGGTGTACTTTTCCGGCACGTTGCGGAAGTTGTTCTTCACCACCAGCGGCGCGGGAACCATGCCCACCGTCTGGATGGTCCAAACTTCTTCAACCGCCATCTTCACAATCTGCTTGCCAATTTCAACGAACTTGGCCTGGTCGATGGTGCCCTTCATCTGGTCGAACAGGGCCTGGGCTTCAGCCAGCTTGCCTTCCGGCTTGATGCCCGATTTGCCGCCGGTCTTGTAATACGTACCATAGGCGGGGGCCATCCAGGAGCGCTCGTCGAACGGGAACAGGTAGATCGGGTCAACAAACGGTTCCAGACCGCGGTCCGTGCTCCACACCGAGATTTGCACCTCGTTGCCGGTGGCGCGCGGCCAGAAGGCATCGCGGGTCATGGTCTTGAGGGCGGTCTTGACGCCCACCGCGTTCCAGTTTTCCACAATCATGTTGAGCGCATCCAGCTCGGCGCCGGTGCGTTCGGTCTCGATGGTGATTTCCAGCGGCTTGCCATCCGCGCGCACGCGGAACTTGCCGTCGGCGCCCATCTTGAGGCCGGCCTTATCCAGGTACTCGGCGGCCTTCTTGACGTCGTAATCCATGTAGAGCGCTTCCACTTCCGGCACGTAGAAGGCGGAGGTGGGCACAATCATCGAGGAGCGAATCACGCCCTGGTCGAGATAGGTGACGGTGTTGATTTTCTTGCGGTCAATGGCGTAGGAGAGCGCGATGCGGAAGTCCTTGTTCTGGAAAACCTTGGCCAGTTCGGGGTCAGCCGCATAGCTCTGGTTGGGCCACAGCGCCAGCGCAGTGCCCTGGGCGGAAGGCCACTTGTACACGCGGTAGGCGCACTTGGTCTCGTTCTCTTTGAAGAGCGAGAACTTGCGCAGGTCCAGGCTGCGGAACTGCATGTCAATTTCGCAGCTCAGGGCCTTGGCGGCCACAGCGTCGTTGTTTTCCACCAGGCTCATCTCGATGTAGTCAATGTAGGGCAACTGCTGGCCCTTCTCATCCACCTTCCAGTAGTACGGGTTGCGCTTGGCAATCAACTTGGCGTCGCCAGCCTTGTAGGTCTGGACGGTCCAGGGGGTCATCGCCGGGCGGTCGGGGTTGAGGTCGTCGGCTTTTTCGTTGAACAGCTTGTAATCCTTCACCTCGGTGTTGTACTTGGGGTGGAACTGCTTGAGGTAGTGGGCCGGGGCATAGAAGCCGAAGCGCTCAAAGTTGAGCGGCCACTGGTTGCCGTGGAAGGCCAGCATGCGCACCACCAGGCCGTTGGGGCCGTCGAATTTGAGTTTGATGGTCACGTCGTCGATTTTTTCAAGCGTCATCGGCTTGCCGTTAACCACCCATTCAGCGTGCGGGGCGCTGGTCAGGTCTTTGTTGTTCTCGATATCTTCCCACCAGAAGATGATGTCGTTCACCGTCCAGGGGGTGCCGTCAGACCATTTGAGGCCCTTGCGGAAGTACAGGGTCAGCTCTTTGCCGTCGGCGCTGAACTTCCATTCCTTGGCCAGCCCGGGCTGGATGGGGTCTTTCGGGTCACGCGGCCAGCGCAGGGTGGCTTCATAGTTTAAGCGGCCGTAAGCGTGGAAGTCGGACGGGCCTTTCCAGGCGCGGCGCCAGGTGCCGCCGTAGGTGCCGATTTCTTCGATGGCTTTGACCACCAGCGGCTCTTCTGAGACGCGCTTATCCACCGCGGGCAGCTTGCCGGCGGTCACATCCGCGTCCCACAGCGGAGACTGGGTGTACTTGCTGGCGGCCGGTTTGGTCGGCTCAACCGGCTTGGCAGTGGGCGTGGCTGCCGGCGGGGTGGTGCAGGAAGCCACAAACACAAAAACGAGCAGAATGCTGACAAGCATAAACCACTTTCGGGACATTTCCTTATCCTCCTGACAAAGTTTGGTTATGTGCGCCGGGCGAAGCCTTTTCGGGTGGGGTTTCTACCGGCGGTTTAAACGCAAAGGAAACAGTTTAGGGGATCTGGGCTGAATTGCTCTCTGCATCACCTCCTCGCGCTCCGTCGGGTTCACCGGCGGGGGTAGTGCCTGATGCTGAAAAGTTGCGCGGTTTGCCCCCACAGCTTACCGCCCAACTTCAATTGAGAAAACGCCAAACGGGTTAAACAGCCAGAGTTACCGCTAACATAAGCAGTTGATTAATTATACATAGATTTACAGTCAAGACAATAAAAAAAGTAACCTCGCTTTAGTTACTTTTTTTATGTTACAAAATTAAATATACGACATTGCCCCCCTCCCCCGGCCCCGATTAACCTTAATTTAATCTTGACACCGCCCCCCGGCGGTGATAAAGTCAATTTCTACATCCATTTTCCCCTTTTCCCCCTTTTTCTCAACTCACCCACCAAGGAGAGCTCCCCATGAGCATTATTGAAGTCAGCCACCTCACCAAATTCTACGGTAAAGCCCGCGGCATCGTTGACGTCTCCTTCAACGTCGAAGAAGGCGAGATTTTCGGCTTCATCGGTCCCAACGGCGCCGGAAAGTCCACCACCATCCGCCTGTTCCTCTCCCTCATCTACCCCACCAAAGGCCAGGCCAGGATTTTCGGCAAGGATTGCATCCAGTTTGGCCCGCAAATCCGCCAGGAGATCGGCTACCTGCCCTCCGAGGTGTTCTATTACGAGGGCATGAAGGTGCTCGACCTGCTCAAATACTCGGCCAGCTTCTACAAGAAGGACTGCACCAAACGCCTGTATGAACTGGCTGACCTGATGGAACTGGACCTCAAGCGCCGCATTGACGACCTCTCCTACGGCAACAAGAAGAAGGTGGGCATTGTGCAGGGCTTGCTGCACCAGCCCAGCCTGATTGTGCTGGATGAGCCCACCGCCGGTCTCGACCCGCTCATGCAGCAAAAATTCTTCAACCTCATCCGCGAGGAGAACAGGCGCGGCGCCACGGTGTTTTTCTCCTCGCACATCCTCGGCGAGGTGCAAAAGATGTGCAACCGCGTTGCCATCATCAAGGAAGGCGCCATCATCGCCATCCAGGATATCAAGACCCTGCAAAAGGATAACTACAAGAAAATCCGCGTCACCGCCGAAGGGCTGGATGCCAGCCAGTTTAACATCGAGGGCGTGACCGGCCTGCAGGTGGTGGACGGCAGCGTTCACTTCTTCTACAAGGGTGATATCAACGCCATCACCCGCCTGGTGAGCGCCGCTCCGATCACCGACCTGGCGGTTGAAGACCTCACCCTCGAAGAGATTTTCATGCACTACTACGAATAGGACCGGATATGAATATCTACATGCACGAACTCAAAACGCGCCTGCGCTCGGTGCTCATCTGGTCTGCCTCCATCGCCGCCCTGATGCTGCTCTTCCTTTCGCTCTTCGAGAGCTTCGCCTCGCAGACCGCCATGGTCACCCAGCTCATGGCGGCTTTCCCCAGGGAGCTGCTCATCGCCTTCGGCATGGCGGATATGGATTGGTCCAGCATCCTGGGCTTTTATGCCCTCACGTTTGTCTTCATCCAGATTTGCCTGGCCGTGCAGGCCGCCAATTACGGTTTCTCGCTGGTCTCCATTGAGGAAAGCGAGTGGACCGCCGATTTTCTGCTCTCCAAGCCGGTCAGCCGCACCCACATCATCACCGCCAAGCTGCTGGCAGCCCTCACCGCCCTGGCAATCACCCAGGCGGTCATCTGGGTCTGCAGTTTTGTTTTTGTCTACGCCTTCAGGTACGGGCAGGAGGTGCAGGCCGGCACAATGGCGCTCCTGCTGCTCAGCATGATCCCCTTCCAGTTGTTCTTCCTCTCGGTGGGCGTGTGCATCTCACTGCTGGTTAAAAGGGTGCGCAGCGTCACCCCCTTCTCGATGGGGTTGGTCTTTGGGCTGTACATCCTCAACGCCTTTGGCGGCATGATTGGCGAGAAAAGCCTGGAGGTGCTCTCGCCCTTCCAGCACTTTGCGCCCAATTACATCGTCAAACACGCCGCCTGGGATGCCTCGCTGGTGTGGATCAGCATCGTCATCATCGTCATTGCGCTGCCGGCCAGCTACGTGCTGTACCTGCGCAGAAACATCCCCTCGGCGGTGTAAGGAGAGAATCAGGTGAACATCTTTTTCCGAGAATTGCGTTCCACCTTTAAATCCCTGCTGATCTGGTCAGCCATCGTGCTGCTGTTCAACACGGTCGGCTTTTCAAAATTCACCGCCTTTTTTGAAAACCCCGACCTGCTCTCCATCCTGGATAGCATGCCGCCCGCGCTGATGGCCGCCCTCAATATGAATGCCTTCAACCTCACCACCGTCACCGGCTTTTTTGGCGTCATGATTATGTACATGAGCCTGCTCCTGGCGGTTGCGGCTGCCATGTGGGGCAGCGACATCATCTCAAAGGAAGAGCGCGACCGCACCGTCGAGTTCTCGCTCACCCTGCCCGTCACCCGGGCGCGGCTCATCACCGCCAAGACGGCTGCCGT
>CAYVOX010000139.1:0-8631 GCA_964453035.1 uncultured Anaerolineaceae bacterium
CGTGGGTTAATTAGCCTGCTGGCCTGCGCGGCGCTGCTGCTCGCGGCTTGCCTGCCCTCCACTGCCGCCCCGCAGCCCACCACGCCGCCCGCCCCCACCCTGGATGCGCAGTCGGCCGCGAACCCCCTGTTTAACGGCACCGAGCCCACCCCCGCCCGGGTGTACGCGCAGGGTGCCTGGAGCCTGTACATCTACTTCCGCGCCAGGGGTACGCGCAGCGAAGGGCAGCACGGGGTGCTCTTTCACAACGGGCAGGCTGTGCCGCCTGCTCAACCCGGCGCAACCCTGCAAACCGAACTGGGCGAAATGAAGTATTACCTCGATCCCGCTGACATGATAAACCTGTGGGATACCACCGGCTGGAATTTTGCTGACAGCAGCCTGATTAAACGCTGGGAAAAATGAACCCACCACCCGGCACCATCATCCTGCTCAACGGTGCTTCCAGTTCCGGCAAAACCAGCATCCTCAACGCCCTGCAGGAGCTTTTACCCGAACCCTACCTCAACGCGGGGATTGATAAATTCATCTGGATGCTGCCGGAGCGCTATCTGGAGCGCCCGTTGTGGGATGATGTACTGGGCCTGGCAACCGAAGCCGGGCAAATGGGCCACCGGCTTTTTTTAGCCATGCACCAGGCTATCGCGCTGCTTTCGCGGGCGGGAATGAACGTTGTGGCTGACCATGTGCTGGTGGAAAGGGAATGGGTGGCGCAGTGCGCCAACTTGCTGGCGGATTTGCCCGCCTACCTGGTGGGCGTGCGCTGCCCGCTGGAGGTGCTGGTGGCGCGCGAGAAGAGCCGCAAGAATCGCACCCTCGGGCAGGCCGCGGCGCAATTCCCGCTGGTGCATGCCAGTTGCATCTACGACCTGGAAGTGGATACCGCTCAACTCACCCCGCAGCAGTGCGCCTTTCAAATCCAGGCTCGTCTGCTGGATGGAACCGGCCCTCAGACTCTAAAACTGCTGCGCGAGCGATTCAGGGGAGGTTAAAATGCTGATTGACGAATTGCAGGCACACATTCGCGCCTTTTGCGAGCAAAATGCCGACCCGGCGCTGGTCGCAAAGTACCAGCGCTATTTTGTGGAAGGGTACGATGCCTTCGGCGTGGATGGCAAAAAGATGGAGCAGCAGCGCGCCGTTTGGCTGGAGCATTACCGCAACCAGCTGGGATTGGCGGGCTTTTTGGATCTGGGAGACCGCCTGGTGGCTACCGGGAAATACGAGGAGGCCAGCTTTGCGCTGGGCTTTGCCGGGGCGTTCTCAAAAGAGTTTACCGCCCAGACGCTGGCGCGCCTGGGTAACTGGCTGGATCACGGCATTTGCAACTGGGCTCACACCGACGGCTTTAGCCTGGATCTGCTGGCGCCGTTTATCACACGCTGCATCGTGCCGCTGGAAGCCATTGCCGACTGGCGCACGTCGCCCTCGCGCTGGAAGCGCCGCAGCGTGCCGGTGAGCCTGACTAAAACGCTCAAAGGGGATTTTGCGATTGGCGCGCTTCTGAATTTCATTGCGCCCTTGATGAACGATCCGGAAAAAGTGGTTCAACAGGGATTGGGTTGGTTCCTGCGCGAGGCCTGGAAACGGCACCCCGCCGAGATTGAGGCTTTTCTGCTGGAATGGAAGGATACCTGCGGCAGGATTGTGGTGCAGTACGCCACCGAAAAGATGAGCGTTGAACAAAAAGCGCGCTTTAAGCGTGCCAGGAGATGATGGAAAACGAATAAAAGGGCAGGCCGGGGTAGAAGGGCTCCCTGTTGCAGTGGTAAAAGGTATCTGCTCTTATCGGATTACGGGTAAACCCCGTTGGTGGGCGTTGGCCCCACCGGATAGCTCCACTCGGTGGGCGTGGGCCATCCGGGATATCCCTCCTGAGTGGGCGTGGGCGTGCGGGTTGGACCGCCTGGCGTCAACGTCACGGTGCGCGTGGCGGTGAAAACCACCGTCGCTGAAAGGGTGCGCGTGGGCGTGGGGCTTGCCCCCAGCGTGGGGGTGGGCGTGTTCAGCGTGACTGGCGCAGTCGGGTAGGCTGGCGAGGGCAGCGGCGTGCCCTGGAACACCCACGATGTGGCGGTGGGCGTGATACGTTGGCCCTCGCTGACGCTCTGCACGTACTGCCGCGCCGATTCACACGCCGGGTCCAGGTAATCGGTCACATTTTCCCAGGTCAGCTTCAGTCCGGCGCTTGTCACCCGCTTCATCGCCGTCCACAGGCAGCCCGCACCCGCGTTGTAATTGGCCAGCGTGAACTTCCACAGGTCCACGTAAGAGGCCACCTCACCCGGCGAGCGCTGCGTGAGGTTGTGCACAGCCCGGCCCGTTTGCAGGCAGCTTGCCAGCAGCGTCTCGCCAAAGATGCGCACGCTGGTTTCCGCCTGGCTCAGGTCAATCCCCACCGGGCAATCCGGGCAGGAGGCATTGACCCGGGTCACCAGCGCCCCGCGCAGCATATCCTGTTCTTCCGCCTTGAGGAAGACAAACCCCTTCTCGCAGCGTTCGGCGCTCAACACCTGCGGGCAAAATTGTTTGTAAAAGTTGACGTTCCACAGCAGCAGCGTATCAGCGCCCTTCTCAGTCATCTGCCCCAGCCCGGCTTCGTCAATATCGCTGTACACCCCCGGCCAGAACTGGCTCTCGCGCCCGAAAATATTCTTCAAAAGCTGGGCTGGCACGCCTGTATCTTTGGCCACCCTCAAAATCTCGCTATCGAAGCGGTTTTGCCACTCCTGCACCGCCGGCAGCGCCTTTTCCATGCCGCACTGGTTGGCCAGTTTGGCGCTCTTCAGGCCCCCATCCGGGCAGCCGCTGGCATCCACTGTGCCGTTTTCAATCAAAATGCCCGCCAGGTAATAATACGAATAGGTTGATTGCAGGTCAGCCGCGTCCAACGGGGTGTTCAACCAGTGCGGCGGGCCGCCCACTTCCGGCAGGCTGTTCCATGCATCCGAGCAGGAGGCGATGCTGCCTTCCTTGAACTGGTTGCTGATGATATCAATGTACCATTCCTGCTGCTGGCTGGTGGGACCATCCGGCGCCATCACATCCCCCACCGCAATCACGCGGATCAGCGCCTTGAACCGCTCGCTGGCATCTCCATAACTCGAATCCGCCCAGAACTCCAACCAGACCCCGTTGGAGCCGGTGGGGCGCAGCGGTAGCACGCACATATCCCCCGGGCAACTGAACGGCTCGCCGCCCAGCGTCCCCTGGATGCGAATCACCATCTCGTTTGGCAGAGGTTCTTCCCCCACCAGTTGCAGGTTCGGGATGGACGTACAGCGATTGGGGGTAGGGGCCGGGTCACAGCCGATGATGGAAACCCACACCCTGGGCGCTGGCAGTTCAACGCTTACCGTGCGCTTGCCCGGGAAGGTGCGCACGTAATGCAAGTACATTCCACGGCACACCTGCCCCTGCGCTGCCGCCGCCAGGTTGCAGGGCTTGGTCGCCTTCCATTCGTTATAAAGCAGCGTCCCACAGGCATGTTGGATTTCGGCGCTGGTGGGCATGCCCTCGTGCTCGATCAGGATGCGGCAGATGACCTCGTTGTTCTCCCAGCGTGCCATCCACCAGTCGTACCAGGTGACCGGCTGGATAACGTTGATTTTACGGGAAGGCGCCGGCGTGCCGCCTTCGGCGCGCGCGGTGGCGGCAGGCTGGCTGAACTGGGTGATTAAACCCAGCAGCAGCAGGCTGATGATTGTGATCGCTGCCGCACGCTGAACCCGCCGCATCTTCCCTCTGACCTTCCCTTCCTGTGAGCGATTCCAGTCCTGTGGTTAACACGAATAACAGGATAACCAGGCTGATTTCAAAAAAATCGCCTCCAACCTGTGGATCCTGCTTGCCGGGTTAACCGTGAAGATAAGTGTAACATAAAACCACCCCCACAGGCAATTGCCGCGCCTGGCCTGTTTTTTGTTCTATGGCGGGGGGCTGACCTCTCTCATCCTCCCGTCCTCCTTCTCTCCCCGCGCCGGGGAGAGAAGGAGGTGAAAAGCGGCCCGCGGGGATGCGGGCTGGAGAAGTTGTTTCTTTTTACAAACACGGCTCAACCAGATAAAGCCGGTTGAGCCGTGCTGCCACCGATTCAAGTCAAACCAGCTAAGGGATCACAAAGCCGTACTCCTCCGCAAACTGGCTCAAAAAAGCGCGCGAGGCTTCCGTATCCACCCGCCAGGAATAATCTACCCCGGAACAGGCAGCGCTGGTGCCAAACGAGGTGATTCCCACAATCACGTTGCTTTCGGAATCGCCCAGGAAAACCGGCCCGCCTGAATCGCCATAGCAGGTGCCGCCCGTGGTGTAATCCTCCGAACCCGCCCATTTGCCCGGATTGTTGGAGGAGGCGATATTCCAGCCGTCGGTATAGGCGTTATTCAGGTTGATTAAGAAGGACTGCGCCTGGTAGCGCGTGCGCAGCGAGATTTCATCTGGGTACATGTCGTTTACCCCGTACCCCACCGGCGTCACAATCACCCAGCGCTTATCGCTCTTCGAACCCACCGCGTCCATCAAGCCCTCAGTGGGGAGCTGAGCGAACTCGCTGATCCCAACCACGGGCTCGTCCATCAGCACCACCCCGATGTCATACGTCTCAGGCAGCGTTGACCAGTTGTAACCCGGGTGAGCAACGGGCGTGCCCAGGTAATAATTGGAATTGGTGTAATCATCCGCCACCGGGTCGTAATAAATGGTTTCGTCAAAGTACACCCGCGCCCGAACCGGCGTGCCGTCAACATCCGCCGCCGTGCAGTGCCCTGCTGTGACCATCAACGTGGGAGAAAGCAGCGAGCCGGAGCACCGCCAGATGAAATTTCCATCCGCGTCGTAAAACGCAATCAGTGCCACAAAGGGGTGCTCTCCCAGGTCCGGCTCCCCGTAGGTGATGGCTGCCGCCGGCCTGGCGACCGTCAACACCAAAACAAGAACAACCAATCCTACCCATAATTTCCTGCTCATCACAATCCTCCTATCGGTAAATCTGAAACGGTAAAAACCGGTAAAGTGCCTGAAACCTTTCTCCCCCGCCCCATAACGTACCCAAAGCCTGTCAGGCTCATTTGCAATTCGTTTTTCAGTTTCAATGGAGGGGATGAGGGCTGCAAGGATTTCGGCGTCTATTCCATCATAGCGATTCTATATAAAATGTCAAGCAATCAGGATGACCCTCATGAGACCTGTTGGAAACAGTCAGAAAAAGCAGCTGCTCGCTTCTCACTGCGCTCCCTCAGCGCGACAGCACGCTCCAGGCGGCCTCACATCCTGTTATAATACGCCTACTTTACACCACCCCTGAGGGCACATGCGGCGATTGTTCCTGGTCATCCTCACGCTCACCCTGCTCCTGGCGGCCTGTGAAACCCCGCCCGAGGCGCCAACCCCCACGCCTGTCACCGCGCCCACCGCCACGCTCACCCCCAGCCCGCGCCCCTCCGCCACCGCCACGCTCACTCCCAGCCCTACCCCAACTGCCACAAGCACCGCCACGCTGACGCCTACCCCCATCCCGGCGGCGCGCATCCCCATCATTGAATACCACGACCCTGATTTTAAGATGAACGACCAGGTTCAGATGACGCAAGCCTGGTTCGGAGAGCAGATGGCCTGGCTGAGCCAGAACGGCTACACCACCCTCTCTGCTGAAGACCTGGCTGCCTACCTGGATGGCATGCGCAACTTCCCTCAAAAATCGGTGGTGCTCAGTTTTGATCTCGGCACCGCCAAACGCCCGCTCTACGCCGACGTGGTCATCCCCACCCTCAAAAAATACGGCTTCAAGGCCATCTTCTTCATCCTCAATAACGATTCCGTGGTGGTGGATGAGTGCAACAAGCCCAACAAGACCTTCTGCTACGCTGACCTGCGCGGTTGGGCCAGCGAAGGGATCATCTCCATCGCTTCGCATGGCATCTCCCACCCCGATTACACCAAAACGGATACCCTTGCCGTCAAATGGGATGTGGAACAATCCAAAAAGATCCTCACCGAGAAGACCGGCTTCACCCCCATCGCCTTTGCCTACCCCTACGATGCCTTCTCCCCTGCCGCCCAGGCGATTGTCAAAAACGCTGGCTACCAGTACGCCGTGGCGGGCAACACCCGCAAGGAACTGGCTGCCTACCCCAGCGACGCCCAGCGCTACCAGCTGCCGCGCGTGTATCCCTACTCCAACCCCCGTCTCTACCCGCTGCTGACCGGCTCCTACAAAACCTTTGCCGATGTGATTGGCGAACTCACCCGCTCCGGAACGGCTGTCGCGCTGCGCACCAGCACCGCCACGCCTGCGGCGCTCTCCTCCGCCGAGCAATTCCTCAAACAGTGCAAGACCCTCCCTGCCGACCTGTTTACCCGCCAGCAACTGCTGGCCAAATTCAACTTCACCCCCGATCTCAGCGCCGCCGCCCGCGCCCAGCTGCCCGGCTTTTCAACCTTTGCCTCCTGCAACGCCTTCCCCGGCAACCAGCCGGAGGCCATCGTCATCCATTACACCGTTGGCGACCTCAAAGCCAGCCTGTACGGTTTTGCCCAGGCCAACGGCACCAGCGCCCACTACCTCATCGACCGCGACGGCAAAGTGACCCAGGTGGTGCCCGAAGAATTGGGCGCCATGCACGCCAGTTGCACCGGAGCCCGCTCCACCTGCCTGGCCTCCTGTCCTATCTGCGATGACGACCAGGGCAAACTCACAGAACCCTACCTGCGCTCCATCGGCATCGAGCTGGTCAACAAAGGCCGCGTGCCGCAACCGGCCAGCATGGAGGGCTATTTTGAGGATTACCTGCATTCCTACGGCTATACCTACTGGGAAGATTACCCCGAGGTGCAGGTGCGCGCCCTGCAAACGCTGGTGATGGATATCGCCAGCCGCTGGAACATCCCCATTGATAACAATCACATCCTCGGGCATTACCGCATCAACCAGAAGGTGGACCCGGGCCCGGCGCTCAACCTGTTCTGGGAGCGCATGGGCTACCCGCCGCGCGAGCCAATCTTCACCGAAGTGCCGTAAACTTATCCATTTGGCAGAACCTCAGCGCCTTTGCCGGGCGCTCTGACCATTTCTGCCGCCCACCCGCGCCGCCCTCGAAGATCGCTGCGGCAGGGCTGCCGCCCGGGCTATGTGGATTACGCTCGCCGGGTGCGCCGCCGCCTTGTGCCGGGCATCTGGTAAGTTACCCGGCGCAGTAACAGGGGCGTATAAGCCTGCAATCCATCAAAAACCTTTAGAAAGGTATCTGTCAATGATTATTATGGTATCGTGTAATATGCACGTTGACGACCATCCGTTGAATAGATAGATACCGTATGACCACTCAACCAGACTGCTTCTTTCAGCCCCATGAACAGCTCAGTTGCGGTATTCATACCCTCGCGCGTGAAAATTTGCACAACAGCACCTTTTTTAAGTGTGAAACCTTTAGGAATACTATAACGGTGATGGTTACCGTCTAGCACACTCCAGTACTCAATGCGATAATCGTAGTTGCCGTTATTCTCGATTTGAACCACTTCGTTATTGAGATCGCCAGGATTGAACACGATCAATCTAAATTCTGATTTTGCATAAGAAGTCTCATTGGCGTGCAGGGTAGGCGCAATTTCTTTGAATCGAACAGCAGTTGCCGTCTGCCGCCATCCAACCGATTGAGGGATGTTTGAAAATTTGATTGCAATTAGAACTACAGCGGCCAAAACACCCACGCTCAGGATCAAAACAGGAATGAACTGCCCGGGTCTACGGATACCCTCCAGAAATGCCTGTGACTCTAAATCCAGTTTATCTCTCCACAGTAATATACCAAGCCATACCCCCCAGATTGCCAGCAAGGCAAAAAAGCAGCCCTCGATGAAAGTAAACCGTGACAACGACTGAACAATGTTAGAAAAAGAAAAAGCTAATGCCACAAGAACGGTCAGGAATCCAAGGTACTTGGGCATTCCTTCGGCCCTATAACCTAGGATTCCAAAAATCAAAAAGACAAAAAACGGCAGTTTTACGCCGATTGCATACAAATCATCAACTTCAATCAAACCATTTCCCAGTTTATATCTTCCTGTTTTTATCCCTACCACGCAAATAAACATGGAGATGATCCCTATGGTCAAGGCAACCAGGGTCATTATCTTGTTCTGCCTGCGATGGAACAGGTACAAGCCAACCCACAGTATGAGTAATAGAAATGGCGCCGCTAAGTAGAATAGCTCTATGGCGATATCGATGTTGAATACATCTTCCAGATACCATAATGGTTTGGGAAGATCGCTTTCATGTACGAGCATAGATAACATACAATACGCCGCCAGGATGGCAAAGAGGATAGCTGTGCTGCCAAAAAAACGAGAACCCCATCGGTTTTTCATGGCGCCATTCCTTTTTATGTTCTAGTCCATATAGCTCTGTCCAGATAAAATGAGAAACCCCACAAAATCATTATAGTCAGTGAAGGGATAATTTCAATACGGTCTTGCGCTCACTATCCCGATATAGGCATCTCAAGCTGTCCATCACGCCCTAACCTTCGGAAATGTTCTGAGATTCCAACCGTGAACGATTGCTGTAGAATATTGCGGCTCTTGACTTTTCCATTTTGCCCCCTATACTGATAATCATCACCCCGGAGGTGT
>CAYVOX010000140.1:0-8547 GCA_964453035.1 uncultured Anaerolineaceae bacterium
CCCGGTCCAGCCCACCCGCGCGCCCACCACCGCCGCCACCCCCACCCGCGCTGCTACCACCCTGCCCGCCACGCCCACCCGGGTTGGCGCCAACCCCACGCCGGTCGCCAGTGGAGATAAGTTGAGCGATAAAGATGGATTTTACAGCTTCACCGCCCCGGCTGCGCTCAAAGTGACCGCGCGCGGCAACGGGCACCTGCTCTGCGCGGATGATAAGGGCAGCATGTGCCTTTCCATCACGCTGCGCATCAAAGCCCTGTACCCCGAGTATGTGCTCGAGGATGTGCTGCGCAGCCTTGAGGCCCGCAACCAGGATTTCGTCGAACTCTCCCGCGACGATATTGCCGTGGGTAATTACGCCGGGCTGCTCTCGCAGGTCAAATACACCCAGAACAAGGTGCCCCTGGAGGGCCAGGTGCGGGTGGTGACGCGCAACCGCGTGGCCTATGAGCTTTCCACCTGGTACCCGGCAGGCAGCGCCGCAGCCGCCGGGGCGCTGTTTGACCCGCTGCTCAAGAGCTTCACCATCACCGACTTTGCCGATACCCCCCTGTTCGAGGACTGGAACGAATACCAGACCGAAAACCTGGTGTTCTACACCCTGCCCGGCACGTATGCTGACCAGAACATCAAAGCCATCGGCGCGGCCCACGAGAAAGCCTATTTTGCCATCCAGCAGGCGCTGGAGGTGGATTACTTTGAGCCCATCTTCTACTTTCTCTATCCCTCCGAGCCGGTTTTCTTCCACGCCACCTACCGCAATGCCGGCTTTGCCATTGATGACGGCGGCGAGGTGCACACCAAGTGGTTTGCCGCCAACGACCACCAGACTCTGGGGCACGAGATGACGCATGTGATTGCCTACGGCACGCTCGGTTACGCCGGGCAGGCGCTGATGGGCGAGGGGTTGGCCTCCTGCCTGGACCAGGATAACCGCGATTACCGTCTGCTGGGCAAGGCGCTGGTGAATAACGGCAAGTATGTGCCCCTGGCTAAGATGATGGGCGACGACTGGTTCGCCGCTGACCCGGCTGTGGCTTACCCCGAATCTGGCGCATTCGTCTGCTACCTGTTCGACCAGCACGGGGCTGAGGCCGTCTGGGACCTGTACGTGAGCGAGGATCTCGACGAGGCGGCGCAGCTCTCGCTGGGGATGAACCTGGCAGCATTGGAGAAAGCCTTCAAAGCCTGGATGGCGAAGTAAGTCCGCTGGCGAACTGCGCCATGTGAGTAGCGGCGTGCGCCGGTGTGACCCGTACATAAATCGTGTCATCTGAGCGGACGCCGCCCGGCCCTACATTGTGTCCGGCTGCGTGGTAAGGGCGAGGTGACCTCGCCCCCACGGTTACGCTGCGATTTTGTTCACTTCTTCCATCTCGGTGGGCGTCAGCACCCAGTCCGCAGCGCGCGCGTTGGCCTGCAATTGATCCAGCGTGGTCACGCCGCTGATTACCGAGCTGACCTCGGGGTGGCCCAGCAGCCAGGCCTGCGCCAGCTCGTTCAACCCGCGCCCGCGCGCGCCGGCCCAGGTGCTGAGCAGCTCAATGCGCGTGTAATTAGCCTCGGTCATGTACTGCTGCACATACGGACTCGATTCCCCGCGCGAGCCGGCCGGGGCGGGTTGCCCGCGCAGGTATTTGCCGGTGAGGAATCCGCCTGCCAGTGGGAAGAAGGGGATGATGCCCACCCCCTGCTCGCGGCAGAAGGGCAGCACCTCGCGCTCGATCTCGCGCTCCAGCAGATGGTAATGCGACTGCACCACCACAAAGGGCGACCCATCGCGGAATTCCGCCAGCAGGTTGGCACGCGCCAGTTGCCAGGCCATAAATTGCGACGCGCCAATGTAACGCAGCTTGCCGGCCCGCACCAGGTCGTCCAGCCCGCGCATCATCTCTTCCAGCGGGGTGGTATCGTCCCAGCGGTGGACGTAGTACAGGTCAATATGGTCGGTTTGCAGGCGGCGCAGGCTGGCTTCCACCGCGTCGTAGAGGTGGTAGCGCGAAGCGCCGTGGTCGTTGGGGCCTTCGCCCATCTTCTGGGTGAACTTGGTAGCCAGCACGAACTTTTCACGCCGACCCTTAAGCGCCTCGCCCAGCGTCTCCTCCGAGCGCCCGGCGGTGTAGATGTTGGCGCTGTCGAGATGGTTGATTCCCAGGTCAGCGGCGGCATCGATGATGCGCGAGACCTCCGCCTGCGGCACGCGCTCATTGCCAAACCGGTTGGTGCCCAGCCCAATCACCGAGACTCGCACGCCGGATTTGCCTAATTGACGGTAGAGCATAACGCCTCCTGAATTGGATGAGAGATACCCTTATTTTAACGTCAATTCGAGAAAATCGCCGGTTGAGCGTGTCTGGTTACAACGCCCCGCGAGTTCTTGTGTGTACTATATAAATGACAAATTAAACTTGTTGTCATTGATACTTGTAATCTGGATTATTTCGATGTAATATGATTCTGAGCGCAGACCCTGAGCAGCTTACAGGCTCAGGCGGCTCATAGCAAATCTCAGGTCGCCGGGCGGCTTTTAAATGGGGGATAACCTGCCGGCGCCGTACCCATCACAGAACAATTTACTTAACGGTATCCACACGGAGCAGCTTATCGGTACTGCTTTGCCGTCCTCTGACTGCATATTCGGTCTGCTGGCTGGGTGGGCCCACGCAAGCAGCTGGGGAACGTCAACCAGTACTTTAACGGCGTTCCAATTCCACCCCCCTGGGATACTCCGCCCGGCCTGCAACACTAACCACTATCCATTCCTCCTCTCCTCAGAGGCGGGCTCGTGGGCAATAAAGCACCGCGACTTTTACGTGCGCCCACGCCCAGTAATCAGACCTGCCGGGTCTAAACGACCTGGCAGGTCGCTGGTGCGTTTTAGCCCCGTTTTTTAGCCAGCACCCAGCCGCACCAGGCAGCGAAGAACAGGTGCAGCAGCACCGCGCCCCAGCCCATGCTGTTCAGCACCCCGCCCAGCACCAGCGCCAGGAAGCACGCCCCGCTCAGCAGGTAATAGGCCAGCAGGGTGAGCGCAGCGCCCCGCCTGAGGGGCGCGCTCTCCGAGCGGCGCGCCAGCCAGAGCAGCAGCGTTAAGCTCAACAGCGCTGTGCCGAACAGCCGCGCCAGCCCGTCTGAGGCGGGGGTAAGCGTGACGCCCATGCGCCCCAGCAGCATATCCGGCGCCAGGGTGAAGCCCAGTCCAAAAACAGCTTCCACCACCATCGCTGCGGTCAATAAAATTTGCATGCCAGCCTCCAGTCATGGATACTGTAGCATAAAAGCACGCCCCTCACAACCGCTGCCTGCGGCTCGCCTTTGGTCTGCGGAGACGGCGCGGCAGCAAACACCTTTGGGGGTTGGCAGTGGAAGGTGAAAGCGGAGGGGGTATAATCTGTTCAGGCACCGCAAGTGAACAGGAGGAAAACCTCATGCGCCAATCCATGCTCACAACTGAACAGGCCCAACTGCTAGTTGAAGAAAAACAGGTTCTTTCCGACCTTCTTCTTCAACTGGCTGAACTGGAAATCCCCCGCGAGGCGCTGGTTGCGCTGCAAAAGGCAGCCCTTCAGCTGGATGAATTGTTCCTCATCGTGGTGGTTGGAGAGTTCAACGCCGGCAAAAGCGCGCTCATCAACGCCGTCCTCGGTCAAAAAGTGCTCCTGGAAGGCGTCACCCCCACCACCACCCGTGTCACCCTCATCAAATGGGGACAGCAGGTCACCGAACAGGTCATTGACGAAGGCTACGCCGTCATCACCTATCCCCTCGCGCTGCTTAATGAGCTCAACATCGTGGATTCGCCTGGCACCAATGCCATTATCCGCCGCCACGAACGCCTCACCGATGAATTCGTCCCGCGCAGTGACCTGGTGCTCTTCACCACCTCCGCCGACCGCCCCCTCACCGAATCTGAGCGCCAGTTTTTGGAGCGCATCCTCTCCTGGCGCAAAAAGGTTGTCTTTGTGCTTAACAAGGTGGATATTTTCGAGGACGAGGCCGCCCTGCAGGAAGCCCGCGAGTTCATCCTCCAGCACGCCGCCCTCACCCTCGGAGAAATCCCCGCGCTCTTCCCGGTTTCGGCCCGCCTGGCCCAGCGCGCCGCCGCCGAGCCGGACGAGGCCGAGCGCCTGCGCCTGCGGGCCGCCAGCCACCTGGATGACCTTGAGCGGTACATCTTCACCACCCTCGATGATGCCGCCCGCCTCAACCTCAAGTTCTCCAGCCCGCTCGGGGTGGCCGATCACCTGGTGGAGCAGGCCGGGGAGATGTTCCAGGCCCAGTCGGATGACCTGAAGCAGGATGAACTCACCGCCAGCTCGCTGGAAACCACCCTGGAGGGCTACCGCCGCGACCTGGAGAACGAGCTTGCCCCGCGCCTGGCTGAGGTGGATAACATCCTCTACCAGTTTGAGATGCGCGGCCTCGATTTCTTCGACCGCACCCTGCGCCTCACCAACATTCACAACCTGGCCCGCGGCGACCGCATCCGCGCCGCCTTTGAAAAAGAAGTGCTCACCGATGTTTCCGCCCAGGTGGATGAACAGGTGCAGCGCGTCATTGATTGGCTGGTTGAAAAAGACCTGCGCGAGTGGCAGCAGGTGAACGCCTACCTGCAGCGCCGCCAGGCGCTTAACCTCGACCACATTGTCACTGGTGCCAACAACCCGCAGGCAGCCCAGAGGCGGGAGCTGGTGGAAAAGGTGGGCCGCAGGGTCAGCAGCATTGTGGAAAGCTACGACCGCGCCCGGGAAGCTCGCCACCTGGCAGCCAATGTGGAGCTTGCCGTCGCGCAGACCGCCCTCTTTGAGGTGGGCGCGGTGGGGCTGGGGGCGCTCGTTTCCACCGCCCTGCTCTCCTCCGCCCTCGACGTCACCGGTCTGATTGCCGCAGGCACCCTTGCTATTCTGGGCCTTTTTGTCATCCCCTACAAGCGCAAGCAAACGCGCGATGATTTCAAGAAAAAGGTGGTAACCCTGCGCCAGAACCTGCACGAAACGCTCACCACCGCCTTCAAAACCGAAGCTGAGAGTGCGCTTGGCCGCCTGCAGGATAACATCACCCCCTACACGCGCTTTGTGCGCGGCGAGCAGGAGCGCCTGCTCAAAACCCGGTCCCGCCTGGAGGACATGCGCCAGTCGCTCTCCACGCTGCGCGCGCGAATTGCGGCGCTGGTGGGATAAACCAGATTCCCAAAGGTTTTTTAGGGCAAGGGAATCACAGGGCAGGTCTGTGACCCGCCGCACCTCAACCCATTCCGTCGGACTGCAAGCGCGACCTACGTAAGAGCGAGAGCTACCCTGCCCATGCAGCCGTTCAGGCGAGCTTCAACATCTCCGGCAGGCAGGCGTAGAATTCCGTGGCGGCCACCACGTCATCCAGGCAGACGTGCTCTTCAATGGTGTGCGCTGTCTTTTCATCGCCCGGCCCAAAGCCAATCGAAGGGATACCCGCCTTGCCCGCCCAGTACGTGCCGTTGGTCGAAAAATCCCACGTCCCCAGCGGGCGAGTTTCTCCCCACAGCTCCCGGATGGTCTTCAGGCCGGCCTGCGCCAGCGGGTGCGTCTCTTCCAGCAGCCAGGCGGGGAAATATTTATTCAACGGAAAAACAAAACCGGTGTAAGACGGCGTGTCATAATACAATTCCTCCACCAGGATCTCGCTCTGCAGGTAGTCTGGAATCAACCCCTTGATGAGGTTGACGACGTCGTCATGCGGTTCATTGAGCGTCAGGCGGCGGTCAATGAAGATGGTGAACTGGTCCGGCACGGCGTTGAGCGAGTTGGTGCGCGCCGCCACATCCGTGATGGCAATCGAAGGGTGGCCGAGAACCTCGTGCTTGCCCATGCCAAAGCGCATGCGCCGGTCCAGCTCGCGGATCAGGTTGATGATGGAAATCATCTTGTACACGGCGTTATCGCCCAAGTAATGCACCGCCGCGTGCGCCGAGCGCCCGCTGGCCGTGATTTTCAGCTCAATGCGCCCCTTGTGCCCGCGGTAGATGTTCATTTTGGTGGGCTCGCCAATCACCACAAAATCCGGGCGCACGTGCGGGTCCACCTCCACAAAAGCGTTGGGAGCGATGCCATCGCACCACTCCTCCATGTTGCCGAAGTAATAGACGGTGGTGCCCTCCAGCAGGCCCAGGTCGCGGGCGATGGCCAATCCGTGCACCATGCCGGGCGTGCTGCCTTTTTCGTCGCAGGCGCCGCGGGCGTACAGGCAGTTGTTCTCCACCTTGCCGGTGAACGGATCCCAGCCCCATGCCTCCCGGTCGCCCACCCCCACCGTATCGATGTGCGAATCATAAACCAGCACCTTAGGCCCGCTGCCGATGCGCCCCAGGGTGTTGCCCATCTTATCAAACCGGACCTCATCGTAGTTGAGGCGGCGCATCTCAGCCTGGATGCGCTCGCCCACCGGCCCAATTTGCGATTCCATCGAGGGGATGGCGCAGATATCGCGCATGAATTGAATGATCTCGGGGCGTTTTTGCGCCGTGCGCTGCTTGATTTCCTTGATAAGTTCCATGGCTCCTCGCAAAGGCCCGCCTGGTGCAACGCGGGCTGTCTTTTTATCTATAGATTGCGGGACGGCTTCCAGCAAGCCATCCGCCTGGCTCCATTTTACCCGATACCCCCGTAAAGGCCAATGCAAACGCACGGGCGCGGCGCTCGGTGCCCATTCATTTTAGATTTGATGGATGCGCGGTAAAGATAAACAAGGCTCGTTTGGTCGCATCCATCAAAATCAGATGGAATGGGTACTCAGGGCTTTCTTATGAAAAATTTATCATTCACGGCCCAATCTTCATAATTTCTTCACAACTTTTCGGTAAGATGATCCTGTAATCGGGCGGCGCAGGTTGTGTAGAAGCGAATTCACCGCCAGATACGACGACAAAAAAAGGAGCATTATGAACAAAAAACTCACCATTTGGTTAGCTGTTGGAATTGCAGTCATTGCGCTGGTTGGCGTGGGCGTCTTTGGCGTGGTCAACGCGCAGACCCCCACCCCCAACACCACCCCGCAGCCCGGATACGGCATGCGCGGCACAATGCGAGATAGTATGGATCGCGGCAGCATGATGAGCCGCGGCGGCATGCCCTTCGATAAATCCAGCCGCATGGGCGCCTTCGGTTTGTTCGGCAATATGAAAGACACTGCCCTGGCCGCCTTCGCTGAAAAGCTGGGCCTGACCGTTGAAGACGTCAACACCCGCCTGAAGGCCGGCGAAACCATCGCGCAGATTGCCGAGAGCAAGGGCATCACCGCTGAAAAACTCCCCGCGTTCATGCAGGAAGTATGCGGCGCGGCCATTGACCAGGCTGTGACCGACGGCAAGCTGACCCAGACCCAGGCCGACGCGCTCAAGACCAAGCTGCAGGATAACGATTGGACCGAATCCTGGGGCGGTAGAGGCATGCTGGGCGTTGCCCCCGATACCGATGAGGATTGGAGCGGCAGGATGGGCATGCGCGGCGATATGAGCATGGGCATCAAGGATAGCTGGATGCATGACGAGCTGCTGCAGGCCTTTGCCGATAAGCTGGGGCTGACGGTTGAAGATCTGACCGCTAGCCTGGAAGCTGGCAAAACCCACGCGCAGATTGCCGAGAGCAAAGGCATCACCGGCGAGGCTTACACCGCGCTGTGGAAAGAAGTTCACACCCAGGTGATTGACCAGGCTGTGACCGACGGCAAGCTGACGCAGGAACAGGCTGACGCCATCAAAGCGCGCATCGAGAGCAGCTCAACCCCCATGTGGGGCGGCGAGTTCTCGCGCGGCGGCAAGGGCGGCATGATGCCCTTCGGCGGCGGACGGCGCGGCAAGTAATTCACCGCGACGCACAGGCTTCACCCTTATCACCAAACCCCAGAGGTTGTTTCCAGGCCTCTGGGGTTTTTACATCCGGCGGCGCGGCAGGTCACAGGCCCGCCCTGATACAAGCCCTGTTAGGTTTTTAGAAACCTGACAGGTCTTTGCTGTCCTGCCGCGGTGCGGCAGACCCCAACCTTACTAGGGTACAGACACCAGGTAAAGATAGATATCGTTGAGACCGTACAGGTCATCCAGTTCGAATCGTCAGGTTCCGCCGACTTTACAGCTATACGTGATGGGCGGGTCAATGATCAGCGGCGCGCTGGCGGTAGCCCGGTGATAATAGACGTAATTGACCGTGATGGGCCCGCGCAGCTCCACGAAATCACCATGGTGTGCCAGCGTGAGCAGCAGCGGTTCCAGGCGGTCAATATGCTGTGATGCGATGATATAGTCCGAAAAATTCAACGAGCTGGTGGGGCTGCGCACGGGCGTGGCCGTTTTTAGGGGCGTGGAGGTGCGCTGCGTTGTGCTGGTGCGCGCCAGGGTGGCCGTGCCGGGCGGCGTGACTGTACGGCCTGCCGTGCCGGTTTGAACTGCGGTGCCCGTGCGCTGCGGCGTGGCGGTGCGGGCCGGCTCCAGCGTGGTCCACGGCATGGGCTGCTCGCGCAGTGGGTTAGCCGGGTTCATCCGGTTGAGGTCCGGCGACTGCCCGCACAGGCCCGGCA
>CAYVOX010000141.1:0-2687 GCA_964453035.1 uncultured Anaerolineaceae bacterium
TCAACCCCGCCCTCGATGAGAGCGCTGGCTTGCTCCTGGAAAATCTCAACCAGTTGATCAAAGCTGATGTTGGAAAGCTCCGGATCGGACATGGAGGGGAGTTTTCCGGTGGGACCGATAGAACCGGCCACAAAACGGTGATGACCGGGCAGGCTGTATTCATCAGCCAGACGGCGGGCCAACTGAGCGGCGGCGAGGTTGATCTTTGCAACGCTGGATTGCAGGCCGTACTCGGCGAGCGTCAGGCGGTTGGCGCGGAAGGTATCGGTTTCAATCACGTCCACGCCGACCTCCAAAAAGGAGCGGTGGACGACTTCAACAGCCTGAGGGTAGCTGATAACCAGGTAATCATTACAACCATTTGTGCGCTCTCCGCCGAAGTGTTCAGCGGTGAGGTTCATTTTCTGCAGGCTGGTGCCCATGGCGCCGTCAAAGACGAGGATGCGTTCTTTGAGTGCATCCGTATAGTGAGATTGGGTGGTCGGTATGGGCATGGGCGCCTCCTGAATAAAAATTTCCTCTCAAATATGAGAGGAACGCTGATATTGCATTCTCCCTCATCTTCCAGGCCTGAAGTTCACCTGCCGGAATTGGCACCAGCTTGAGCGCGCGGTTGCCGAGGTTTCACAGGGCCGGTCCCTCCACCTCTCTTGATGAGCTGCCAGGGGAGTTGCCCTGGCCTATGTTTGTTGGGCGAATCTTACCATACTTGGAAGTGAAGGTCAAAGGGGAGATTGCTGCTTTACCAAGTGTATGGAGCGTTTAGCGGTGGAACCAAAGGGTTTTATTTACGCAGGCGCAGGATGACCGCGGCGGCAACCATCACAAAACACATAAAAATCCCCAGCGGGATAAAATTGGCGGGAGTGATGGTGAGCTTGGAAGGCTCGATAAAACTGCCGAAAGAGATCCAATAGATGCCCATGCCGCATGGGAAGAAAATCAACAGGTTGGCAAAAAAAGCGGTGGCCGGGCCGCTGCGCGCAAAGTTGCGCAGCCGTTCACCGCTTTGCCGCCACAGCCACAGCCACATGGCCCCCAGCCCCAGGATGACCAGCGGCGCCAGCAGCGCTTTCTGACCTTCGATAAAATTGACTGCTTCCATTAATCCATACAGGATTCCCGCGACCAGGGGCCAGGGCTGTCGGCGGACAATCGAGGGAGAGGCCAAATAACGCACCTCCAGGTAGAGCAGGCAGCCAAATAGCAGGAATTGAGCCAGGTCAATGATGATATGCCCGAGGGTCTCGTCCAGAAAATAGAGCAGGGCATACATATCCGGCGGCAGGTTGGTGTAATCGCGGATCTCGGTGGCCAGGGTGTTGATGGCGTTGGTACTGGTGCGCATGGCGTTACCGTAAATGAACAGGAAGGAGAAAACCAGCAGGATGATGCGAAACTGCCGTGATGTTTTCCCTTCGTAGGATAATTCCACAAAAAGCACCAGGCTGATGATATACAACGGCATATTCAGAGTGAAATCGACGAAATCTGTGACGCGAAAATACCAGATTAAGCGTGTCTTTAAAATTTCACCAGCTAGGGCGACCACCGCGACCCCCAGGGTGAAGAGCATCAGCGCCAAAAAGAGGGTGCGTTGCCAGTTGGCCTGGGGAACGGGCTTTGGATCATTTTCCATTTTTGTTCTTTTTTTCCACGAGGTCCATCATGAACTGGGCGGTTTGTGCGCCGTCGTTCTGGTTTTGCCCTGTGACAAGGTTTCCATCCACCACCACATGGCTGGCAAATAGTTCCATTAAAGCGGTTGCACTTTCATACAAAGCGCCAGCATTTCGTAATTCCCGTTCAGGGTGCATGGGCGTCATTGAGATGCCCAACTGCTGCACCTGCCGGTCTGTGACCGCTGTCATCCTGCGCCCCAACACGAGAGGTTTGCCGTTTTTATCCGTCGCGTTGAGAAATCCCAATGCGCCGTGGCAGACTGAACCCAGGATAACATCCGCGGCATAAGCTGCGCTGATCTTCTGACCTAATTCTTTGGAATACCCCAGGTCATAAGCCGCCCCCCAGCCGCCCGCGATGAAGATCAGGTCGTATTGAGTAAATTCAACGGCCGTTATCTTGATGGAGTTACTGACTTTTTTCTGAAATTCACTGTCCGCGAGGAAGCGCTTATCTTCAGATGTGAGCAGCGGCCAGCGCAGCGAGGATGGTTCGATCGGGATCTCGCCTCCCTGGATGCTGGCCACATCCACCTGCATTTGAGCACCCAGGAATTGGTAATAAGGCACAGTCATTTCAGATGCGTATACCCCTGTTTTCTTGCCCGTATCACCCAGGGTTGCGTGGCTGGTCGTGATGATCAAGGCGCGTTTGCCAGGTAAGTCGTAACTTTTCCCGGCATAAGGGCGATGAAGTCCCAATAAATTGAGTAGAGAGGGCAGCGAAATCACTAAAAGGCCGATCAATACCACGGGGATCGCGATGATCCAAAATAGTTTACGACTCGTCAATTTTTTCATAAGGCTTTATCCCGTTTCCGTGAATTTGTGAACTGGTTGATCGCGGCCCGATTATGACGGGGGTGCTATGCATTTCAAAAAGGGCAGGTGGATACCGGAGAGCCAGCTCACAATCGTGAATAGAAATTAATAAAGAATGAGTTAGGTAAAGTTAAGGTTAAATCAGAATATTGAGAGTATATCAATATTTGATAAATTTTCCAT
>CAYVOX010000141.1:2787-8395 GCA_964453035.1 uncultured Anaerolineaceae bacterium
AACTTTACCTTATCCCCCTCCAACTACATCAACTCCAACCCCAGCGAATACGCCTACTATCTATTCATATCCATAATCATCCATATAGTAATATGGGGAGATTGAAAAATGGCAACAAGGATACCAAACGGCATTTTGGAAGCTAGTTTATTGGCATTGGCTTGTTGTTTGGTCTTCACGCTTTTTGATGCACAAGCTGACGGATGGTGTAATAATCAGGCATGGAATCCCAAGAATTCTGGAACTTTTCAAGCCAATTCTCGTATAATGAAGCAAAGAAACTATGAAAAAGAAACTGGCTTTCGTTTTAAGTGGTGGCGGATCGCGAGGGGCGCTGCAAGTTGGGGCGCTCAGGGCCATTTTGGAGGGCGGGTATATCCCGGATATTATCACCGGCACCTCCATCGGGGCTGCGAACGCTGCCTTCCTTTCGATTCACGGCTTTACCGCAGAGGGGATTGAGAAACTGCAGAGTGTGTGGCAATCGACAGTGAACCAGGACCTGCTGCCGACGAACCTGTGGACGCATACGATGCGTATCCTGCTGCGCAAACCGGGTGCCAATACCAAGGAACGCATCAGGGAGTTTGCGATTGCCAATGGTCTGACCCCAGACTTGCGCTTTGGTGATATCAAAACGGCACGGCTTTATCTGGTGGCGGCGGATTTGAATGCCGGACAGCAGGTGATTTTTGGGCAAGATTTGAACGATTTTGTTCTGGATGGGGTGATGGCATCCATGACGCTGCCGCCCTGGATGGCGCCTCTGGAAAAGGAAGGGCGCTACCTGATGGACGGTGCCGCGGTAAGCAACTTGCCGATCGAGGCGGCGCTGCGGCAAGGGGCCAGTGATGTAATTGCGCTGGACCTGTTTGACCCCAATGAAGTGGAGACCTCGGAGCAGGGATTGCGGCCGTTTTTGTGGAAGCTGGATAAAACGGTGGAAAGCCGGCAAGCTGAACTGGAGATGAAGCTGGCGGAAGCGCGCGGCGTGCGCGTGAGGCGCATTACACTGGCGGGTGATACACCTGTGGCAATCTGGGACTTCAGGCATGCAGTGGCGCTAATGGAAAAGGGGTACGCCCTTGGACAGAAGGCTGTGCAATGCTGGCAGCAGGAAGACGCTCCGCTATGGCACCGACTTATTTCGAAGGTGACGGGCGGGCAGGGCGGCTGAGCTTGAGCGGGGACTGGATCGGGTTTTGAGTCGAATTGCCAATCATAATGATTTTGGCGCAGGGGAACTCCTCGCCTGAAACTTGCATCCTGCCGGGTATCGTTGTTCTCTACCAGGTTAGGATATAATTCAATTAGAGGCTGCTGTGGAACCTGTTAAACATCCCCCCTTTTTTCCAATTCTCTTGACCGGCATTTTCTTTTCACTGGCAGGCTGGGCCGGATTGGCATTCATCGTCATATTCTCAGACCCCGAACTTGGCCCGCGCTGGCTGTTCTATTTTTGCCTGACGTTGGCGGCAGGCGGCACGGCGCTGCCGGCGGTGGCTTACTTCAACCGACGCTTCCCGACCACCCCCGTGGCTAATGAAGGAGTGCTTTTGAGGCAAACTGCCTGGGTGGGAATTTTCGTGAGCCTGCTGGCCTGGCTGCAAACCGGCCGGATTCTCAACCCGGCGCTGGGGGTATTTCTGGCGGTGAGCCTGGCGCTGGTGGAAGCGCTGCTGAGGTTGAATGAGCGCAGCCGGTTTGACCCGGGTAAGGAATCGGAGCATGAGTGAACGGCGGGAAATTCCCTCGGTGGATGCGCTGCTGCAATCGCGCGAAGCCGCCCGGATGGTGGCGGAATATGGCCGCCAACTAACCCTGGAGGCACTGCGCATCGTTCTGAACCAAATCCGTGAGCACCTGAAAGAAGGGAAAACATTACCGGACAGGCAATCCATCCTGCAGGAGACGCGCGCAACCCTGGAAAAGTGGCTGACTCCAACTTTGCTGCCCGTGATTAACGCCACGGGCGTCATTTTACACACCAACCTGGGGCGGGCGCCGCTCTCAAGCGCCAGTTTGATTGCCATCAACCAGTTGGCGGGCGGGTACTGCACGCTGGAATACGAACTAGCCAAAGGCGCACGGGGATCACGCTCCGTGCATGCCGAGACGCTGCTGACCCGCCTGACCGGCGCAGAGGCGGCGCTGGTGGTGAATAACAACGCAGGGGCAGTTTTGCTGGCTCTTTCGGCGCTGGCAGCACGCAAGCGGGTGGTGATTTCGCGTACGCAGCTGGTAGAAATTGGTGGGGGATTTCGCGTGCCGGATGTGATGAGCCAATCGGGCGCGCGCCTGGTGGAGATTGGCACCACCAACCGGGTGCACATCAGCGATTACGAGGCTGCCCTGCAGGAACCCGCCGCGCTGATTCTACGGGCGCACCATTCTAATTTTAAAATCATGGGTTTCACCAGTGAACCCACCCTGGATGAATTGGTGGCAGTGGGACGTAGCCATGACACGCTGGTGATGGATGACCTGGGGTCGGGTGCGCTGATAGATACGGCACGCTTTGGACTGGTGCACGAACCGATGGTGCAGGAATCCATTGCGACGGGGGTGGATATTGTGTGCTTTTCAGGTGATAAGCTGCTCGGCGGCCCGCAGGCGGGAATCATCGTGGGGCGCAAGGAATTACTGGTGAAGATCAAAAAGCACCCGCTGGCGCGCGCAGTTCGAGCGGATAAACTGTGCCTGGCTGCGCTTTCAGCCACTCTGCTGCACTACCTGAAGGATGAGGCTGAGCGTGAGGTGCCCATCTGGAAGATGATTTCATCCACGGCGCAGAACTGCCAGACGCGCGCCCGCTACTGGGCTGAGATGTTAAAGAAAGGGGAAGTTCTGCCGGGTTTTTCGACGGTGGGTGGAGGCAGCCTGCCGGAAGAAACTTTGCCAACTTTTGTGCTGGCTTTGGATGTGCCGCAGCCGAATAAATTCCTGGCAAGGCTGCGCGGAATGCACCCGCCGGTGATTGCCCGGGTTGAGGCGGATAGGGTGGTGCTGGATCCGCGCACGGTTTTACCTGAACAGGAAGGCGCGCTGCTGGTCAACCTGAAAAACGCTCTGGAAATTGGAATTTAGGAGGAATCCCATGAAAAAAGATCTTGATGCTCTGATGCAGGCGCGTAATTTGGATGCCATTTTGGTGACCGGACCCGGACAGCATAATCCGGCGATGGTTTACCTGACTGGTGGCGGACATTTGACCAATGCTGATCTCATAAAAAAATGCAGCGAAAAGGCTGTGCTGTTCCACGGACCGATGGAGCGAGACGAAGCCGCTAAATCCGGACTGGTCACCAAGAGCTATTCGGCCTATCCCTTTGCGGAACTGCTCAAAACGGCTTATGGCAATCCGCTGCTGGCGACTGTGCTGCGCTACAGGGCAATGCTGACTGACCTGGGCATCACCGCCGGGAAGGTGGCGCTTTACGGGCAGGTGGACCTGGGGCGCGGTTATGCCTTGATGCGGGCGCTGGAAGAGTGGATGCCGGAGCTCTCGCTGGTGGGCTACCAGGAAGAAGATGTGCTGGCTGCTGCGATGGCAACCAAGGATGAGGACGAACTGGCGCGCATCCGGCGCATGGGAAAAATCACAACCGAGGTTGTGGGCCGAACCGCAGAATTTTTGCGCGGGCACGCCGTAAAGAACGAGGTGCTGATGAAGCAGGACGGCACCGCCCTGACGGTGGGGTATGTGAAGAGCCGGATCAACCTGTGGTTGGCAGAACTGGGAGCGGAAAACCCGGAGGGAACCATCTTCGCAATTGGACGCGATGCCGGCGTGCCGCACTCGAGCGGGGCGGCGGCGGATGTGTTGCGGCTGGGTCAGACCATTGTCTATGATATTTTTCCGTGCGAGCAGGGCGGTGGATATTATTATGATTTCACCCGCACCTGGAGCCTGGGTTATGCGACGGATGAAGCTCTGAAAATCTATGAGAATGTTTTGGCGGTTTACCGCACCTTGATGAGCGAACTGAAGGTGAACGCGTTGTACAGCGAGTATCAGAAGCGTACCTGCCAGCTCTTCGAGGCACAGGGCCATCCGACCATTGGCACTGACCCGGCGGCTGAGGTGGGGTATGTGCACAGCCTGGGTCATGGGGTTGGGCTGAAGGTGCATGAAAAGCCGTGGAGTGGTTCAACAGCCACGGATAGCGACCGCCTGGTGCCGGGGAGCGTTTTCACGCTGGAACCCGGGCTTTACTATCCTGAAAAAGGGATTGGCGTGCGGCTTGAGGACACCTTGACGGTGACTGCGGGCGGCGCTTTTGAAGTGCTGGCAGACTACCCACTGGACCTGGTGCTGCCAGTAAAAGGTTAATCCATGGTCAGAGTGCTGGGCATCGAATCCTCTTGCGATGAGACTGCGGCTGCGGTGCTGGAGAATGGGCGCTGCCTGCTCTCGAACGTAGTGGCGACTCAAATTGACCTGCATGCCAGGTACGGGGGTGTATTTCCTGAGGTAGCCTCGCGCCAGCACATCCGAACGGTGTATGGGGTGGTCGACCAGGCGCTGCAGCAGGCGCACCTGACGATGGAGGATATTGATGCCATCGCGGTTACACGCGGACCGGGGCTGGCGGGTTCACTGGTGGTGGCGATGAACATGGCGAAAGGGCTGGCATTGGCCACCGGTAAACCGCTGGTGGGCGTCAACCACCTGGAAGGGCATATCTATTCCTCATGGGTTTATAAGGAAGGGGTTTCCCATCCGCCACCTGAGCCAAAATTTCCATTGATGGCGCTGCTGGTCTCGGGAGGGCACACCGAACTGAACCTGATGACCGATCATCTGACCTATCGCCGGCTGGGCGCAACCCAGGACGATGCAGCGGGCGAGGCTTTTGATAAGGTGGCTCGGCTTTTGGGACTGGCATACCCGGGAGGGCCTTCCATTCAGAAGGCAGCGATGGAAGGCAACCCGCGCATGTTCAACTTTCCGCGCGCGAAGACGGACGGCACATGGGATTTTTCGTTCAGCGGGATTAAGACGGCCGTGCTGCGAGTTGTGCAAAAATTGAAGGAGGGTGACCAGCCGTTGCCGGTGGCAGACCTGGCGGCGAGCTTCCAGGCAGCGGTGGTTGATGTGCTAGTGACCAAAACGGTAAAAGCGGCGCAGGCCTTCAAAGCGCAGGAAATCCTGGTGGCGGGTGGTGTTTCGGCAAACAAGGGCCTGCGCGAGGCGTTTTTGGCGCAAAATGAATTCAAGGTACACATCCCACCGTTGTATTTATGCACAGACAACGCAGCCATGATCGCCGCAGCCGGGCATTTCCGCTTTATCAAGGGGCATATCGACTCGCTGGATATGGACGTGATGCCGACCTGGCCGTTATCCTAGATTTCGATTGGGGGTCATCAAATTTACCTAGAAACGGGGCTGCTGAATTGCAGCCCTGTTTTATTTAGTAGCCACCTTACAGTGTCACGAATCATAACAAATGAAGTGTTGTTATTCTGAGCCTAAGCGCAGCGAAGGCGAAGAATCTCGTTATGATGTAGAACTTAATGACCGAATATCGAGATCCTTCGGCTTTTCAAGTTGATGTACCATTCTTTCTGTAAATTCTAGGACCTTAACAAAAGAGGTGAGTCA
>CAYVOX010000142.1:0-8190 GCA_964453035.1 uncultured Anaerolineaceae bacterium
CACCTCTCCGAATCAAAAAGCACCTGTTATGGTGCTTTAAGCTGGGGGTAAAGGATTCGAACCTCTACAAACAGATCCAGAGTCTGTCGTCCTGCCGTTAGACGAACCCCCAATTGGGTTAGCGACCAGAATTCTACCACCCCTTGTTTAAAACTTCAAGAGGTAATTTCCTTTCGGTACATGCGGTGCAGCTTATAAAAATCAATCCCAAAATTGCGTAGTTCATTCTGCATCCGGTCGTTTTCCAGCCCAACCTGCACCATCTCCGCATGCTGGTAACGTCCGCTCCTCACCGAATGGTACATCTCCGCAAACAGTAATGCCGTCCCCCCCATGCCCCGGTACTTCTCCACCAGCCCGGCGCCGTTAATGTTGATCCACTTCGTCCGCCGCAATTCCAGCAGCAGGTCAGCCCACCCCAGCGGGAACAACCTGCCCCCGGTACGCTGTAGTGCAGTGGATATATCAGGGTATGCAAACAGGAAACCGACTGCTTCGTCATCCTTCATGATGATTTTAATCAGACTTGGATCGGCAAACCACAGCAACTGGTCAGCCAGAGTCAGCGCTTCCTCATCCGTCAGGGGCGTATTACCAGTCGTACCTTCCAGCGAGCCGTTGTACATTTTTTTCAACTGCGGAACCACCGCCCTCAGGTCGCTGCGCTTATTGAATCTGGCTATGCGCAAACCTTTGCGCTCTTGCACAGCTTTTGCCACTTCAAAAACCTTTTCTGGAAGTTTCAGCTCCGGACTCAAGTAACCCGAAACCATCTCGCCCATCTTTTCAAAGCCCGCCTGCTCCACCAGACCAGGATAATACGCCAGGTTGTACGGGATCCCCAGCGCCGGGCGGTGCTCAAAGCCCTTCACCAGCAGCCCTAGCCCATCCAGCGCGGTGAAACCCTTTGGGCCAATCATGCGCGTCAGGTTGCGCCGGCGCGCCCAGGCCTCCGCTTCCGAAAAAAGCCCCAACGCCGCGTCTGGGTTATCCTCGCACTCGAACAGGTAAAAAAAAGCCGTGCTTTCGTGGTTGTAATCGTTGTAATGGCGGTTATCCAGTACCGCAAGCCGCCCAATCCACCGCCCATCACCCTCAGCCATAAAAAACTCTGCCTCCGAGTGCGCGTAAAATGGGTGCGCCTTTTTATCCAGCATGCGTTTTGCATCCATTTCCAGCGGCGGCACCCACTGTAGCGTGGATTTGTAGATTTCAAATGGCAAGCGCAAAAATTGTCGAGCCTCGCTGCGCCGACCGGGGTCAATTTGATGAATTTTCACGCCGCCTCCTTATTTCTTTCACTATTCGGGCATAGGTCGAACTCAAGTGGATAAATGGTGAAGAAAGCTGTGTTTGCGCTCTGCCCCGCCGGATGACCTCACGCAGCTCGTCAGCGCTCTCAAATGCTTCCAACACCAACCGCGACCTACCCACCTCCCGCAGCGTGTGCGCATCTGAGCCCACCGTCCCCGCCAGCCCGTGCTTCTGCGCATAAGCCTGGGCTTGCTCATTCAGCAGGTTGACCTGGCACCTCGAATTAAAAACCTCCACTGCATCCACCAGCGGTGTGATGCGTTCCAGGTCTGCCAGGCGCCAGCCGTGCCGCCTGCGGTCAAACGGGTGCGATACGCTGATAAACGCTCCCTGTTCGCGCAGCCGGGCAATAGCCTCCAGCGGCTCAAGGTACCTGGGGATTTCCTTTTTCACAAAACACGCCAGGAGTTCCCCCTGTGTGGTAAGGATCTCCTCACCCACAATCACCAACTCAGGGTCCATTTCCTTGCCCAGCAGCGCCCCGCGGATGGTATTGTGATCGGAGATGACCAGCCGGGTCAACCCAACACGCCGTGCTGTCTCCACCAGGTCGCGCACCGGCACAAGGCAATCCTTAGAAAATTCTGTGTGACAGTGAAACTCAACACTCAACAGGTCACTCATATTCCCGCTGCATCCCAAGTAAATCTGCTGAAAATGTCCAGGTGATTAATCCCAGCGCCACCCCGAACCAGAAGGTAGCCAACCGGATGAGAAGCGTAGCCGCGGCAGCCTTTGCTGGTTCCATCCCGCCCAGCAGCACCAGCATCCCCGCAATGGAAGCCTCGGCTGCACCTAACCCGCCCGGCAATGCCGAAACCGCCCCAATCACCGTTGAAAACGCCAGTGTAAATACCGCCAGTCCAAACAGGTGAGTGGATGGCTCAAAACCCAATCCCAGGAGCAATAAATAAAACCCGATTCCCTCCCCAAACCAGCTCACCATCCCCAGCCCCACCGCCAGCAAGGTGGCGCGCGGTTTAAAGAGCATGAAGCTGCCCTCGTAGAACTCCCCCAACGTGTGCACAACCCGCTTAATGACCCCAATCCGCTCTCCCAGCTCCAGCAGCCGCAGCGCAAGCGGTCGAACCTGAGAAATAACAATCACGCCCATCAAACCCACCAGCACCACCAAAAAAGCCGGCCAGTACTGCGGATAGGCGATCACCCCCAATGTGGAGAGCAGCAGCACCGCCAGCCCATCGCTGATCCGCTCCGCCACCACCACCGAAACACCCCGCGCCACCGGTATGCCCGTGTAATGCTTAAGCCACACAGCCTTCAGCACCTCGCCCACCTTGCCCGGTGATACTGCCAGCGGGAAACCCGCCACGAACAGGCGCAAGCTTTGCCGCCAGTCAAGGTGTCTTCCTCCCACCTGGCCAATGTAGAAATGCCATTTAACGAAGCGCAATGAGTAATTGAACAGGGTGAATGCCAGCGCCGCCGGGAAGATCCACCAGTTGAAATGCACCATCAAATCGCCCACCTGGCGCAAATCGCCAACCAGGCTCACCGCCAAAATTGCCAGAAATCCCAGCAGCAAGCCCGGAATTATCTTTCGCAGCTGAGACGTCGTTGCAGGCAGTGTTTTCTGTTCAGTGGTCATCGCGTAAATTATACCCGATGCCCCCCTCACCTGTTTGAGCTGATTTTCGGGTAGAATCCGATTATCTCAAAGGAGTGTCCCATGCCTTCACTTAAATTACCCCCTGCCTTCATCCTCGCCCCGGAAGTTACCGCCGCCCTCCGCATTGAAAGACCCGTGGTTGCGCTGGAATCAGCCGTCATCACTCACGGACTGCCTCGCCCGCAAAATCTGGAGCTGGCTCAACAACTCGAGGTTGAGGTCCGCTCCCAGGGCGCCGTCCCGGCGACCATTGCTCTGCTCAATGGCAAAATCCACGTCGGACTAACCACCTCTGAACTGATCGAACTCGCTGATGCGCAAAACACCCGCAAAATCAGCCGCCGTGATTTCGCCCTCGCCATCGCGCGCGCTGAATCAGGCGGTACAACCGTTGCCGGTACGCTAATTGCCGCGCACCACGCTGGCATCAAGGTTTTTGCCACTGGCGGCATTGGCGGCGTCCACCGCGATGCTCCCTTTGATATTTCCGCCGACCTGCCAGAACTGGCGCGTACCCCCATGATTGTTGTCTGCGCTGGCGCAAAATCCATCCTCGACCTGCCCGCCACCCTTGAAGTTCTTGAAACCAACGGCGTGCCAGTGCTCGGTTTTATGACGGATGAATTTCCGGCCTTTTTCTCCCCCTCCAGCGGTTGTAAGGTCACCCAGCGTGTCGAATCACCCGCCGAAGTGGCAGCCATCGCCCGGGCGCACTGGTCAATCGGACTTGACAGTGCCATTCTGGTTGTCGCTCCCCCGCCTACCCGGTTTGCCATCCCCGCAGAAAAGATCGAAGCCACCATCCAGCAGGCGGTTCGAGAGGCAAAAATGAAAGGCATCACCGGCTCAGCCGTCACGCCCTTCCTCCTGCAGCGCGTCAATCAGCTCAGTGAGGGCTCCAGCCTGCAGGCCAACCTGGCCTTGCTGCGCAACAACGCCAGCATTGCGGCGCAAATCGCCTCGGCTTTGAGCGCGCCTTCATCAGTTGTCATTTGATTACGGTGTCGGCGTCTGAGAAGGCCAGCGGGTATCGGAGGGAACCGGTGTCCAGGTCGGCGGCAGCGGTGTGGCTGTTGTTGTGGGGGTTGGCGTTAAAGTAATGGTAGCCGTGGGTAGTGGCGTTCGCGTGGGCGTGCTGGTTACCGTCGCTGAGGGCGGCGGGGGCGGGTTTCCGGTCACCGTAAAGCGCCCTGTTCCCTTCCATTCCACCCCCACGAAGATTTGCATTTCATAATCACCCGGCAGCCATTGATCGGCGCTCGGCACGCATTCCGAATAGCCATAGCCACCGGTGCTGCCCAGCCACGGTCCCGATTCGATGCACAGGATGGCCTGGTCGCTCAACCGCACCCACAGCGCCGTCCACTGCGAGCCAGCTTTCATCTTATCGAAACTGTAAGCTCCATAGATTTTCCCTACCGGGTTTGCGAATTCGCGTGTAGGATTAACTGGTTGGTTGTCTTTGGAGATTTCTTTGGCGAATTGAGGCCGGCTAAAGACAGCCTCAGGGTTGGGCGTCACCACGGAGGTAAATTTAAGATAAACGGATGTGGGAATAAACGGCGTCGGCGTAATGGAAATGGTCGGCGTGATGGTTGGCGTCAATGTGATGGTCGGCGTCAGGGTGATGGTTGCCGTTTGGGTCACCGTAGAGGTCAGAGTGATGGTCGGCGAAGGTGGAAACACCTGGTAGGCCAACGGTTCGGCGAAATTACTCAACAGCAGCGCTGCTGCTGCCAGGAAAACAGCCAGAAAAATCAAACGCCACCCGCGCACCATTAGATCGCGGCGTTTGCGAAAATACAGCAATTTTCGTCCTGCACGGATGGACTGTACCCCCAGTAAAATGCTTATCGCCACCCCTGCCAGAACGAAAAAAATGGCAGCTTTAACCGCAGTAGTGATATCCAGGTTCATCAGTCAAGGCCATCCTTCTAATAACCCTGATTATAGCATGCCTCAAATGTGTTTTTTCTTATCAACTCTGCGTTGCACTATCCATTTTTCTTGGGTAAAATGATAAAGTTATCACACTAACATGACCCTCTCTGCCGGCTTTCTCCTCAACAACCGCTACCGCATCCTCTCCATCCTCGGACAGGGAGGCATGGGAGCTATTTACCACGCCGTAGATGAGAACCTCGGTATTTCCGTCGCCGTCAAGGAAAATCTCTTCCTCACCGACGAATACGCCCGCCAGTTCCAGCGAGAAGCCAATATTCTCGCCAGCCTGCACCATCCCAATCTGCCTCGCGTGCGCGATTACTTCTCCAACAGCCAGGGTCAATATATGGTGATGGACTATATCGAGGGTGAAGATTTACGCGCCCGCATTGACCGCGTTAAATACCTTCCTGAAAAAGAAGCCCTCCTCATCGCCATCGGCATTTGCGAAGCCCTCAACTACATGCACTCGCGTGAACCCGCTGTCGTCCACCGGGATGTCAAACCTGGTAACATCCGCATCACCCCTGAAGGCAATGTCGTTCTGGTGGATTTTGGCCTGGCTAAAGTAATGCAAGGCAACCAGGTCACCACAACCGGAGCCCGCGCCATGACCCCCGGCTACTCTCCCCCCGAGCAATACGGCACCGGGCGGACGGACGCCCGCACCGATATCTACTCGCTCGGTGCCACCCTCTACGCCGCCCTCACCGGCGTGATTCCCGAAGACGGTTTGGAACGTGCCACCGGCAAATCCGAACTGACCCCGCTGCGCACCTTCCAACCCAGGGTCAACCGTCGTATTGCTGCCGTGGTAGAAAAATCCCTTGAGGTTGAGCCCGAAAAACGCTACCAGACCGCCGAAGAATTTCGCGAAGCGCTCATTGATGCCGCCGAGCTCTACTCCGCACGCCAGAAACGCCCCACTGTCCCCCCGCCGCCTTCCACCCCTCCCTTTGAAGGTGAAGAAGCCGAAGAAGAAAGCGCCCTGCCCATTTCGCGTCCCCCTTCCCGCAAAAAGCTGCGCATCAAGAGAACCCGGTGGATCACGCTCACCCTGGCACTGATCGTCCTGGGCGTGGTGCTCATTATCACCCTCAACCCGTCACTATTGATGAACCCCGCTCCCACCCTGCAACCGACCGGGCAACCCACCCGCACCGCGTCTCTCGTGCCAACCGCCTCGCTCCCAGCCGCCGCGCCAACAGGTACAGTACCGCCCGAAAATCCAGCGACCTCCCCTGCGGTCACACCGCCAAAGCCTTCCGCAACCGTCTCAACCATCAAACCCACCCCGGTGGGCGGTAGCGAGCAGATTGCCTTTGCCTCCAACCGGACTGGTTCCATGCAAATCTGGTTGATGAATGTTGACGGCAGCCAGTTGGAACAATTAACCCGTCTTCCCAACGGCGCCTGTCAGCCGGAATGGTCGCCCGACGGCTTGCAAATCGCCTTTATCAGCCCCTGCCTCAACAAATCCGATAGCGGTTACCCTGGCGGGCGCATTTTCATCATGGATGCTGACGGCAGTAACATCCAGGCCCTGCCTGTTCCGCTCAACCCGGAAGGCGATTACGACCCCGCCTGGTCTCCGGACGGCAAACGCATCGCTTACACCTCACTGATCAGCGCAAAGCAGCAAATCCTTGTCTATTCGTTCGAAGACAAAGTCAGCGTCAACGTCTCCAGCTCAAGATACAACGATTACAGCCCCACCTGGTCTCCCAGCGGCAAAATGCTCGCCTTTGTCCGCCAGAGCCTCGGAGCGCAAATCTTCGTCATGGGCGACCGGGGCGAGAACCCCAGTCAGTTCAACCTCAGCGAAGCCAACCTGTTCAGCCAGCACCCGGCTTTTACCCCCGATGGTCAATACATCCTCTACAGCCAGTACAAAGCCAATGCCGCCATTCCCTACTTCCTGGGAATGCGCATTCAGGATCAAGGCTCAACCAAAGAAATTCGCATCCCACCCAGCGGCGCGAGCATCGGACCAGTTTCAAACCCCACCGTCTCACCCGATGGTTTTTGGATTGTCTTCGAAAGCTGGCCTGACGGCAAGAACCACGATATCTACCGCATGCTCATCAACGGCGGAGACCGAGCCCAGCTCACCTCCGACCCCGGTTTTGACTTCGGCCCCGTCTGGCGTCCTGTAACTCAAAACCAATAGGCAGGGAGGCTTTTTATGCCGCTGGAAGTTGGCGCTCACCTCAACAATCGTTACCGCATCACCGCAGTGATTGCCCAGGGCGGCATGGGGGCCATCTACCGTGCCCAGGATGAAAGCCTCGGCGTTGAAGTAGCCCTAAAAGAGAACCTCTTCTCCTCAGAGGAAGCCACCCGCCAGTTCCACCGCGAAGCCACCCTGCTCGCTGCCCTGCGCCATCCCAATCTTCCCCGCGTCACCGACCATTTCGTGATTTCAGACCAGGGACAGTACCTGGTTATGGATTTCATCGAGGGCGACGATATTCGCCAGCGCCTCACCCACCGGAGCATCAGCGAAGATGAAGCTGTTGCCATCGGCGTTGCCGCCTGCGATGCGCTCGCCTACCTGCACAGCCGAACTCCTCCCGTCATCCACCGCGATATCAAACCCGGCAACATAAAAATCACCCCCACCGGGCAGGTTTTCCTGGTGGATTTTGGGCTTGCCAAGATATCCAAACCTGGTCAGGCCACCACCACCGGCGCACAAGCCCTTACCCCCGGCTATGCTCCTCCAGAGCAGTACGGCCAGGGTACCACGCCCGCCTCAGATATCTATGCCCTCGGCGCCACCCTCTATGCTGCCGTCACCGGCAAAATCCCTGAGGATGCCCTCGCCCGCGCCATGGGTAGCGCCCTGCTCACCCCCATACGCACCCACAATCCTGAACTCACCGAGCGCTTTGCCCGGGTGATTGAACGCGCCATGGCTGTCAAACCGCAAGACCGCTACCCCAATGCCAACGAATTCCGCCTGGCCTTGCTCTCTGTTTCCCCTGTAGCCGGCCTTAACGCGCCCACCGCCGCAGCCGTGCCCCTCTCGGCTCCTGGCATGACAACCGATTCCACAGTGCGCGGCAGCATCAGCACCCCGCTTCGCCCTGTTGCTGCATCCCCAACCCCTGCGCCGATTCCCCTTGCCACTCCAGCCAGCCAGCCGCAAAAAAAGGTCTCCCCTGTCGCGTTGGTGATTGGTTTGCTCGCCTTTTCAGCTCTAGCCGTAGGCGCATTCTTGCTCCTTTCCAACCAGCCCGTTGCCACGCTTCCGGCTGACACGCTAACCCCACCACCGCCAACGCAAAGCCAGCCCACCC
>CAYVOX010000143.1:0-8169 GCA_964453035.1 uncultured Anaerolineaceae bacterium
GAACGCACCCTACTACAATTTTCAGGTCGGGTTCAGGCAATGGCCCCGCGCAGTTGGCGCGCCAGCGCGGCAAATTGCGCTGTGAAGCGCACTTCCTCCTGGCGCGGGCGGGGCAAATCCACCGCCAGGTCCAGCTCAACCGTGCCCGGGCGCGGCGTGAACACCAGCACGCGGTCGGCCAGCAGCAAGGCTTCTGAGATGGAGTGCGTCACCATCACCACCGTGGTGCGGCGTGCCTGCCATAAATTAAGCAGCTCCGCGCCCATGCGCTCGCGGGTGAGGGCATCCAGCGAACCAAACGGCTCATCCAGCAGCAGCAAGTCCGGCTGCTGGATCAGAGCGCGAGCCAGTGCCACGCGCTGCGCCATCCCGCCGGAAAGGTCTCCCGGCCAGGTGGCTTCAAAACCCTGCAGGCCGGTCAACTGCACCAGTTCCAGCGCCCGGCGGCGTGCCTCGTCTGCGCTCACCCCGGCCAGTTCCAGCGGCAGGGTGATGTTTTCCAGCGCGCGCCGCCACGGCATGAGGTTGGCCTGCTGGAATACCATACCCACCCGCGTCTCGCTTGCACCGGCAAAACGCACCTCCCCCCCCGTGGGGCGCACCAGGCTCGCCAGCACCCGCAGCAGGGTAGATTTGCCGCTGCCCGAAGGTCCCAGCACGCACACAAACTCCTGCGCCACCATCGAAAAGCTCACCTCGCGCAGCGCCTCCACCGCGCCACTGCCGTTCTCGGGCGGGAAGGTCACGCTCAGGTTATCAATTTCAAGGAAGGCGGTCGCGGCGGCGTGCATGGCTCAGGGAAGGAAGGCGTTGCTAAAAGCCTGGGCGGTATCCAGCGGCGCCTTGAGCAGGCCCATCTTGAGCAGGATTGCCTGCATGTTCGTCCAGTTCGCCGCCTCAGAAACCCCCAGCCGCGGCGCTTTCCACAACTCCATCGAGGCCGCCAGCACCGCGCGCTGCACCGCCTGGTCGGCCTGGGCCAGCCCTTCCACGTAGGCCTGGCAAAGGGCGTAGGCCGCGGCGGGGTCATCCAGGGCGGTTTGCATGCCGCGCAGCATGGCCCGCGCCATCTTGCGGGCCAGTTCGGGCTGCTCGCGCACCACCTGCTCGTTGGAAATCAACCCGTTGCCCACCAGCGGCAGGTAATCCGCGGTGCTCAAGGTCTCCACGGCAAAGCCTTTTGCCGCCAGTTGCACTGGCTCGTTGGGCGTGTAAATCACCACTGCGTCCACCCGTTTGGCCAGCAGCGCCTCCACCTGGTTAAAGCCAATCGATTCCAGCGTCACGTCGCTTTCCTTCAGCCCGCCCGCTTCCAGCAGGGCGCGCAGCCCGATGTAACTGGCCCCGTAAAGCCCCGGCAGCCCGATGCGCTTGCCGCGCAAATCCCCCGGCTGGCGCACCCCCAGCCCGGCTGGCGCCGAAACGCCCACCGGGTAACGCTGGTACCACGCCAGGATGTACACCACCGGCAGGCCCTGGGCACGCCCCAGCAGTACCTGCTCGCCGGAGGCAATCGAAAACGGGATCGTCCCCGCCCCCACCAACGCCACGCCGTCCGTCTCCATGGAGTAATCCAGCTTCACATCCAGCCCCTCCTCGCGGAAGTAACCTTTCTCCATCGCCACGTAGAGCGGGGCAAACTGCACGTTGGGAATATAGCCCACCGGCAGGCGAATGCTGACCAACTCGCTTGCGGTTGGCGTGCTGAGCGGGCGCGAGCAGCCCACCACCAGTAAAATCAACATTACGGCAACAATGTGTTTCTTCATGATTATCTTTTCCATACCAGCAGACGTTTTTCAAGCCACAGCACCAGCCCGTACATCGCCAGCGCCATCCCCACCAGCGTAAAGACCGCCACAAACACCAGCGCGGTATCGTATTGCCCCCGCCCCACGTTGACCAGGAAACCCAGCCCGCGGTCCGAGCCGACGAACTCACCGACCACAGCCCCGATCACCGCCAGTGTGGCGCCGATGCGCAGCCCGCCCAGCAGCACCGGCAGCGCCGCGGGGAACTCCAGGTAGCGAAGCATCTGTCCGCGCGTGGCGCGCAGGCTCAACATCAGGTCGCGCAGTGATTGCGGCGCCTGGCGCAGCCCCACCACCGTGTTGACCAGCACCGGCAGGAACACGGTCAGCGCGCACACCAGCACCTTGCTGAACAGGCCCGGTCCAAACCAGATGACCAAAAGCGGAGCAATCGCCACCACCGGCACCGCCTGGCTGGCCACCAGGTACGGCGAGAGCAGTTTTTCCAGCAGGGGCGAGCGCGCCAGCCAGTAACCCAGCACGCAGGCCGTCCCCCCACCCAGCGCCAGCCCCAGCGCCACTTCCAGCAGGGTGGTGCCGGCGTGCAGCGCCAGGCTGCCATCTTGCAGCGCCTGCCAGGCGCGCAGCGCCACGCCCTGCGGGGTGGGCAAAATGAAGGCTGGCAGCCCGCTCCACTGCGCCGCCGCCTCCCAGGCCAGGGTGGCCAACGCCAGCACGCCCAGCGGCAGCCAGGCGGAGTGGTGGAGGAGGGTTTGCAGCAGGCGTCTTGAATTCACGGTAAAAGGCAACAAAAAACCCGAAGATTAACACGCTTCGGGGCAATTTGCAGCGCAACAGGCCGTCCTGCGCTGCCGTTAATCCTTCTTCTATCCGGACTGTACCGTCGCCCCTGGAATTACACCAGGTCATGCGCTTGCGCGCTCGTGGGGTTTACCACCGGTCGGGAATGGGGAGCCGCAGCTCCTGCACCCTGCCCCGAAGGAGTGTATGCGTTTGTTGAGGTGATTCTATGCCAGAGGGGAGGACCTGTCAAGAATTTTTGGATATCTGCGCGGCGGTCAAATAACATTTTTGCAAACCGGGCTGTTAAGACCAGGTTTCAACCTATAATCATAGAAAATCAATTCTTAATCCGTTTCAACCCGGAGGTTCCCCCCATGTCTGCTTCCCGCCGAATTAACCTGAAAACGCTCATCGTCCTGCTGACGGTCGTCCTGACCACCCTCAGTTGCAGCCTGCCTTCCATGGTGCAAGAAACCGCTGTGCCCACCGCGCCGGTCCAGCCCACCACCGCCGCGCAGGTCACCGCCACGCAGCCGCCCCTCAAGGAGACGCTGGCTGCCCTCCTGCCCACCGCCACCGTTGCGCCGCCCACCGAGGTTCCCACCGCCGTGCCAACCGTTAAACCCAGCGCTACAGCCACCCCCGCGCCGGTTGCCCAGGTGATCACCGCCAAGAACGCTGCCGGGCTCACCACCTCTCGCAAGTGGGGCGCAGGCACCATCCGCAAAGTGGACCTTTCTCCGGATGAAACCAAACTGCTCGTCGGCACTTCCCAGGGACTGTGGCTGTTCGATGCCGCCAACTTGAAGACCCTCTGGAAGAGCATCACGCGATTTGCCGTGCGCGATGCCGCCTTCTCGCCGGATGGCAAAACCATCGCCGCCGTTGGCGACACCAACGGCGTCACCCTCTGGGACGCCGCCACCGGCTCGGCAATCAAAACCCTCTTTGGCCATTCCGATTGGCTTACCGCCGTCGATTTCAGTTCTACGGGGCTATTAGCAACCGGCGGCTGGGATAAAACCATCATCATCTGGGATATGGCTACCGGTAACCCAATTCATAAAATTTCAGCTCACACCGACCTGGTCAATTCTGTCCGCTTCTCCGGCGACGGCAAGCTGCTTGTCTCAGGCTCGCGCGATATGTTCGTCAAGGTCTGGAATGTTGAGAAAGGCACCAACCTCAAGGCTATGCCCGGTCACATGTCAGAGATTTTCGCGGTGGATATCACCCCTGCCGGAGATGTCGCCATCTCTTCCAGCGCCACCGGCGAGATTTTTGCCTGGGATGTAGCCAAAGGCACCCGACTGTATAACATCAAGCCCACCGCCTCCACCACCGATGTGCGCATCTCGCCCGATGGCGCGCGTTTCGCCGCAGGCTTCCTCAACGGCGATATTTCTGTGATAAACATCCGGGATGGCAAAGAGGAAACCAGGCTTTCAGGTCACACCTACCTGGCCCGCTCGCTGCGCTTCACCACCAGCGGTAAGAATTTAATCAGCGGCTCGTGGGATGGTACGGTGCGTGCCTGGGATATCGCCAATCGTTCCAAAATCGGCGAAATTACCGGCTTCTCGGCCTACATCCAGGCGATGACCCAATCCGTCAATCCCCATCAAATTTTCATCGGCGTCGGCAATCAGGTGAGGGTGCTCGACTCTGCCACCCTGGGGCTGGTCAAAACCATGGTGGGCTCAGATATGGTTAACAGCGTGGCAGTGACCAAAGACGGAAAACTGGCTGCTTCCGGCGGTGATAAAGACGTCAGCCTGTGGGATGTGGCCGCCGGCAGGGAAAAGTCGCGGCTGCAGGGCCACCTCAAGCCCATCTACGCCCTCACCTTCTCGCCTGATGAGCGCTACCTGGCCTCCGGCAGCGACGACCAGTCGATCATCATCTGGGACGTGGCCTCCGGCAAGCAGGTGGTCAAATTCACCGGCTTCCCCACTGAAATTTTCTCGCTGCTCTACACCCCGGATGGAAAATACCTGCTGGCCGGCGGCGACACCGAAGTGGTCTTTGCCTATAACATGACCACCAATAAAAAAGAAACTGAGCTCTGGCTGGGCGCCGACAGCGTCTTCGAGATGCTCTTCCTGCCCGACAACACTCTGGTGTGCGCCAGTTACAACTACGTTTTCACCGCTGATATTTCCACCAGCCGCCAGGTTAAGCAACTCACCGGCCTCAGCCAGCATATCCACGGCCTGGCCCTCTCCCCGGATGGCAGCGTGCTGGCCGTGGGTGATTATGACGGCAAGCTCACCCTCTACGATACCGCCACCTGGGAGCCTATCAAAACCTTCACCGAGCATTGGGGGATGATCTGGGGTGCCTCCTTCAGCCCCGATGGCAAAGGCCTGTACACCGCCGGTGGCGGCGACGGCAGCGTGCTGCTCTGGAATGTGAAGAAGTAGAAGTCAATCCAGCGTCACCGCTGCCACCTGCGCCAGCGCCCCGCCAAAGATGGCTTTGGCCAGCGCAAAAGCCTCCTCAGGCGCAAGCGGTTGCAGTGGATGAACCATTAAATGCATGGGCGTGGGCGGCACGTGGCTGCCCACGTCCTGCATATAGGTAACACCCCCCAGCAGCCGCGCCCCCTGCCGCCGGTAAAATTCCATCCGCCGCTGCGCATTCTGGCGCCCATTTTCGTTCTCCTGCAGTTCAGGGATCTCCACCTCGAACACCAGGGCTTTGATCACCCCGTCATCCACCTGCCTGAGCAGTTGCCGGTACACCTGTGCTCCCAATCCCGTGCTGCGCAGGCGGGGTTCGATCGCCAGGTACCACAGCAACGCCGCCCCCACCTCCGGCAGCAGCTGGCAGCGCACCAGCCCCGCAAAGCTGCCGCCCTCATCCAGCACAGCCAGCAGCAGGTGATCCTGTCCCCCTCCCTGCTCCTTTTGCTCCAAGATTCTGAGATGGTCAGAGACCAGCACCTTCTCATGAGCCGGAAAAGCCGTCTCGTACAGGTCCAGCCAGGGCAGCAGCAGGTCAACCTGCCGGCTGGTTAACGGTACCAGGGAAAAGGGGTTGGTGGGCATTGGTTTTATTTTACAATGGTGGGGGACAATGGTGCGGGGCAAGGTAAGACAAACCGCACCCTTGCCAGGCAGCACTGGCTGCGGTGGGGATTATTCCCCTTCGATGAGGAACAGGTAAGGGTCGGTGGGCGCGTAATAGATATTGACGGTACTGCTCTGTGCGGCCCGATCATAAGTCGCGGAGTTGACACGAGCCCAGACGACGGGCGGTTGCGAATTGGGAAAAGCGGATGGCGGCAGGCGCAGGGCCAGGTGATGCTGCCAGGCCTGCTCGACGCTCTCCCCGTAAGGATCGTATTCTTCTTTTCTTTCAACAATAACGGCTTGCGCAGCAACAGCGTTCTTAAGCCAGGTTTTCTTCTGCGCGCGTTTTGCCCTATCCTGCTTAATCTCAACCCAGCAAATGGAGATTGTCAGGATAAAAAGGAAGGTAACCCCGGCGCCCAGCGCAGCCAGGAACAGGCTTTGCAGATTCAACGCGCCACTCTTTAGCGCCGTCATCCAGCAGATGGCGCTCAAAAGGGCTAAAACAACCAGCGTTACAACCAATTGAAAAACCTGTGTCCCGCTGACTAAGGGTCCCTCGCAAACCAGGGACGGCTTTTTGCGCTGACCACGCGGGGCGGGTTCAGAGCCGGGCGCCAGTGATTGCATCACGCCATGCTCCCGCTGCTGCAGGGTTTGAAAGCTAACCGGCTGGTGTGCAGCATCTCCATCTCTCCTGGTGGGGTTTGTTGTTGATCATCATGGCTCTGGTCATAGGGACCTCGCGTTAACATTGTTCACATCTTGTTCGCTCCGGTTAACCGGAAACCGGCTCCCCGCAGTTCTTACACCTGGCCCGGTACAGAGGGTTGGAATAACCGCACGCCGGGCAAATTTTTCTGCTTTCCTCCAGTTCCCTCAGCGCCTCTTGTGCTTCGTTTGCCAGCGCCTTGTGCGGCCCGCCCGGCGAATTGCCCAGGTTTGCCAGGATGGCTTTGAGCGCCATGTTGTAGGCCGCCTGGAGCGCGTGCTGCTGTGGGATGGCGATATCCGGCGTCACGCCTACCCCCTCCCAATCCCCACCGGTAACCGGATCAGTCACGCGCCCAATGGGGATGAACGCCTCAAAATGCGCGTGCAACCGGTAAGAAGCGCCCGGGTGCGCGCCGCCGTCGGTTTTTTCGCCCACCACAACCGCGCGCTTGCGAGATTGCAATACCGCAGCGCACATCTCGCCTGCAGAAAAGGTGCGCTGGCTGGTCAGAACGTAAACGGGCACCTCGGCCAGTGGTTGGGGCGTGCCCTCTGGGTTGGCGCAGAATTCCTGGGTGGTGCCGTCATCATGCCACTCAATCCGCGCCAGAGGAACCGGCTGCGAGAACAGGCAGCCGCACACCTGTGCCACCATACCCGGGAACCCGCCCAGGCACCCGCGCAGGTCAAGGATCAGCGCGTTGGTGTGCGCCAAAAACACCATCGCGGCAGTGACAGATGCGCCGCCCCATTCCGGGCGGTGAAAATAGCGTACCTCCAGGTAGCCCACGTTGCCGGGCAGCCGCTCCAGCCTGTGCAAGCCGTAATTATCCAGCCTGGCTTCCATCTCCCGTTCCGCCTGCCATGCCGGATTTTGACGCAACTGCCCGTCATGCTCGGGCAGGGGCTGCGCATGCCAGCGTACCCACAGGTGCTCGTCGTGATTGACCTCCTGAAGGTGAGTCGTCAGGGCGTAGGCAAAAAAATCTCCTTCGCTGATACCTTCATAATCACCGTCATCGAGGCGCTTTTGCAGCCGCTCACAAATTTTTTCGCCAACCTCAGGGAATATGTAACAGGCCCTCACCTTCTCCAACAGGCGGTGGATGACTTCTACCCGGGTAAGGGTGTCAATCTCTGTGTGGGAAGCGTTCACAGTACTATCCTCAAGGGGAGTTGGTTAGCCGTTGTCGTGCTCCAGGCGCGCGATGGCATTCCGGCACAGGTCATCCACCGTTGCGTTGGGGGCGCGCGTGCGCTCGTAGGCGATGAGACGCTCGGCAAGGGCGGTATCGTAGCGCACCTTCACCAGTAAGTCGCGGTAGGGGTTATCGGTGGGTGTCGGAGGTAGGGGCGCGGGTGGCGGCGCTGCCGGGCGGGGTGGTGGGGTTTCAGCAGGGCGCGGCGCTTCCTTGCGCGGGTAGATCACCGTGGTTTTGCTGAAATCGTCAACGACAAAGGTGAAGATGCCAAACAAAATACCGAGGACGGTCAACCCAATCCAGGCGGCAATAAACCATGTGCGCGGCAGGATGAAAAAGGAGAGGATGAGCAGCCCGATGGTGAAAATTCCCCCGGCGACGGCAATTTTGCTGATGCGCTCCTCGGTCCAGTTATCAATGGCGGCCTGCCGGGCGGCATCCGGGTGCAGCGCCTGCTGGACACGCTTGCGCTTGATGAACAGGCCCACCATCCAATAGGTTAAGGCGCCGCCCAACAGGAACACCACCAGCAAACCCAGGCCAATCGCTGGCGCTACGGCCATTTGCTCACACCTCCGGGGTGATGATTATCAGTATAGGGGGCAAAATGGAAAAGTCAAGAGC
>CAYVOX010000144.1:0-8075 GCA_964453035.1 uncultured Anaerolineaceae bacterium
CACTTCCCGGGCCTCAAAGTGGTTTCGCCCGGCACCCCGGCGGATGCCAAGGGCCTGCTCAAAGCCGCCATCCGCAGTAACGACCCCATCCTTTTTATTGAACATGCCACCCTGTACCAGACCCGCGGCGAGGTACCCGAAGGCGATTTTGTGGTGCCCATCGGCAAATCCACCGTGCAGCGTCCCGGCAAAGATGTAACCATCGTGACTTACTCCAAGATGCTGGAAATCTCCACCAAAGCTGCCGACCTGCTGGCCAAAGAAGGGATTGAAGCCGAAATTGTTGACCTGCGCACCCTGCGCCCTCTGGATATGGAACCGGTGATCGAATCCTTCAAGAAAACCAACCGGGCCGTGATTGTTGAGGAAGGTTGGAAATCCTACGGCGTTGGCGCTGAAGTTTCAGCCCGCATTTACGAGCAGGCCTTTGATTACGTAGATGCGCCCATCAAGCGCGTGGCGCAGTTGGAAGTGCCCCTGCCCTACAACCGCACGCTGGAACAATCGGCCTTGCCCAAAGTTGAAGATGTGGTTGCCGCCGTTAAGGAGGTGCTCTAATGGCAGAGACCGTGCAAATGCCCAAGCTGGGTTTTGACATGGCTGAAGGCACCCTGGTCCGGTGGGTCAAAGCCGAGGGTGACGCGATTAACAAGGGTGAAGTTCTCGCCGAAATTGAGACCGACAAAGCTACGGTAGAGGTTGAGTCTCCCTACACCGGCGTCGTCGCCCGCCACCTGGTGGCGCAAAAGGATATTGTCCCGGTTGGCACCCCCATTGCGATCATCGCCGCCCCCGGAGAAAAGCTGGAAGCCCCCACCCCCGCGCCTCAAAGAGCCAAACCCGCAGAAGCAGCCCAAAAACCTGCCGCTACCCCCGCAAGCCCGGCCCAGCCCTCAACACCAGCCCCGGCTCCCGGTGGACCTGTCAAAGCCTCGCCGCTGGCCCGCAAGATGGCTCAGGACGCCCGCGTGGACTTGAGCCAGCTCAAGGGAAGCGGCCCGGGTGGGCGCATTGTGCGCAAGGATATCGAAACCGCCCTTAAAGCTGCGCCAGTCCAGGCAGCCGCCCAACCCACGCCCTCTGCCCTGCCTGCGCCCACTTTTGCGCCCGTCACCACCGCGCCTGAAGACCTACGCGTGCCCGTTGATAAACTGCGCGCAGCGATTGCGCGGCGCATGGTGGAATCCAAGCAGCAATTCCCGCATTTCTATGTGACCCACGCCTACGATGTTGCCGCCCTGCTGGATTTGCGCAAACAGGTCAACGCTCTACTGCCCGAAGAGCAAAAACTCTCGGTTAACGACTTTTTGGTCAAGGCGGTCGCCCTGTGCCTCAGGCAGTTCCCCAACCTCAACGCCTCGCTTGCCGCCAACGAGATTATCCGCTATGGGCACGTCAACATCGGTATTGCCGTAGCGCTCGATTCCGGCCTGCTGACCGTCGTGTGCCGCGACGCCGACCTGAAACCGGTGCGCCAGATCTCTGCTGAAGTCAAAGAGATGGTTTCCCGCGCGCGCTCCGGCAAGGTGCGCCCGGAGGATATCGAAGGCTCCACTTTCTCTATCAGCAACCTGGGCATGTTTGATGTTGCCCATTTCACCGCCATCATCAATCCACCAGAAGCCGCCATTTTAGCGGTCGGCTCAGCACAGGCGGTGCCGGTGGTGGTGGAAGGTGAAGTGCGGGCCGGGATGCGCATGAACGCCACCATTTCGGTGGATCACCGCGTCTCAGATGGTGCTGAAGGCGCCCGCTTTATGCAAAAACTGGCTGAATACATCGAACGCCCGATTGCGTTGATGATTTAGCTGAATTAACTCCACCCTTATGGAACCCTGAAAGCCTCACAACTTTCAGGGTTTTAATGTTCCATATACCTTCTGGTACAACCAGGCGTTCTCATAGATGCGCATGACGTAATCACGGGTTTCTTTGATCCGGATAACCTCCAGGAAGAGGTCGGGGTCGCCGCCGGAAAGCTCGCGCCACGCCTGGGCATTGCCCGGCCCGCCGTTGTAGGCTGCCAGGGCGGCAAACAGGTCTCCGCCGAAGCCATCCCGCTGGCGCGCCAGGTAACGCGCCCCCATGCGCAGGTTAATCACCGGGCGCAAAAGGTTTGCTTCATCATAATTGGGAGGCCAGGCCATTTGCCGGGCAATTTCCGCGCCGGTGGCAGGCATGATTTGCATCAGCCCCCGCGCTCCTGCGCTGGAATAAGCAAACCCCTCAAACAGGCTCTCCTGGCGGATGACGCTGTAGAGCAGGTATGGGTTGAACTTTTCAGCCTGCGCGGCAGCCACGATATCCTCCCGGAAAAACAGGCCAAAGCGCACATGGTTGAGGTATGTGGGCGCCATAGCCGTACCGGCAGCATCTATGCCAGCCAGGTTGAGGATCTCGCGGCTGAGCAGGATGGCCGTGCGGTAACAACCAATCTTCACCATGTGATTCATCAACCTGAAGCTCCTTGCCGCGTCTTTAACAATTTCCTCGCGCACTGCTTCAAACTCATTGCGCCCCTCGGCATACAACCCCAACTCCCAGAAGGCATTACCGCGTGCAATGCGCGCATCCTGTGCCAAGTCGCCCAGCGAGCCCAGGTCTGTTTCAGCCGGAAAGTTAAACGTGATGCGCAGCCACCCTTCGGCCAGGCGGCGCTCATCGCTGCTGATGGCCTGCGGCTTGAAGGCCTGCAGACTGGTAAACGGCAGCATCCCTTGCAGCATTTCAGCAGCCCGCTCGCTGTAATAACCGGTGGGGTCGCGTTGCGCGGCTACCTCCAGGCTGGTACGCGCAGAAATCGTATCCCCCTGCGCCTGCTGCACCTTGCCAATCCACAGATAAGCAGCCGATTGCTCCCCCGGCTCCGCGGAAAGAGCCGCGGCCCGCTGGAAAACGGTCAGCGCTTTGGGGTAATCGGGGATGCGGTAGTACGTCACGCCGGCCAGCAGCAGAGAACGGAAGCCCCACTCGGATGCCGGGTACTCCGTCATGGTCCGCTCCCAGATTGGGGCAGCCTCAACCAGCTTGTTATTGCGCTCCAAGATGCGCGCAGCTTCAAAAAGGTAAGAGGGCGCCTCAGGGGATTGCGGCGAACGCCTCACAAACTCCAGCAGCGTGCGGGAGGCTTCGGAATACTGGTTGAGCTGTGTCCACTGGGTGTAGGCTTTTTCATCCCAGGCCGCCGCCCAGAAGCGGTCTTTTCCGTGGTCGCGGATGAGCGCATCCCACTCAGCAATCGCCTCCTGCGGGCGTTCCAGCATTTGCAGGGAAAGCGCCTTAAAATGGTGCGCCTGACCGTCGTGGTTGGGGGTGCGCGCAAGGTAGCGGTTGAACGCCTCGATGGCATAGCCGTACTGCCCGGCATAGTAATTCGTCATGCCGCGCGAGAGTTCATCCACCGCCACGCCGGCATTCACCAGCGCCACCAGCCCGGAGTAGCTGTCGTAAGCGCGCGGATAATTGTTGATGGAATCCTGGTAGCGGGCAAAGGCTTGCTGGTATTCTCCCATGCTGATGTACGCCTGCCCGGCCAGAAAGTTAGCCTGGGCACGGTAATATTCGTTCTGGGTAGAGTCATAGACCGCCAGGTAGGTGCGCAGGGCGTTTTTCACATCGCCTACCCGGGCATACATGCGCCCCACCTTAAGCTCAATAGCCGTAGCCGGGGTCAGTTGCGCGGCTTGTGCGGCATTCTGGTAGGCAGCCAGCGCCTGGGAGTATTCGCCCATCACCTGCAGCAGGTCGCCGCGTTTGTTTTCAATATAAGCTTGTAAAACACCCGGTTTTAGTTTTAGATACTGGGCATAAGCCTCAACAGCTTTGGACAGGTTGTTTTGAACTTCATACGCCCGCCCGATAAAATAATACGCAGGTGCGGCAGCCTGTGTGAGGGGGTAACGTGCCACCACGCCGTTCAGGATCGTGATGGCGGTGAGCGGGTCGGCTGAGAGCAATTCAACCCGCCCCAGGCCGGTCTGGGCAGCAGCGCGGGTTTCATCATCCTGGGCACCCGCCTGGGCCGTCTGATATTCGCGCTTGGCCTTGTCGTAATCCCCCGCCAGCAGCGCTTGCTCCCCCAGTTCCAGCCGCACAACCGGCAGCGGCGTGGGCGTTGCGGTTGGGGTTGCGGTGGGGCGCAACGTGGCTGTCGCCGTGGGTGAGGGTGTCACCGTTGGGGTCGGCGTGGCAAAGAATGGCAGCGGCAGCGCGGAACAGGCGCTCAGCGCAAGGCTGGCAGCCAGGTAGATGAGAAGCAAGCGTTTTAGCATGAAAAACTTATACTGGATTATTCGTAAGCTGTCAATCATCCACATTTCAAGTTCATGTAAAGATAGCAATCTTTTGACAAACTGGCTATTGGGAAGTATACTTCCAGCGCAATCTAACGCTCTCGTTGGAGGGCGTTTTTTGGTGTTATGCGCATGCGAACCGTCGAGTGGGATGAGAATACCTGCCAGATTCGATTAATCGATCAGCGGCTGCTGCCCGGCCGGTTTGAGCTCTACCACTGCAAAGATATCCCGTCCGTTATCTTCTCCATTCAACATATGGTGGTGCGCGGAGCCCCCGCGATTGGCGCCGCGGCTGCTTTTGGCATGGCCCTGGCGGCCTGCCAGTCCAAAGCAACCACCCTTCCCGCCCTGCAGAAAGAACTTGCCGCAACCGCCCTGGAATTGATTGATTCTCGCCCAACCGCGGTCAACCTGGCCTGGGCGGTAAACCGCATGCTCGCTTTAGTCCAACAGGCCGCCGGTTCCACAGATGACCTGCGCCGCAGTATGCTAAACGAGGCGCAAGCCATCGCCGATGAGGACGTGCGCGCCAACCTGCACATGGCTGAACTGGGTGCTAACCTGATTAATGACGGCGACACCATCATCCACCACTGCAACACTGGCTCGCTCGCCACGGTAGATTGGGGCACGGCGCTGGGCGTCATCCGCAGGGCGCACGAGCAGGGCAAGCGCCTTCACATTCTGGTGGATGAAACCCGTCCCCGGCTTCAAGGCGCGCGTCTCACCGCCTGGGAATTGGAGCAGTACGGCATCCCATATGAAATCATCACCGATAACGCCGCCGGGTACTTTTTACGCAGTGGCGAGGTGGATAAAGTCCTCTTCGGCGCCGACCGCGTCGCCGCCAATGGCGACGTGGCCAACAAGGTCGGCAGCTATATGCTGGCCCTGGCCGCCCACGCCAACGGCGTGCCCGTTTATTCAGTCTTTCCCACCACCACGCTTGATCTCAACCTGCCCTCCGGCGAGCTCATCCCCATCGAAGCGCGCGACCCGGCCGAAGTGCTGGATATCCAGATTCACGGTCAAGCCGTCGCGCCAGAAGGCGCCCAAGCGCGCAACCCGGCTTTTGACGTCACCCCGCACGCCCTCATCACCGCCCTGGTGACGGATGCCGGCATTGTTTACCCGCCTTTCAATCTCAATCTCCCGCTGACCCTGAGAGGAGCATGAACGCAAGATGACCATTGTTTGCACCGGTTCAATCGCCTACGATTACCTGATGACCTTCCCGGGTCACTTCCGCGATCATATCCTGCCCGACCAGCTTGAACACATCAGCCTGTCCTTCCTGGTGGATAGCATGGTTCGCCAGCGGGGTGGAACCGCCCCCAATATCGCCTACACCCTGGCTCTCCTGGGCGAGCGCCCCCTCATGGTGGGCACCGTCGGCGAGGATTTTGAAGATTACCGCAACTGGCTGGAAAGCAAAGGGGTTGATACCCGCTTTGCGCGCGTCATCCCTGGCAAATTCACTGCTTCCTTCTTTGTGAACACCGACCTGGCAAATAACCAGATTGCCAGCTTTTACACCGGCGCCATGGCCCATGCCGCGGAAATCTCCCTCAGCGAGCTGAGCGCTCATCACCCTGAGTTGGTAGTCATCTCTCCGAACGACCCGACGGCCATGGACGTGTATGCCGCGCAGAGCAAAGAGCTGGGCATCCCCTATTTATATGACCCCGGTCAACAAATTGTGCGCGTCAGCGCGGATGTGCTGCGGCGCGGCGTGGATGGCGCCTACAGCCTGTTCGTCAATGAATACGAGTTCGGTTTGCTGCAAAAACACACCGGCCTCACCCCCCGGCAAATCATGGGCATGGTTGAGTTGCTGGTGGTGACCCTCGGCAAAGATGGCGCTAACATCTACGTCGAAGGCGACGAGTACCATATCCCCGTCATCCCCCCAACCCACATTGTTGATCCCACCGGCGTGGGCGATGCCTTCCGAGGCGGTTTTTTGCGCGGCACACGCCTGGGATTAGACTGGCAAACCTGCGGGCAGATGGGCGCCCTGGCAGCCACCTACTGCCTGGAACAACCCGGCACGCAAAATCACGTTTACACCCCCGCCCAATTCGTAGCCCGCTACCGCGAGCACTTTGACGACCGCGGCGCTTTAGACAGCCTTTTATCATAATTCAACCTTCAGGAGGAAGTAAATGTCCAATTTTGATATCAAAGATTCATCCCTGGCCGAAGGCGGTCGGCGGCGCATTGAATGGGCCGAGCGCGAAATGCCCGTTCTGCGCCTGATTCGTGAGCGGTTTGCCAAAGAACGCCCGCTGCAAGGCGTGCGCCTCTCAGCCTGTCTGCACGTGACGGCTGAAACCGCCAATTTAATGAAAACCTTGCAGGCTGGCGGCGCGGATGTGGTGCTGACTGCATCCAACCCCCTCTCCACCCAGGATGACGTGGCCGCTTCGCTGGTCAACAATGATGAGATCCCAGTCTTCGCCATCAAAGGCGAAGATAACGTCACCTATTACAAGCATCTCTCCGCCGCCCTCGATCACAAACCCCACATGACCATGGATGACGGCGCGGACCTGGTGAGCACCCTGCATAAAGACCGCCGCGAGCTGCTCCCTGAGGTAATTGGCGGCACTGAAGAAACCACCACCGGCGTCATTCGCCTGCGCGCCATGGCTGCCGACGGTGCCCTGAACTTCCCCATCATCGCCGTCAACGACGCCATGACCAAGCACTTCTTCGATAACCGCTACGGAACGGGCCAATCCACCATTGACGGCATCATTCGCGCCACCAACATCCTTCTGGCCGGTAAAACCTTCGTGGTTGCCGGTTACGGCTGGTGCGGTCGCGGGCTGGCAAGCCGCGCGCGCGGCATGGGCTCCAATGTCATCGTCACCGAAGTTGACCCGCTGCCCGCCCTTGAAGCCGTGATGGATGGCTACCGCGTGATGCCGATGGCCGAAGCAGCCAAAATTGGCGACATCTTCGTCACCGTCACCGGCGATATCAATGTGATTGACCAGTGTCACTTTGAAGCCATGAAAGACGGCGCCATCGTGGCCAATTCCGGCCACTTCAACGTGGAAATCAACATTCCGGCACTGGCGGAGATGTCCACCGAGAAGAAACTGGTTCGCCCGTTCGTTGAGCAGTACGCCACCAAAGACGGCCGCGACATCTTCCTGCTGGGCGATGGTCGCCTGATTAACCTGGCTTCCGCTGAAGGGCATCCCGCCAGCGTGATGGATATGTCCTTCGCCAACCAGGCTTTGAGCGCCGAATACATGCTCAAGAATGCCAGCAATCTGGCCAAGAAGGTTTATTCTGTGCCCGATGAAATTGACCGAGAAATTGCCCGTATCAAGCTGGAAGCGATGGGCGTCAAAATCGACACACTGACCGCTGAACAGGTATCCTACCTGAACTCATGGGAAGAGGGCACATAAATCGCGCTCTCCCCGATTAGGGTTTTGTAGCGTATAATTGGCCTCGCTTCACTTTCAGGCTCTGAAGGGGAAGGCGAGGCCAAAAGTCTAATCTACCACTCAGGTTATATCGATGAATAAAATCAAGTTCCTGCTGATTGTTACTGCTATTTCCATCTTGCTCAGCGCCTGCCAGCCGGCAACAACCGTTGAGCCCACCTTCACCAAAGCGCCTACCCGGGTGGTTGCCACCGAAACGCCAAAGCCTTCCAGCACCACTGCCCCCTCCGCCACGCGCGTGCCGCCGACTGTGACCCTCACCCTGGTGCCCAGCGCCACCCCCCCCCCCACCCACACCCCCCCCCAGGCGATTGCC
>CAYVOX010000145.1:0-7942 GCA_964453035.1 uncultured Anaerolineaceae bacterium
CCCGTACCCTCACCGTACAGGATTCCGGCATTGGCATGACGCGCAGCGAAATTATCGAGAACCTCGGCACCATCGCCCAATCCGGTGCTCGCAAGTTCATCGAAGCCGCCCAGGACAAAAGCCTTGACTTCACCCGCGTGATCGGGCAGTTTGGCGTCGGTTTTTACTCCGTTTTTATGGTCGCCGAATGGGTGCGCGTCACCTCGCGCTCCTACCAGCCGCGGGCAAAAGCCGTCAGTTGGCACGCCACCGGTCAGGAACAATACCAGGTGGGTCCGGCAGAAATGGCCGAACGTGGGACACGGGTTGAAATAAAGCTCAAAGAGGATTGCGCTGAATTTGCCGATGAAAATCGTCTTAAGGCCATCATTCACAAACATTCCGATTACATCGGTTTTCCGATTTTTATCGGCGCCGAAACCAATCCCGTCAACCAGCAATCCTCCCTCTGGCGCACTTCCCGGCAGGAAGTTAAACCGGAGCAGTACAACGATTTCTACCGCCAGCTCACCCTGGAAAGCGAAGAACCTCTGCTTCACACCCACCTGGTGACGGATGCCCCTGTGCAGCTTTACGCTTTACTGTTCATCCCGACCAAAGGCGAGCGCGGCATCTTTTCTCTCCGCAGAGAAGATGGTCTCAAGCTCTATTCACGCAACATCCTCATTGACGAATACAACAAAGACCTTCTCCCTGAATACTTTCGTTTTGTTCAGGGGGTGGTCGATTCAGAGGATCTTCCGCTCAATGTCTCCCGCGAAACCGTTCAGTCCTCCGGACTTATGCAAAAACTAAAGAAAGTTCTGACGAATCAGCTTTTCAAAGAGTTGGAAGCGCTCTCAAAAAATGCGCCAGAAAAATACATCGCCTTCTGGCAGGAATTTGGTGGCTACCTCAAACAGGGCGTCGCAGTTGACCATCTCGAAGCGCCGAAGCTCATTCCCTTGCTGCGCTTCAAAACCACTCTGCGCTCCGAAGAATGGTCTTCTCTGGATGAATTAATTTCCCGCCTGCCCGAAAACCAGAAGCTCATTTATTACATCATTGGCGAGGATCCCCGCTCCATCCTTCGCAGTCCCCATCTTGATTATTTTCAATCCCAGGGCATTGAAGTTTTGCTCCTCACTGAACCAATCGATTCCTTCATGCTGATGGGGCTGCGCCAGTATAAGAACTACGAATTCAATAACGTAGCCCAGGCAGATGTTAAACCTGTTGAACCTCCTGCCGATCAAACCCAGGCGCAGAATATTATCGAAGCCGATTTTGCCGCCCTGGTTGACCGCTTCAAACAAACTCTAACCGACCGTGTGGCAGATGTACGCGGCAGCCATCGCCTGACGCAAAGTGTAGCTCGCCTTGTTGACCCCGATGATGCCCTCGAACCGGAATTGCAGCGCGTTTACCGCTACCTGGGCAAGGAATACGAAGTCCCCCGTAAAATCCTCGAGATCAATCCCGCTCATCCGATCCTCAAAAACCTGCTCAGGCTTCCGCCCGGTTCAGACTTGCAAACCCTCATCATTGAGCAGATTTTCGAGAGCGCTCTGCTGGTCGAAGGCCTCCACCCTGACCCGTCCAGCATCGCTGCTCGCGTTGAAAAGCTCATCGAAGCAGCGCTCTCTCAGGCAGGCGACGAAAAATAAAACTGGCTATCACCTCTGGTCCCATCAAAACGACCTGTATGGTCCATTAAAGACCAGGCAGGTCGTTTTGTGATTTGACTGCGCCAGGCGAGGTTTTTGTGAGGGTCAGGTTTATCTTCTACATCACCCGATGTGTACTCTCAATCCTTATCAAGGCTACGCGCAACATTAATATATTTCAAACTTACCTCTTTTTACAGCTCATCGCTACTTCACCACTATCTTATATCCCGTCGGGTTATACCCCGGCATGATGCTACCCTTTGCGTCGTTACCCTCAATCACGCCACCCACTGCATAGATGGCGTATTCCCCGGGTTCCAGATTTTTCAGGCTGATTCGGGCGTAAATATTACCGTTCAAAGACGGCGACGCCTGGAAAACATACGTCTTAGAACCGCTCATCAGCACAAAATTGAGCCGGCCAATCAGGTAGGTTTTGCCCTCAAATGTGAAATTCCCGTGCAAGATGAGGTTGTCGTCTTTTTCAAAGATTTGATTGAAATCAAAATCAAACTTATCCACAAAGAAGTTGGGGAGCTTCATTTCAACGATCGGGGATGCCTGCGCTTCACCTTTGAGCTGCCCTCGAACTTCATCAAGCCCGGTCTCGATGCTGGCGTTGTATAACGCAATGCGCCTCGCCTGGTACGTCTCCGCCGCGGTGGTGTTGTTCGGTGTCACGTGGATGTCAAAGACCACTTCGCCATTTGCCCGAACCTCAACCACCCGCGATTCAACCTGCTGCTTTCCCAGTACCCCGTCAATAATGGTGTCAACCGGAATCCCATCCTTGCGCATCATGCCGCCAAAATCAATGAGGATATTGCCCGTTGTCTCCTGGTAATCAGCGCTCCCCAAAAAGGTTGCATACGCGCTGGCGCCAAGCTGCTTGCCGTACTGCCACAGTTGTTCCACCGTCATCTTGGCTTCATTGATGCGGTAGATTACCGCTCGAGAGTAATTCTTCTCCGGTGCAACGCTTGTTTCCTTGCGAAAACTGCGCGATTGGCCGTTGTCAAAAACCAGCAGATCAATCGTCTCCGGGTTACTGTCAATACCCGCCAGTATTTTTGCCGAGTGTTGCCCCCACGACCACTCAAACATCTTTTCCCCAACCGGCTTCAGCAGGTATTTCTGGAACCGGCTGTACTCTCCATCCCACCCCTCCGGAGAGGAGAGAATCCAGCGAATTTCATTGCTTTTTGGATCGAATTTCACCAACGTTGACTGGATGGGTGACGAAGCAATCATCCCCCCATCGCGCAAATCCACCTCAACTGAATTGAGGTGCGCCCAGTCCTGGTTGGGCTGGTTTAACACACCTGTATCAAAATGGTGGTAAGGGCTGCGGCTGCCGTCCAGGATTTTTCCCAGGTCAATTTCCTCGCTCACCATGCCGCTCTCCCGGTCAATGCGCACGATGACATCTTCCCGCGTGCTGTGAGAAAACGGCGCATTCTTGTTATTGGAGGTCGCCAGAAAATCGCCATCACTCAGCTCAATCACCTCATGGTGAACCGCGTTGGGCACTTCATACTCGACATACACTTTCCCCATCAGGTTCATTTCCCACAGAGTGTACATATTGTACGGCATCAGCTTCATCACGTCGCCGGTTGCCAGCAGCCGGCCGTTTGATAGCACGCGCATTGCCGTTCCATGCCCGAAGAACTTGTTGGAAAAATACCCGCGAACTTCGCCCCGCGCATCCAGCATATAGGTGTAGCTTGTTTCAAAACAAGCAATCATCAGCGTCACTCCCGCTTCCATCGCCTCCGGTTTTGAAACCGCCACATCCAGTTTTGGAAAATCAAAGGGCAGCGCTTCGGTTTTGATTGTCAGCTCCACGCTTTGGTCAGGTTTTCCGCTGCTTTGAACGTTTATACGCACCTTATTATTTGCGCCAGCGTAAAGCCCCAATACCGCAATTTCATGGTGCGTTTTCGGTTGTTGATATTGGTGGATGAACGTGGTGTTGGCGTCCTTACCCACCACCATCACCTGGGTTAAGGCGGGTTGCTCCGTCTCAAAAATCACAAAAGCCGAGAGCGGGTTCGCCTGATATGGATCCTGAATCACATATGGATTCTGCAGCGTGTATTTACCTGACCGGTAATCCTTCAGTATTTCTTGCTCTCTCTGGAATTGATAATCCAGAATCTGGTAGCTCTCCACCGCTTTGTAGCTTTTCAGCGCGGCTTCTGTAGGTCTCACCAGCACCCCGCTCAAGACCACCGCTGCCCCAATGGCTGCGACCAGCACAACAATCCCTAAACCGATGAATATCTTTTTCTTCATAGCCGATCGTCTCCGTGCCTACTTCTTAATCTCAAGCCTCTGGGTACCTTCAGTGGTGGTATGCACCAGGGATAACTTCCCTTCTGCTGCCGTTTTTGGAATTTCGAAACAAATCCAGCCCTTGTTCTCCCCAAATCGAATGGTCAATCCTGTCATGCGTGGAGAATAATTATGCTGGGTGATGAATGAATCGTTTTCCAGCCGCGAATACTTGCCGCCGTTTTGATCTTCGACAGCCAGATCCTTCCACTCAAAACTGGTATTTCCGGTGGTTGATTTTGCAATCCCCAGGTTGAGCAGCAGGTAAACCTTTCCTGCAACCGGGTCACTGACGTGATCCACATCCTTCTTTTCACCGTTGTAAAGGGTCACCACTTCCCTGGTCTTTAGCCCGGTTTTGACTTCCGCCTGGCTGACCTGGATTAGCCAACCAGAGGTCGGCGCTGCCGTCTGTGCTGCGCTTGAGCAGCCAGCCATTCCGAGAAAAATGAAGAGAATCAGGAAAACTTTAAATGTTTTTTGCATCACTCCACTCCATTGATGTCTGATAATCCCACTTGATACTCAGTATCCACAACTCGAATTCCCGATGACGTGCGCGTGAAGAAGCTTAATCTGTAACTTCCTTGCGGTAGCATCCTTGTATCCAGGTAATTCACAAAGAAGGTGCTTAACCCCTTTTCGTTAGGTTCACCAAATGACGCCTCAGAAATGTTAAACGTGAAGATATCCGTTTCGCTTTTCAATACAAGGAATAAATTACGTGATTCCTCTGCCAGCTCTACCCGACCTTTGAGGTGCAAATCCCGATTAACTAGCTTGATTTCATCAACGTATAATCGCAGCGGAGAGTAGCCGGTTATTTTATCAAGTCCTAACCGGTTGCCGCGGTAAATCCAATCCAGGCAGTCACTGCCAAATTTATCCATGCACAGGGCATACAGCGAATGCGCATAGTTGGTGGTAAGAGTCTGGTTGGTTTCTAAAGGGAAAGGATAAATCTTATACGGTGTATCATTAACCCGGTATTTCCCGGGGTGTTCTCCCAGGTGAAATTCGCGCACCAGTTCTTCCACCCTCACGCGTTGCGATCGGTAAATAGAGCGCGTATCCGTTAATCGCATTTCAAAGACAACTTCTTTTTGAGCCGTCACCTCAGTGATAACCCCATCAAAGCGCTTTACGTCATAAAGTGATTGTACTTCTCCAAAGGTTCCCAGGAAGTTGCCCGTCTGCTTAAGGTAAACTGCGTTGCTTTTGATAGAAGAAAAGAGTTCATGCCCGCGCTCTTTACCGTACTCCCAGATCTGCTCAACCGTCAATTCCCTTTGATGAATCCGATAGTGCACCATCCGGCTGTATTTTTTCTCGTTTGGCAGGTCTGCCGTGAAATCCCGAAAAGTACCATTATCAAACACCAGAATATCCAGGGTAGTGGCATCCCCATCCAGGTCCGGCAGAACCTGCGGCGCATGTTGCATCCAGAACCACTCAAAACCATCCCCGACCGGTTTTAGCAAGTAGGAATCAAATTCAGACGTCCAACCATCCCTTGCTCCCAGTATCCATTTCAACTTCCCTTCAGGATAATCAAGCAGAACCAGCGCATGCTGATTTCGCGCCGAAACCAGCAGGTCGTCTCCAAGTTCACCACCCGTGGCGATTGCATTGATATGTAGCGACTCGCTGTCATCGATATACTCAAAAATGCGCTTATCGGGGAAAAATTGCTTTAAAGAAAGCGAGTTGCTCTTTTGGGTACCCACCTCACGGTCAAACTGGTAGATGGATTCCCCAACAGTGGAGATAAATCCATCCCGGTATGGGATAACCTCGTGGTGAATGAAGGGCGTGAAGTAGAAAGTTGAAAACTTACCCAACAGGTCAGTTTCCACAAGCTTATCCGGTGCGTCGCCGTGCGTGTAAGGTGGCGTAGGCAAATAAGCCGTCAACAGATTTCCGTTTGGCAAAACAGTCAGAATGTTGTTGCTTTTAAAATTCAGGTACCAGCGCACGTCTCCGCGTTGGTCCAAAATGAACTTGTACGTCTCGGAATTCACCAGCGTCCAACCCGGTTCCATTTTTTCCGGCTTTGAAACAATCACCACTCTGCCCGGCAGATCATCCGGCAGTCGCTCGGTTTTTAAGGCCAGTGTGTGAAGGCTGCTCGTTCCCTGGTTGGATTCAACCGTCAGCTTCACTTCATTGGTCACGCCTGCGTATAATCCGATAATGGGGATTTCATGGTGGGTAACCGGAGCATCCAGGCGGTATGTCAAAGTTGTGGAAGTATCCTTGCCCAACACCTCAACCGTCACCCGCGAGGCATTGGGCGTTTCAAAGAGCGCCAGGGCCGTCAGCGGTGAATGCCCATACGGATCCTGTATTACGTAAGGCGCCTGCGGGCTGTAGTTGTCCTTTGCATAATCCGCAAGCAGGCTTTTTTCAAGCAAAAATTGCTCTTGAACCACGTCTGGTTGGGCGGTGACGACCTTTTTCGCCGCTTGCTTTGCAGGCAGGGCAACAAAAAGTACCGCCAGAGCCAGGATCAATCCAAAACCTGCCAGCACGATTCCGAGAAGAATTCTAACGATAAGGGATGTGCGCTTCATAGGAATGCATCAAAGTTTACCATAGCTAACCCGAACTGGTCCAACTTCTTATTTTTTTCCCCAGCCCGCCGCTCCCTTTCAACCCGATTCGAATAGCATCCTTCCTTATCATCCAGTCCGCAAAGAGGGTTATACTTAAAAAAGGTTGTATTCTCATTCCTTTTGAGATTCAGTCGTTCCCAACCAGCCTCTGGAGGAAGCCATGTCAAGCAAAAACCTGCTCAAAACAATTCTCATTCTGGTCATTCTTACCGTCACCCTTTCAGGTACAGGCCAAATTTCTGCTGGCGCTGCCATGCGCGCTGCCCCCGTTGACCCCCTCCCCAGCCTCGTTGGGCAAATTGGCGGCGCAGCCTATGCCGTAACGTTTGTATCCGCTGAAATCGGATTCGGACACATCTTCGTAGGTTTTGGCCCGCGTCTGTATATCTATTCGATTAACCTGGCTGACACCCCGCCAACCGTCTCCTTACTTGGCGTTTCAGAACTACTGCCTGATTTTATCCAGTCCATTTCAATCGACAGCAGCAATGCCTTCGTCACCCTCGGTGAAGCCGGTCTGGGGGTCATCAACTTCACCAACAAGGCTGCTCCAACCCTGGTAACCACCTACAACACCCCGGGGTTTGCCCGCGGATTGTACATGATCGCCAACACCGCCTATATCGCAGATGGTAACTCCGGCATTCAGGTGCTGGATGTCAGCAACCTCGCCGCCATTTCTCTTACAGGTTCCCATGATACCCCCGGTAATGCTCGTGATATCCTTCCGGTGACGGATGATGAACTCGGGCAGCTATTCTATGTTGCGGATGGCTCCATGGGGCTGCGCGTCCTGGACCTGAAAGTTCCAGGTGCCTACACTGAAGTCGGTGCTCTTGATACATCCGGCACCGCTGAAGCGCTTGCCGTCCAGAATACCTTTATCCACCTTGCGGATGGTTTTGCCGGTTGGAAGAAAATTCAGGTTAATAATCCGAAAGCCCCCAGTCTTTCCGCTCCTCTCGATACCCCTGGTTATGCGCAGGATGTCCTTTTCCAGGGTGGTCAAATTTATATCTCGGATACGCTTTCCGGATTGACCGTGATTGCGCCTGATGCTGAAACCGGTGATTTCGAGATCATCGCTTCTCTCGATACCCCCGGCGAGGCGATTAATATCGCCTGGGCGGAAGGCCTGGTGCTCATTGCGGACACCTACGCATTGCGCGTGATCGATGTGAACAGCCCTTCAAATCCTGTTGAAATTCTGACCGCCGCTCAACCAAGCGCGGCTATTCCCTCAAAAGCTGCGCCGGTGGGCGATATCGCCTATATCGCTGACGAAATCCAGGGGTTACGCGTTTTCAACGTAGCCAACCCGGCAGCCCCTTATCTGGTTGG
>CAYVOX010000146.1:0-7925 GCA_964453035.1 uncultured Anaerolineaceae bacterium
GGGCGAACCGCCGTGCACAACAAATCCTCCACGTTGTAAACATTGCTGTCTTCGTCATTGCTCAACGGCTTGCCCGAGCGTAAAAACACCACCCTGAACGAAAGCGCCCCGGTGTTGCGTACCCGCGCGCGGAACATTTTTCTAACCCTGGGCAGCGGAAAAGAAGCCGGATTGGGATTATTTAACCCGTAGAGGTCGTCGTAATTAATCCTGGAGAGCGTTTCACGGAAAACATCCAGCGCTACCCGCGCCGGCAGGTCCGTCCAGGGCAGCAGTTGATCTTGCGCCTGATCGCGCGCCTGGGCGAACACCGCCGCAAAAACGCGGTGCTCATCAAACACTGGCTGGTTATCAAAAGGCGGCAGCGGCGCAAAAACCGTTGAGTCGTTGCCCCGGTTGGGAATGCGCGCGTAATCGTGCATCTCCTGCAGGTCGTCCGGATCAACCTCCTCGTCCCCCACAATGCGCACCCGCACCTGTTTACCGTCGTTGACCAGTTCGGTTGTTACCACGCGCAGGTTTTCCACGCGGCGCGCCCCCACGTAAGCCACCTGCAGGATATCCGGCAGTTGTCCGATAGAAAACACCGCAAAAACGTTGGATTTTAATTCGATGCCATCGCGCGTGTAGGCGTTCACATCCGTCAGCCGTCGCGTCTGCCGGCGCAGGTCCACCGCGCCGCGAATGCGCTCATACGGCAGCGTAAAAATCAACCCCGGACCGTGCACCGTGGGTGCCGCGTAGTGCTTGCTCACGCCGGTTACATGCGCCATGCGCCGCACCAGGTCCACCAGCGGGCGGATGATGCTCGTTGGTGGGCCCACCAGGCGCTCCAGCACCACCGCGCTGTTAAAGTCCACCACCACCACTCCCGGCCCAACGCGGTGCACCTCTTCAGTGCTGGCAAGCTGCTTGCCATCCTTCACCAGTACCGCCTGCCCGTGCATGCCCAGGATGTAAAAAAGCTGGTGCGCCATGGTCTGGGCCACTTCCACCTCGTCCTCAACCGGCAGAATCGCCTGGAACGAGGTCAGCAGCAGCCACAGGAAGAAAATCAATGCAAAACCGGCGAACAGGGTAAAAAAGGTGACCTGCAGGTTCCGGCTGAGCGCTGCTGTCATCACCGGCGGCGGAAAGCCAAACATAAAGAGGAACCAATCCCAAAAATAACCCAGCGTGGCTGAGATTTCTCGCCAGAAGGAGAGCACGTAAAGCACCAGGGGGGTGATTAATCCCACCCAGATGAGGAGCGTCGCTGTCCTTCTCGGGTGAATGCGGTCTCGGGGCATGCCGTCTCAGTCGCGCAGTAGAATGTGTGAAATCAGTATAGCCTTGGGTTTTGTGATTTGTCAAGTAAATGAGCCCGCGGCGCTTACACCTTGCTGCCGGTTACCCCCATCCCCTCAATGAACGCGCGCTGCGCAAAGAAAAAGAGCGCAATCACCGGCAGCGTCACCACCAGCGAAGAAGCCATCAGGTAAGCCCAGTCCACCTGGTACGTGCCCCTGAAGAAGCTCAGACCAAGCATCACCGTGTATTTGGATTGCTCGTGCAGGAAGATGAGCGGTCCCAAAAAGTCATTCCACGCCGCCTGAAAGGTGAAAATAGCCACCGTTGCCAGCGCCGGGCGGGAGAGCGGCAGGACGATGTTCGCCAGCACCTGAAGCGTGTTGGCGCCGTCCATCTTGGCGGCGTCCTCCAGGTCCGGCGGGATCTGCTTGAAGGATTGCCTCAGCAAAAAGATGTAAAAGGCGTTGCCAAAAAAGGCCGGCAGGATCAACGGCGCAAAGCTGTTCACCCACCCCAGCCTTGAAAACAAAATATACAGCGGAACCATGGTCACCGGGTAGGGCAGCATCAACGTCGAAAGCATCAGCGCGAACCAGAAACCCTTGCCCGGCGCATTCAAACGCGCAAACCCGTAAGCCACCACCGAGCAGGAAAGCAAGTGCCCGATGATGGAAGACAGCGCGATGATGAGCGTGTTGGCGGCAAAGCGCCCAAAAGGCAGCACGGTCAGCGCCTCGCTGAAGTTTTGCCAGCGCGGCTGCAGGGGCCACCACACCGGCGGCGAGGCAAAAATCTCATACTCCGGCTTGAGCGCCGAGGAGAGCATCCAGAAGGCCGGCGCGATGAACGCCAGCCCCGCCAGGCTCAGCAGCGTGTAGCGCAGCGCCTTGCGCCACCCGCGCGGCATCAGGATCGGCGTCACGCTCCGTTCCGCGTTCATCCGCTGCGCTCCCCCAGGTAAAACACCCAGAAGCGCTGGCTGCGCACCAGCAGCAGCGTGAACGCCAGGATAATTGCAAACAACACCCATGCCAGCGCCGAGGCATACCCCATATGGAAAAACTGGAAGGCCTGCCGGTAAATATACAGCACCAGAAACAGCGTGGCATCCAGGGGACCGCCGTCAGTAGCCACAAACGCGCTGGTGAAGGTTTGAAAAGTGGAAATGACGCTCAACACCAGGTTAAAAAACAGGGTGGGTGAGAGCAGCGGCAGGGTCACATTCCAGAATTGCCGCCAGCCGCCCGCGCCGTCCATCGCAGCCGCCTCGTACAGCTCCCCCGGGATGGCCTGCATCCCGCCCAGGTACAACGCCATCGAACGCCCCCATCCCCAGAAGCTCATCAGCAGCAGCGCCCACAGCGCCCAGTTGGGGTCCAGCAGCCAACGCGGACCTTCAATGCCCACCTGTGCCAGCAGCAAATTGACCAGCCCACCGTTGGGGTTGAGCATCCACAGCCACACCACCACAAACGCCACCCCGCTGAACACCGTGGGCATGTAGAAAATGGTGCGGAAGATGCCGATGCCCTTCAAAGCCGGGCGCGCCAGCAGCGCCAGCAGCAGCCCGCCAATCAGGTCAAACGGCACATAGAGCAGCGTATAAGTTGCCGTCACTTTGAGGGATTGCAGAAAGAGCGGGTCCTCAGCCAGTGCCTGGTAATTACCCAGCCCGATCCATACCGGGTCGCTCAGCAGGTCCCAATCGGTAAAACTGGCATACAGAGAAAGCGCCATCGGCCCGGCAACGAACAGCAAAAAACCCGCCAGCCAGGGGGCAATCGTCAGGTAAAACGCTATCGCTTCGCGCCGGCGCATCCGTAGTTGGGAAGAAATAATGGCAGGGGTAGAGCCGTGTTTTTCCGGGGGCCGTCCCAAACTTCAAACAGCCCCCGGAGACACGATTCTGTTTTACTTCTTGATGAGTTTATCCAGCGCGGCCTGGGCATCCGCGGCGGCTTTCTTCATGGTCGCAGCCACGTCCGCCTTGGGATCCAGCAGCACCGTTTCCAGCGCTTTACGCAGCGCCGGGTCAGCCGTTTCATTCCAGTACGGCGTGAAGGTGTAAGCGCGCGGCGCCAGGTAGTTCAGTTCATTGAGCCACACGCCCTCGATGGGGTCTTTGGTCAGCCCGGAGGATTCCGCCACGCTCTTCACCGCCGGCAGCGCCCAGTCTTTCCACACCTGCGCGCCCGGTTCACCGGTATAGTACGTCAGGAATTTAGCCGTTGCCGCGGGGGCTTTGGCCGTGGTGGCAATGCCAAACCCGCCCCAGAACAACACGTTGGCCCGCGCCTTATCCTTGGGCGGGGCTGCCACGCCCAGCGAGATGAGCGGGTTGGTCTTGTGCCCGGCCTGCGGCCAACGTCCAAACAGCATCATCGCCGCCTTGCCGGTGCTGAACTCCGGGTTGCCGCCGCCGAAAGCGCTCATATCCGCTGGCGGGGGCGCCACCTTGTGCTTGTTGTACAGGTCGGCGTAGAATTGCACCGCGCGGATCACTTCGGGGGAATCCATGTAGCCGGTGAAGGTTTTGCCGTCCTTGCTGATGAGCGACCCACCCGCGGCAGCCACCCAGTATTCAAAGCCCGTGGTCCACGCTGCCGGCAGCTGCACGCCCCACACATCCGTCTTGCCGTCACCGGTGGTGTCGCGCGTCAATTTTTTGGCCGTATCCAAAAACTCATCCCAGGTCCAGTCCGCCTTGGGATAGGCCACTTTGGCATCGTCAAACAGCTTCTTGTTATAATACACTGCCAGCGGAGAGTAATCCTTAGGCAGCAGGTACTGCTTGCCGTCAATCTTGCCAGGTTCCAGCAGCCCGGGTAAATAGATGGAGGGGTCAAACTTCTCCGCTTTGAGCAGGTCATCTAGCGCCACAAACGCGCCTTTGCTCACGAACATCGGCACGGCGTCATCACCCACCTGCATGATATCCGGCGCGGCCTTGGCGGCCAACTGCGTCAGCAGGCGGGCGTAGTAATCGCGCCCTGCCACTGCCTCAAGCTGCACAATGATGTTGGGGTTCTTGTCTTCAAAATTCTGGATAATGGCCTGGTGCGGGGTAAGGCCATCGCCGCCGTCACCTGTGCCCACCCGCAGCACCGTCGTGGCAGACGCCGCTTCGGTTGGCTTGGGCGCCTGGGTTGGAACCGGCGCAGGCGTGGCAGTGATAACCACCGGCGTTCCGGCCACCAGCTTGGTCACCACCACCGTTTTTTCCACCGTCACCGGGGTGGGTGTGGCGCAGGCTGCCAGCAGAATCGAAAGCAGCGTCAGCATAGCAAACAACTTAAAATATCGGTTCATCCTATCCTCCTGAAACCTTATATGTTGATATCATTTTAGCACGCCGCCCGTCAGAATGTTGGCCTTGCACAAGCTTTACATCATCCAATTCCCCCGTAGGAACTCAGCCCTCCCCTTTCACCCCTCCATCAGACCCCTCAGGCTGCGGCGCGCCCGTTCCTGCCAGCCGTACTGGGCTGCATCCTGCCGCGCCTGCCCCGCCAGCCGCTCCCGCCAGACTGCATCCTGCGCCAGTTTTTCCAGCGTATCCGTCCAGCCCGCCAGGTCTTCCGGCGCCACCATGACCGAATTACTCTCGTTCAACACCTCGCGCAGCACCGGCAAATCGCTGGAAAGGATCGCCCGCCCCACCGCCAGGTACTCAAACATCTTCATCGGCGAACAGATATCCGCGGTATTGCCCCCACCGCTCACCGCCACCGAACGCTCGTACGGCATCAGCAGCACATCCCCCGCCGCCTGGTAGAGTGGAATGCGCGCGTTTGGCACAAAACCGGTCAGGTGTACGTTTTCAAGCCCCAGTGCCGCTGCTTTTTGCCGCCAGGCCTCCACGTCAACCGGGTTTCCGCCCACCCACAGGAAGTTAATCCCCGCGTGCGCCTGTGCCAGCCGCAGCAGGATGTCCATCCCCCGCCCGGCATATAAATGCCCGGTGTACATCGCCGTCAGGCCAGGAGCCAATCCCAGTTGCGCGCGCGCCTGCCCGGCAGTGGGCAGCGCCGCGTAGCGCTCAAGATCCACACCGTCCGGCGCAATCACCGCCTCGGAATCGCTCACCCGCACGCCAAACTCAGCCTCCATCACCCGCCGCAAGGCCTGCGTGATGAACAAGATACGCTTGGCACCCCTTTGCCGCGCAATGCTGCGCCACAACCGCGGACCCACGTTGCCCGTCGGGCGGTCGTGCGCCTCCAGCAGGATGGGCAGCCCGCGCCACAGCCCCAGCAGCGCCGCCTGCGGCAGCCAGGTGTAAATTGCCTGCGCCCCCCACGCCTGCACCTGGTTCACGGCACGGAACGCAAAATCATAGCGCTTGAGCAAACGTTGCGCCTTCAGCCAGGTAATTTCAAACGGCGTCAACAGCCCGTATTGCTCCGCCAGCGTCGGCCAGGCCGCCGCGCGGTTGCCCGGCAGCCACACCCTGATTTCATGCCCCACCTGCGCCAGCGCCTGCGCCACCTTCATCGCCTGGATGGAGTTCGCTGTGCCAGAAGGCACCTGCGAGGAGGAAATGACGGCAATCTTCATGCGCATAATCTTACCACGGACAGGCTCACTCAACTTGCAGTCTGTGATACCATTGTGCTCACATCCTATCTTTTTGGTGCCCCATGCCTGCTATCTCAAGCCGCCTTTTTTTCCACCCTCAAGATCTCCAGCCCCTGCTCAACTGGCTGACCACCGCCCGACCGCCGCAGCGCCTCAACGACTTCCCTGCCCTGGTGGATATGCGCGAATGGTTGGCCCTACCCGGGGTGCAGGCGTGCACCCGCCTGTGGTTCAAAGGGCAGCGCCTGGCAGGCTTCACCCTGGTGGATCCCTACAACAACCTGCGCTTTGAATTTGAAGCACAGTTCCTCACCCCCGACCTCGAAGAAGAAGTGGTGCGCTGGGGGGAGGACTGCATCCGCCGCGAGATGCAGCGCAGCGGTGAATCCCTCACCCTGGATGCCAGTTGCAGCCAGCAGGATACCGACCGCATCGCATTTTTCGAGCGCCACGGCTTCACCCGGCTGGAATTGCGCTCGCTGCACCTCACCCGCCCGTTGAACGCGCCCATCCCCGCCCCGCAGCTCCCCGCGGGTTTCACCATCCGCGCCGTGCGCGGCGAGCAGGAAGTTGAAGCCCTGGTTGCGCTGCACCGCGCCGCCTTTGGCACCCGGCATATGACGGTAGAGGAGCGCCTGGCGATGATGAGCGTTCCCGATTACGACCCAGATATGGATTTGCTCGCCGTCGCCCCCGACGGGCGCCTGGCTGGCTACTGCCTGTGCGCCATCAGCCGCGAGGATAACCTGCGCAGCGGTCGCAATGAAGGCACCACCGACCCGGTTGCCGTACATCCTGAGTTTCAACGCCTGGGGCTGGCCCGCGCCTTGCTGCTCACCGGCCTGGCTCTTCTCCGGCAGCGCGGCATGGATAGCGCCGCGCTGGGCACCACCAGCCAGAATGACCCCATGCTGCGCGCCGCCCTTGCGGTTGGGTTTCAAATCCAGTCTGCCACCCTCTGGTTTGAAAAACAGGTATCTGCCTGATCCCCCACCCTCGCTCCCCTTTCTACCCTTATTGGTCTCCTGAATTTTAATGTAACCGCTTAATTTTTATGCTACCATTCCCTTGCACAGGCGTTTACCCCGCCAGGTACGCCGCACTCTGTTTGCAGCAGAGAAAATCCCCCGCCGCACTTCCCCGCACCTCAAACATGGCGCCAACCCTCGCCTGTGTTTCAAGGAGGGCTGTTCCATGTTCACAACACTCAAAAGCAAATTGACCCTCGCCATCCTCGCGGCAGCGCTCATGCTGTGCAGTTGCGCCCCGGCTGGCCTGCCCACCGGAACAGGCGCCACCTGGCACCTGGTCATCATCGGCGATTCCAGCCTCTGGGAGGTGGGAGAAGCCTACGCCGCCCGCATTGAAAAAGATACCGGCGTCAAAGTCATCCTCGATGATTTCTCCACCTCTGCCATGAGCGCCGGGAATGTGCTCTCCGTGCTGCGCAGCGGCGTTTCCGACAACGCCCGCATGCAAAAACTGCCGCAGGCCCTCAAAGAGGCGGAGGTGGTGGTCATGTTCGTCAACCCCAACCTCTCGATTGACCCCGCCAGGCCGCTGGATTTTGACGGCTGCTTCATCTCAGCGGCCCCCGCCGAATGCGAACCAGCTGCTTTTGAACGCTGGACCGAGGACCTCAAAGCCATCTGGGCTGAAATCCTCAAATTGCGCCAGGGTAAGGCTACCATCCTCCGCGCCACCGATCTCTACAACCCCTCCGTCAGCAGCTGGAAAGCCCACGGGGTCTTTGAAGCCTGCACCCGCTGCTGGCTGAACATGTCTGATGCAACCCGCCTGGCTGCCGAAGCTTACCGCATCCCCTTCCTCGGGCGCTATGCCGCCATGAACGGCCCCGACCGCTCCGAAGATATCGTCGCCAAAGGCTACATCAGCGACGGCGAGCACCTCTCACCTTCTGGCGCTCAACGGGTGGCCGATCTGCTGGCGCAGATGGGCTACCAGCCTGTCACCCCGCCGTAACCGCCCGGGAAAGTTCTGCTCGCGCAGCACTCCCGCAGGGAGCGGGATTCGAACCCCTATTTATAAAAAAAGCC
>CAYVOX010000147.1:0-7809 GCA_964453035.1 uncultured Anaerolineaceae bacterium
TTGATATCCCGCCTTCTCTAATCTGATGTGTCTGCGTAAAACCCTGCGAAAGGGTATAATATGCATACCCAGATTTACATTCCCCAAGGAGGTAAGAATGAAACGTGTTTCAATCGTCGTCTCTGTCGTTGTGTTGCTTTCAATGCTCCTGACGGCCTGCCAGACCCCTACGCCCATCGTCAAGACCGTTGAAGTGACCAAGCAGGTTGAAGCCACTAAGCTGGTGGAAGTGACCAAGCAGGTTATCGTGACCGCCACACCCCAGCCCACCGCTGCTCCCAAAAAAGGCGGCACCCTCATCGCCGCTCGCGCCGCCGATGCGACCGGCATGGATCCTCACAAGCAAACCGCCTTCGCATCCTTCCGCGTCATGGAATTGATTTTTGACACCCTGGTGACGTTTGACAAGGACATGAATATCGTTCCTTCGCTAGCCACATCCTGGACCTATAGTGATGGCGGCAAAACCCTCACCATGAAGATTCGCCCCAACGTCAAATTCCACAACGGCGAAGTCATGACCTCGGAAGATGTCAAATTCTCCTTCGAGCGCATTCTTGATGAGAAAACCGCTGCGGCAGCCCGCTCCAACTTCACCGGTATCACCGCCATCGAAGCCCCCGATGCCAGCACAGTTGTTTTCAAGATGAAAGAAGCCAACGCGGCCATCCTGGCTTCCATGGCGACCGCAAATGCTTCCATCATCTCCAAGAAACTGGTCAGCGGCGGTGCAGATCCCGGCAAAGAAGTTTTCGGTACTGGACCCTTCAAACTGAACAAGTGGGAACCTGGTAAAACCCTGCTGCTGGATGCCAACAAGGATTATTGGATTGCGGGACTTCCCTATCTTGATCGCATCGACTTCCGCACCATCCCGGACGAAGCCTCTATTCTGGCTGGTCTGCGCGCTGGCACCCTCGACTGGGGTATGATTAATGATCCTCGCGTTGCCATTACTGCCGGTTCAGCCAGCAGCAAGCTCACCATCCAACGTGCTCCCGCTCTGGCCTATCACGTTCTGCAACTCAATCCTGCCCGCGAAATGTTCAAGAACGTTAAAGTCCGCCAGGCTATTTCCTGCGCTATCGACCGCCAGCAGGTGCTTGATACCGCCTCCCTCGGCGAAGGTGAAGTCGTCGGTCCTGCCACGCCTCCGTTCTACCGCCTGCCCCTCGACCAGCTCTTCTGCTACAAGAAAGATCTTGATAAGTCCAAAGCCCTGCTTGCCGATGCTGGTGTGAAAGAGCTTAAATTCACCATTATCGCCGCAACAGGTGAACCGCCCACAGCCGTTGCAGAAGCTCAGAACATCCAGTCTCAGCTCAAGGCGCTTGGCATTGAAGCCAAAATCGAAACCCTCGAACTGGGCGTCTATGTTGACCGCTGGCTCAAGGGTGACTTTGACGCTGCCGTGGCACTCAACGGTGGCAATCCTGATCCGCATGTGATGTTTGTCCGCTACTGGACCTCTACCGGCAACCTGGGCAAAGTCTCGAATTACAATACACCCGAAATCGATAAGCTCATGGCTGACGGAATCAACACAACCGATCCGGCTGCCCGCAAGAAGATCTACGATCAAATCCAGCTCAAGCTCACCGAAGCTGCTCCATGGGTATGGTTGTATGTCGGTTATGAATACCGCGTCACCCAGGGCTATGTCAAAGGTTTCTACCCGCTCTCCAACGGCGCCAACACCTCCCTCAAAGAAACCTGGCTTAACAAATAACCAATTCTTAACTTCAGACTGACTTTTCCCCGCTCCCCGCGTTCGCCAAAGGGAGCGGGGAACAAATCGAAGCCTATCGGATGAGAAACTACATCCTAAAACGCCTACTATCGATGATCCCCACCCTTTTGGGGATTTCCATTGTTATCTTTCTGCTTATTCGTCTCATCCCGGGGGATACAATTAGTGCCATGATTGGCACGCAATATAAATTAACCGAAGCCCAGGCTGCATCCTTGAGAGCCTACTTTGGACTTGATAAATCCATCCCCGAACAATACTTCATCTGGCTCGGCGCAGCCCTGCAGGGAAATTTCGGCTATTCTGTGCGCTCTGGAACGCCTGTGATGTCTGAAATACTCTCTCGCTTCCCCCTCACCCTTGAACTGGCGCTGCTGGCAATGGTGATTGCGCTGATTATCGGCATCCCCATCGGTGTACTATCAGCCGTTCGCCGCGATTCGGGCATAGATTTGTTCGGTCGTTTTCTTTCTCTCATTGGAATGGCACTGCCCAATTTTTGGATGGGTACGCTGATTATCTATGTGCTTTCCGTTTATTTCAATATTTTGCCTAATTCCGGTTCGTTTACCGAGTTTTTCACCGAGCCGTTAACCAACCTTGGACAGATGATTTTCCCGGCCATCACCCTTGGTTTTGCTTTTTCAGCCGCGGTGATGCGCACCACGCGCTCTTCTCTGCTTGATGAACTCAACAAAGAATATGCGCAAACCGCCCGGGCCAAAGGACGCACTGAACGCGCCGTCATCCTGAGGCATTGCCTTCGCAATACCCTCATCCCCATCATCACCCTGGTTGGTTTTCAGATGGGTTATTTGTTTGGCGGGGCAGTCATCGTGGAGGATGTGTTCTCCCTGCCAGGCATGGGCCGCCTGTTGCTCGATGCCATCAGCCAGCGCGACTACGCGCTGGTTCAGGGATCGATTATGTTTATAGCCTTTGTTTTCGTGATGGTCAATCTTCTGACCGATTTACTCTACGCAATTGTCAACCCACGCATTCGCTATGATTAATCTTCGTAAAACACCATTCGGACGCCTTCTCCGGCATCGCAGCGGCACGCTCGGTTTATTGATGGTTTTGTTTTTCATCGGTGTCGCCATTTTTGCGCCGGTCATTGCGCCTTACTCCCCCATTGAACAAAACACTAAGGTTCGCCTCCAGCCGCCGGGCGCCCAATTCGTTTTTGGCACAGACGAGTTTGGCCGGGATGTTCTAAGCCGCCTCATGCACGGAGCAACCAATTCCCTGCAAGTCTCTCTGATTGCCGTGACTATATCCGGTCTGGTGGGCACCTTTTTAGGACTTATCTCCGGTTACTGGGGCGGCCTCCTGGATAACCTGCTGATGCGCCTGATGGATTTAATTTTTGCGTTTCCGGCAATGCTGCTTGCCCTGGCAATTTCTGCTGCTTTAGGACCGGGGCTTGGAAACACAATTCTGGCCATCTCAATCGTCTATTTGCCAATTTTTGCGCGCGTCGCGCGCGGTAGCGTTATGCAAATTAAGCAACTTGAATATATCGAAGCCACGCGTTGTCTCGGCGGTACCGACTGGCGCATCCTTTTGAGGCACGTTATGCCTAATTCGCTCACGCCAACCATTGTGCAAATTAGCCTGGCGCTCTCCTGGGCCATGCTCACCGAAGCATCTCTCAGTTTTTTGGGGCTTGGCACCACGCCCCCTACCCCATCCTGGGGCGCCATGCTTAACGATGCCCGCCGCCTGATGGAACTTGCCCCCTGGCTGGCCATCGCTCCCGGCGTCGCCATCATGCTGGGTGTGCTGGGGTTCAACCTTCTTGGAGATGGATTGCGTGATATTCTCGACCCCCGTTTGCGGTCGATGGTCAAGTGATATGGTTGTCCGCCCTCTTCAATCCAAGGATATTCTCCATTGCGCCGATATAATGCTACGCAACCCCCTTTGGCAGCGCTATCAGGTCACATTGGAATCCGCCAGGCACCGACTTGAAACCGGCTTCAACAATCAGGCTTCCATTTTTGTGGCTGAAGTTGAGAATAAAGTTACCGGTTTTATCTGGTTTGTTGAGAAAGGCACCTTCTCTCGCAGTGGATACATCATGCTCATTGCGGTTGACCCCAACCTGCACCACTCCGGGGTTGGCCAGGCTTTAATGGCTCACGCAGAAGGTCTCATGTTCCAGACCTCCAAGGATATTTTTCTCCTTGTCTCAGATTTTAATCTCTCAGCTCAGACTTTTTATAGTAGACTTGGCTATGCGCAATGCGGCGCAATTCCTGATTATGTCATGCCAGGCATCTCCGAGTTGATTTTTCGAAAATCCAGACCCGCCTTCGTAGAATAAGGATCCATTCCGATTGTTTCGCTCACTCAGGCACCCTAATTATCGCCTGTGGTTCTTCGGCTACTCCATCTCCCTTGTTGGCACCTGGATGCAAACCATGGCTCAGCAGGTGCTCGTTTATCGCCTCACTGGCTCAGGCGCAGCCCTGGGTTTGATTAACTTCATTGGTCTTATCCCCCTCCTCCCCCTCACCCTGTGGGGCGGCTCCATTGCCGACCGATTCCCCAAGCGTAAAGTGATTTTAGTTGTTCAGTGCGTTCTGCTCATTCAAGCTCTGCTACTGGCAATTTTCACATGGTCTGGCATCATTGAAGTCTGGCATGTTTACCTTCTTGCTTTCATCATGGGTGCTGCCACCGCTGTAGACCTCCCCACTCGGCAGGCGTTCACAGTTGAAATGGTTGAGGGTAAAGAAGACCTGGCTAACGCTATTGGGCTCAATTCTGCAATTTTCAATGGTGCCCGCGCATTAGGACCAGCTTTTGCCGGAATTGTGGTTGCCGCCACAGGTGAAGGAACTGCCTTTTTTATCAACGCGCTCACCTTTCTCTCGGTCATTGCAAGCTTATTGTTGATGAAAAACCTCCCCCCGGTTCGCTCTCGGGCGCAGGGAAGCAGTGTCACCCAGCATACGCTTGAAGGTCTCCATTACGTTCGCAAGAACCGCACCCTGCTGATATTAATCAGCCTTGTTGCTGTTAGCGCCTTTCTCTCCATGCCCTATAACACAGTCATGCCCGTCTTCGCCGAAACCGTTCTCAAAGACAGTGCGAGGCCGGTCGTTGAATCTATCTGTAATACTGCGGTAACAGGTCTTCATTGCCAGGCTCCAGAAGCGCTCCCCCTTGGTTTTCTACTTACTATGGTAGGTTTAGGTGCGGTGGTCGGTGCATTCATCGTCGCCGGTTTACCTTACAACAGCCGGCGCGGTTTATTTCTCACCATTGGCAACATCGCCTTCCCGGTTGCACTCATTCTCTTCTCACTATCCAAGGATTTTGTTTTTTCACTTTCCATCCTCTTCTTTGTAGGAATCAGTTTTGTACTGCAAAATGCACTTGCCAACACCCTGGTACAAATGACCTGTCCTGATGAGTTACGCGGGCGCGTGATGAGCGTGTACACGCTTGTCTTTCAGGGGATGATGCGCATTGGAGCGTTTCAGGCTGGCGTGATGACCGACTGGATAAGCGCGCCGCTATCGGTTGGCATTGGCGCAGCCGCCTCCCTGATTTATGGCCTTTTCATCGCGATTCGCACCCCTTCCGTCAGGCGCCTTTAATTTAATTTGCCCATTGATTTTTTAAAATCCCGTGCTATGATGATTCGAATCTCGTCCTCCTGTTCAAAGGATGAGCTCGAGTTGATCTATGAAACGTAAGTCTATTGTTTTTCTTACCCTTCTCCTTGTTGCGGGAATCGGAATCGCAGCCTTCCTGTACATCAGGCAAATCACTCAAATTCACCCTCAACCATCACGCCCCGGTCTCCCTTCTAGTGCTGAGGTTCTATCCGCATGCGATGTTGCCAGTCAATCATTAGCCATGCACGCTGCGGCAATCCCCGATTGGTCCGCGTCAGGCATCTCAACTTGCTACCAGCTTAAGCTCACTATTGACCCCTCTCTCTCAACTTACCAGGCTTCCGCCAGGGTCACCACCTCCAACCTCACCACGGCTGATTACTCCGACCTGGTTTTTCGACTCTATCCAAATTCCCCCCTGATTTATGGCGGAAATATTGAAATAACTCGCGTATCGATTGGCAATCAACCTGTTGTTTTTCAATACCTGCTTGACCGCACCGCGCTTAGAATCATTCTTCCTGACCCCCTCAAGTCTGGTCAATCCACTGTCATCCGCCTGGATTACTCCTTTTCGCTTCCATTTAACTTCGGTTCCGACCGGGTTTACGGAATTTTCAACCAATCAACCAAAGATACCATCCTCACACTGGCCAATTGGTACCCTATAATGGCGGTTCGTCAGGAAAACACCTGGTCTCTGAGCCCGGTGGATGGCCTGGGAGATGCGGTCACCAGTGAAACATCGCTTTACCTGGCTGAAATCATCACCCCTTCCGGATGGAAAATTGCTTCAACCGGCATAGAATTGACTCAATCCATTCAGAGTGATGGGGTGTCACATCAATTCGCCAGTGGTCCGGCCCGTGATTTTATGCTTGTTGCCAGTCCCTCCTTTGAGGAAACGACACTGGTTGATGACGGGATTACCATCCGCCAGTGGGGTGTCCGAGAGACGGCTGCAAGATGGGATCAGGCACTCGACGTGGCAAAATCATCGTTGCGTTTTTACAGCCAGCTTTACGGCAAATATCCATTTAAAGAATTGGATATCGTTGCCGTCCCCTTGAACCTTGCCCTTGGGGTTGAATACCCTGGCCTGGTTCTGATTGTTGACCGCGATTACGAACCCAATCCCGCCACATCCGGCGACCTGACGGTCGTTCTGGCGCATGAAGTTGCGCACCAGTGGTGGTACAGTGCCGTCGGCAACGATGTATCCGCATACCCATGGCAGGATGAGGCGCTAACAACTTTTTCTACGTATGATTTCCTCAGGGAATACTCGCCCAACATCCATCAGTACTTGCAAAACTCCTACCGGCAACGAGTTTCCGCACTGGAACTTGCCGGTGGCGAAAGCAGCTTCACCAGGCCGGTGAGTGGTTATTTGAGCCAGCCTTCTACATATGGCATTCTTGTTTACATCAAAGGCGCTCTGTTTTTTGATGCGCTAAAATCCCAAATCGGAGAAGGTCCCTTCAACGCCGCCCTAAAATCTTACTATTCAAGCAACCTGTATCAAATCGCTACTCCGGAGGAGCTTCTGGCGCAATTTTCTACTACCTGCAAATGTGATCTAACTGGGTTCTACAACAAATGGGGAATTCCACTCGCCCCCTAGTTCTTCATTCCCCGGCGCAGCAGCAGCAAATACAACCCAAAGATTAGCACACCTATCGAGCCTGTATTACCAATAAAGCTCAAAGCGTTGTTAGGATTTCCACCCGAATACAATCCCCACCCCACCACCGCCAGGATTCCCCCGGGTATTAACGGCCACCACACGAACCTGGTTGTGATTACGCGTGAGAATACGATTATCGCGCCGCAACCCAACGCAAACCACACCAGCATGATCCCTGTTTCCGTCAATCCATTTGGCGAGACGGCATTTGACCACGCCGAATAAACTCCCGCCCCCACGGAAGACAAAATTGATCCCGGAATAATTAATCCAAACAAACGTTTGCCCAACCCCCAGATTAATAACCCTGTTCCAACCCCGGTGACCACCCAAAGGATAAAATCCAACAACCGCAAGTCAGAAATGATGAAAGGCATCCCAACAGAACAAACCACCCACCCGATGAACAATGCCCACCAGGAGATTTTTCGCCTCATGATGATTCCGCCAATTGTAATTAATATGAAACCCATTCCAGCGGTCATAATCGTCGCACCAATCCGTTCCATCAGTTGAATATCAATCAGTGAATTAAAAAACACAAAAAGGCTAAGAGTGGCACCTGCAAATAAACCAGCAACAACGAGTAACCTCACTTCGTCGAGAACAACCCGGGTGAAGAAATAAAACGAAACAAAAACCAGCACTGCCAGCGAAAACCACCCGGTTCGAAAGAGCAAGTCAATCAGCAAACTGATGCCAATCAATACCAGGCCCGCGCCGATCTGTTTCAACGCGTC
>CAYVOX010000148.1:0-7739 GCA_964453035.1 uncultured Anaerolineaceae bacterium
AACAACAAACTATAAAAACACTCAACCCTACCCAAAGAATGGTTTTGTGGTTCTTCTTATTTTGAACACCTGGGTTTTCCGGCGCCAAATCAGCGCCGGAAAACCCATTCTCACATCTGGCAGGGACCAAACCTTGCGGTCAATCCCTTCATTTTTGCCGGAATTACTTCAGCTCAAACTTCTCAGCCAGCACCGGCACGTAGTTGTTATCTGCCCACATGTACCAGAACAGGGGCGGGTACTCCATGTACTGGTACGGGTTGCCAATGCCCAGAGGCAGGTTGTCGGTTGCGAAGACGTTGTAGTGAGCCTTGGGCGGCTGCGGGTAAGGATAGGAGGACGCAAAGTCCTTCGGTTGACCCGTTGCCGGTTTCAGCGTGCCAGCCAGCAGTTGCATGCCGATGTAGTTATCGGTCTGGTTGTTCTTGTAAATCTTGTCTTCCAGCGGCAGCCAACCGGTGATGGTTTTGGTATTGATGGGGTCATTCGAGTAGCGCTCAAAGAAGCCCAGGACGGGCAGTTCTTCGTTCACCAGCAGCGAGAGCGTTTCGATGGCTTTCTTCTGGGCAGCCGTATCCGTTCCGGCGATCGCGGCAGCTAACAGATCTGGGATGTAAACTTCCTTACCATCAGGTCCCTTCTGCGTCCAACTCCAGTTAAAGCCGGCGGGTTTACCTTCCTTATTGGGGTTGTTGCGCGGGGCATTCAGGTAGTAGTTGAAGGAAGTACGCGGATTCGGCGGGTTATAGTAAATCGAAAGGTCTACCAGGATGCTGTACTTGCCTTCCGATTGCACCGTGGCGCGCTCAGAGGATTGGTAACCGCGTACCGTGCTCTTGATGCCGAACTTGTTCAACTGCTGGGCGGCATTTTCCGCGGAAGCAAACCAATCTGCAAAGTCGGAGGGCACGGAGAGTTCCAGTTCAATCTTCTTGCCCTTGTCATCTACATAGAAGCCGTCGGCGCCCTTCTTGAAGTTAACCGTGGCAAGCAGTTCTTCGGCTTTTTTCAGGTCCTTCTTGTAGGGGTTCAGCTTGGCAATCGCTTCCTTGCTCAGCCAGGTTTCCACAGCTGCATCGGTGAAGCCAGCCATGTACTTCAGGCCCTTGCCCGCGTCGCCCAGCGAAACTTTGCCGTTCTCGTCGCGGTCAATGATGTAGGCCAACGCCTGTCGGAATTCCTTGACGGAATTGGGATACATATTCTGGTTGAACCAGAAGCCAGGGCCGGTACCAGTAGGCCCGTAGATAATCTTGATTTCGGGCAGAGCAGTGAAAGCCTTGATGTTGGCGGGAGTGAAGCCGTGGGTGGAGTAGTCAATGTTGCCAGCCAGAACCAGCGGCACAGTCGCGGTGGTTTCGCCGTAGTACATGGTCAGCGTGTCAAAGTCAATCTTATCCGCGTTGTAGCCGGTGGGGTTCTTCTTCAGCGTCAATTGCGCTTCGGTGACCGACTTTGTATCGATCTTGTAGGGGCCCATCACCACGGTGTCGGTGGGTTTGAAGGCATACAGGTCATCCAGGAACTTCTTAACCACATCACCCTTGCGATCGGTATTCGCCTTGCGCAGTTCGCCAGCCTGATCCATCCATTTTCCGTACTGCGCATAGGGGAAGATCTGGTTGACTTTGAGGATGGTGCGGATGGGCGTAATGGAAACGTTGTTCAGCGTGAAGGTGATCACCTGGGCATCCACCACCTTAATATCGGTGATGTAAGTCCAGGCTGAACCAGATTGCGCCCAGTAGATGTTGTAGGTGCCCAGGATATCCTTGGTGGTGAAGTCGCCGCCGTCACTCCACTTGATGCCCTTCTTCAACGTGACGGTCAGATCCCAGGTTTTTGCCGCAGCCGTAGGCGCCACAGTCGCAGCAGCCGTCGGAGCAACCGTGGGAGCTTTGGTAGGGGCAACGGTTGGCGCAACAGTCGGGGCGACGGTTGGCGCAACAGTGGGTTTTACTGTCGCGGTTGGGGGAACCGGGGTTGCCGCAGGCGTGCAGGCTGTAATGACCAGAACCAGCAGAACCAGGGCATATAAGAATGTTTTCTTCATTTTCTTTCTCCTTTTGAATTTGTCTATACACGGAAGGCCAATCAACACAACCTCAAAGCTCACAAATCTCTTCAATCACCTCCTTCTACTTATTCGACCTGCGAATGGCTACGTAAAGAACTGCGAGCATCACCAGTCCAATCACGAAAGTCACCACAGTCACCACAAACTCAGCCGTTCCCGGCTGGACAAAAAACAACAGGCAGAGCGAGCAAAGCAGAATGAACAAAACGGCGCGAAACCAGAGATTTCCCACCTCCGGACTAATCATACTACATCCCTCAAAATCTCTGTGCCGCGCTGACGGATCACCGGGTGGCAGGCAGCCGCAGTGCCGTCATTGAAGTATGTCAAAGGTGGCACCACCTTTTCGCACTTTTCGCCGTCAAAGAACGGGCAGCGCGGGTGGAAAGAACAGCCCGTCGGCAGCTTTAACAGGCTGGGCACATCCATGCTACGCAATTCAATCCGCCCCTTGGCGCGCGTCCGGTCCGGGTCAGCCTCAGGGATGGCTGAGAGCAGCACCTTGGTATAGGGATGTTGCGGGTTTTCAACCAGCTGCTCCGAAGGACTCAGTTCCACCAGACGCCCCAGGTACATCACGCCGATGCGTCCTTCCCAGGCAAAATACTTCGCCAGCGCCAGGTCGTGCGTGATGAACAGGAACGACATGCCCAGTTTTTCCTTAAGCCGCGTCATCATTTTCAGAAGGCTGATGCGAATGGACACATCCACCATCGAGACCGCTTCATCCGCCACGATAAAACTCGGGTTGACGGTAATCGCCCGCGCCACCGAAACCCGCTGCCGCTGCCCCCCGCTCAACTGGTGCGGGAATTTATCCAGCAGATCATCTGGCGGGGTCAGGTCCACCAGTTCCAGCAATTCCCGCACCCGGTTGCGCGTATCAGTCTCATTTTTGGTCAGCCGGTGGTAGCGCAGCGGCGCAGAGATGATATCAAAGACCGTGTGCGCCGGGTTCAGCGAGGCATACGGGTCCTGGTGCACCATCTGAACCGCCATGCGGTAATCTTTGTGCTCCTCTTTGCTCAGCTTTTTAAGGTCTTTTCCGTTGATCAAGATTTGCCCCGAGGTCGGCTCCAGTAAATTGGCAATCATTTTCCCGGTTGTGGTTTTACCGCAGCCCGATTCCCCCACCAGGCAAACCACTTCGCCCTCCTGGAACTTGATGCTCAAATCGTCAACCGCCTTAATCGCATTGCGCTTGACCTGGAATGTGCGTGTGACGTGTTTTAGTTCGATGATGGTGTTCATTTGACCTCGAAGGCTTTCAGCGCTTCACGGGCTTCTTGCCAGCGCCAGCAAGCCACGCCGTGATCTCGCGTGATGTACTCCAACGTCGGTTCGGTTTGCCGGCAGTGGTCATCCGCCAGCGGACAGCGTGGGTGAAATTTGCATCCCGTGGGTAGTTCGATCAGGTCTGGTGGCTGCCCGGGGATGGAGGTTAAGTTCTCCTTGGTCCCCTCCAGCGTTGGCACCGCATTGATGAGCCCGATGGTGTAGGGGTGGTGGGGATTTTTGAATACCGTGTATACATCCGCCATCTCTACAATGCGCCCCGCATACATCGTTGCCACCCGATCAGCCAGCTCGGCTGCCAGCGAAAGATCGTGCGAGATGAAAATCAGCGAGAACGATAGCTCCTGCCGTAAGGTATTCAGCACATCCATGATGTTGCGCTGCGTCAGGATATCCAGTGCGGTCGTCGGCTCATCCAGAATGAGCACCTGCGGGTCGAGCAGCAGGCTGAGCGCGATTAACACCCGCTGCCGCATCCCACCCGAAAGCTCATGCGGGTAAGACTTCCACACCCGGTTCGGGTCCAACCGCACCAGTTGCATCAGGTGGTCAGCCCGCTCCTTCAGTTCCTTGCCGCGCAGGTAATGGTGCGCCGCCGCTGTATCCTCAAATTGCGCCGAGACCCGCAAAACCGGGTTGAGCGAATTGAGCGCGGATTGAAACACCATCGCGCATTCTTTCCACCGGAATTGATTTAGCTCTCTGCCCTTCAGGTTTAAAACGTCAATTTCATTCACCGCTTTGCCTTTGGCGTCAAACCGGCGGTAATTGATGGTGCCCTGCACAATTTGCGCCGTGGGCGGCAGCAGTTTGACAATTCCCAGGCTCACTGTAGTCTTTCCAGAGCCGCTTTCGCCAATCAACGCGATGACTTCACCGCGTTTGACATCAAAAGAGATATCCCGTACCGCCTGCACTCTTCCGCGCCGCGCCTTATACTCAATCGATAAGCCCCGCACATTCAATACGGTTTGAACCAGGTCATTGGTTTTCTGTGGTGTTGAAGCCATTGTCAAACCTCCGTCCGTAAGCGGGGATTGAAGAGTTCATCCATCGAGCGCGCCAGCATCACCAGCGAGAGCTCAAACAGAGCAATCGCCAGCACAGGCGAGATGATGTTCCACGCCGCATCCGCCTGGAACATGGCGCCTTTGGCGTAAGCCAGGCTCAGCATAACCCCCCAGTTGGCCCCAGAGAACGGCACCAACCCCAGAAAAACCAGTCCGGTCTGTTGGAAAATGGCCGAGGTCATCGAAAAAACCAGCGCAATCAGGATGTAAGACATCATGTTCGGCAGCATCTCTCTAAAGATAATGTGACTGGTGGGCAAGCCCAGCGCAGAAGCCGCCTCTACGTAATCCCGCTTGCGCAGCGAGAGCACCTGCGAGCGAATCTGCCGCGCCAGCCCAGCCCAGCTCAGCAGCGAGAGCAGCAGAGCCAGCAGCCAGGGCGAATCCAGCTTGATGAGTGTTGCCAGCACAGCCAACAGCGGAAAATGCGGTACCGTCAACCAAAGGTTCACAATTTCCATCAACAGGCTGTCCACCCACCCTCCCAGAAAAGCGCTGATCGAGCCAATCACCACTGCAATCAGGGTGGTGATGATGCCCGCCAGGAACGCCACAATCATGATATCCTGCCCCCCGTTAATGACCTGCCGCAAGTTATCCCGCCCCTGGAAGTCTGTCCCCAGCGGGTGCTCCCAGGATGGCGAGGTGTAGATGAGGTCAACATTCGCTTCCTGCTCTGGAGGGAATATGAACGGTCCCACGAAAGACATCAGAACCAGGAAGATGAGCAAGATCAGGCCAAAAAAGCCCGATTTATTGCGCAAGAGGATCTTAAAGGTCTTGCGAATTTCGATCCACCATCGGTTCAGCATTGCTTTGAAACCGTTCATTTGTTACCTCCACTGATCCGGATGCGCGGATCCAACCAGCCGTAAAGAAAATCAGCCAGAAGGTTGGCAAAAATCACCGCGATGGTGGTCACAATAAATACCGCCTGCATCACCGGGTAATCTCGACCCGAAACCGCCTGCCACAGCAACAAACCAATACCCTGGTAGGTGAAGATTTGCTCAATCAGCACCGACCCGCCAATCAGGTATGCGATGGAAATCGCCAGGCGGGTTGCCAGTGGAAGACTGGCATTTCGTCCAACATACGAGGTGATTATGCGCGTGTCCGAAAGCCCCCTGGCGCGCGCCACCGTCACGTAATCCTCACCCAGCGTGGAAAGCGTGCTGCTTTTCATAGTCAACATCCAGTTGCCTGCTGTGGAAAGCACATACACCAGCGCCGGAACCGAAACATGCGCAAAAATATCAACCAGGAACTTCAACGAGAATCCCGGCTCGATCCCCGGGCTCATCGAGCCCCGCATGTAATCAATTGGCACCAGCTTCCAGATTACCCCCAGCAGCATGAAAAGCACAATTCCCAGCAAATAACCCGGGATAGCATCTACGGTTGCCGCCAGGTTGGTCAGAACATGGTCAATCCAGGTATTGCGCTTATAAGCCACAATCATCCCCAGCGTCATCCCGATGATAAAGCTGAGGAACAGCGAGATACCCACGCTGAACAGCGTCCACGGCAACCTGGCAGCAATCATCGAATTGACCGATACGCCCCTCGAGCGGTAAGATGTGCCAAAATCACCCTTCGCCAGGATTTGCATGAAGCTGAAGTACTGGTTAATGATGGGCTCATCCAGATTAATACCTGTCAACGAGGCGGCATACTGCGTCGCCTCCTCCATCGAGTACCCACGGTTGATAACCAGGTCTTGCACCAGCACGTCCAGCGGGCTTCCCGGCATCAGGCGAATGACAAAGAAGATGATGGTCACCACAATCAGCGTGATGAGCAGCGCCTTGAGGATGCGCCTCAGCCAGAAGCTCCTCCAGATTTTCAGCAGAATGGCGCCCACCCCTGACCTGGCAACCGGTTCGACGTAAGCAAGTTCACTCATCGGGGCAATCCTTTCCAAAAAGGATAATTTCTATGTTACCGGTACAACAAGAAATCCTCAATCTCATCTTTAAACCGGGCAGAAGTATCTTCCCATCCGCGGCAAATCTCATCCACGCTCACCCCCTTGCACAATTGCTCACGAGGTCTGGCGCTGCCCATTAAAAGGTCGAAATGCGCCGGTTTCCCCTCCCAGCTTGAACCCAGAAACTTAAAATCACGCGGAAAAAGCCTGCGGCAGGTAGCCAGCAGTTGCAAGCCGCAAATTACCGGTTTAAAAACCTCGCGGTCGGTGATATGCAATTGCACGCCCTGGCAATGAACGCCCGCGTGCTTGCTGGAACAGGGAATAAAGGCATGCGGGCGAAACACCACGCCGGGCATTCGGAGGCCGTTCAACGCCTTCGCCAGCGCAAAACCATCCACCCACGGCGCGCCAACCACCTCAAATGGCAGCGCGGTTCCTCTCCCCTCAGAAAGGTTGCACCCCTCCACCAGGCAGGTCCCCACGTATGGCAGCGTGGTCGCAAAATGCGGGATTCCCGGCGATGTTGGCACCCAGTCTCGCCCGCACGTATCAAACCACATCTCACGCCCCCACCCCTGCATGGGAATGACCGTCAGGTCGCAATCAATCGTCAGTTTTCGGTTGGAGTATAACGCCAGCTCACCCAGCGTCATACCATGCCGCATAGGAACCGGCAGGATACCGATGAAAGATTCAAACCCCGGCTCAATCAGCGGCCCTTCTCGCTGCACGCCATTGATTGGATTAGGCCGGTCCAGTACCATTACCGCCTTGCCAGCCCTGGCAGCCCCGCGCATCACATGTACCAGCGTGCTCAGGTAGGTGTAGTACCGCACGCCAACATCTTGCATATCAAATAAAAGAACATCCACTCCTTTTAGCATTTCAGGAGTGGGTTCTTTGGTTTTGCCGTATAAACTAAAAACAGGTAATCCGGTGCGGGTATCGGTGGCATTCTCAACCGCGGCGCCGTCCGCCGCCATTCCGTAATAACCGTGTTCGGGACCGAACAACGCCGTCACTTGAACCCCCGTGCCCAGCAGGAGCGCAGCGCTATCCACCACCTTATGATTAACCGCTGCAGGATGGCTGACAATCCCAACCTTTTTATGTGCTAGTCGTTCCGGGTGTTTTGCCAGCAGAACTTCAATTCCGGTTTGAAGCATAATTCAAGCTTCCTCCAGAAAGCGTCAGATGTCAATCAGGTAAAAAGCTACTAAGTTTGAGAAAGATGGTGGTATCTCAATAGCGGCGTATGGTGAATCAAAGTGAAGTAAGGCAGGTGGGGAAACGTTACAGGTCCCTGCTTCATTCTAGCAGTCTGGAAAAAATTATGCAAGTTAATTGAAGCCTGCCAATTCAG
>CAYVOX010000149.1:0-7567 GCA_964453035.1 uncultured Anaerolineaceae bacterium
CCGAGCGGCACAACCACCTTCACCCCGTCAGGGTGCTTGACCTCGTTGCCCGAGGCGCCCACTTTGTAGGTGAGCGGCGGCTCACCGCCCAGGGCAGGCAGGTTGCAGGATGCGATGAGCAGCGCCATCCCAACCAGCAGGCAAAGCACAACACGGAACCGCTTTTGATGGTTGCGCATATTCCCTCCCCAGATACTGCCCGGAAAAACCGCGCCTGTGACGAACCCCCTTCAAGTTTAACTGGATTCAGTATAGCAAATTGACCCCGGTAAAACAAGACGACCTCTCAGCCGCTTGACATCCCTCCCGGACGGCGTATGATGTAAAGGTCTGCTGTGCCCATGGGAAGTTAAGTCAAAGGAGCGAGCCATGTCTGAGCCTGATACTGCTCAAACCACCCTGCCGCGTCTCTCGCAACGCTGGGGGTGGTTTTTTATGCTGTTGCTGGTGGGAATTGCCATCTTTTTTGCCGCCTCCAACTACTTTGTGATTCTGCCCACCAACAAGAATGTCGCTTTCGAGGGCGGGCTGACCGCGCTGCTGCTGGTGGTTGCGCTGCTGGTACGCCGCCAGCCGCGCTGGAAAGCTTACGCCCCGGCTGCTTACGCCTTCTTTGTGGCTTCGTTTGTGTTTCTCATCACCTCGCTGACGGTGGGAGCGCGCGTTGACTTTTTGAAATCCCTCAACATCGTCATCAAGACCAACCAGGGCGCAGCCGCAGATAAACTGCTGGAAAGCCTGACAGTGGTCATTTCCATCATCCTGCTCATCGCGCTGAGCGGCCAGCGCCTGAGTTCAATCTACCTCAAGGCGGGCAACCTCAAGTGGGGGCTCATCATCGGGGTGGGCATGTTCCTGAACTTTGCCGCCTCCGCGCTGCTGTTCTTTTCAACGCGCTTTGCGGATGGAAACCAGCTGCTCTCGGCGATGCTGTGGGGCAGTATTTTTGCCATAGCCAACGGCTACCTGGAAGAATTCTGGTTCCGTGGGTTGTTCGTGCGCAGCCTGCAGCCCATCGTGGGGGTGTGGGGCGCCATTTTGCTGGCGGCTTTGTGGTATTCGCTGCTGCACGCGGGCGGCGTGTACCTGACGCCCATCGCCATACCCTTCATGCTGATCAACACCTTCACCTTTGGCGTGCTGTACGGCTACGTGACCCACAAAACGGATAGCATCATCGCCGCCGGCCTGATGCACGCCGGGACGGACTTTTTCCTGTTCATGGGGATGTTGAGCAGCTAAGCACCCGCCTGTTCCTGCGCTTTGAGGAGATGCCACACAAACTGGTGGACGTTTTCCAGCGCCTGCGCTGAGACGTATTCCGGCGTGTCGCTCATCTGGTGCCAGTGCGCCGCCGAATCCGCCCCGCCCCCGGCATTGACCGAGCACAGCGTCAGCGCCGCCAGCCCACGCTTTGTGGCTACCAGCGCATCGGTGTAGGCCAGCCCGGGCTGCTCGCTGGTGGAAATCTCCGGCAGGGCTGCCGCCGCCCGCCGCAGCAATTCCAGCGCGCGCGGGTGGGTGGCGTGCTTGCGAATCAAGCCGTCGTTGCGCAGGAACTTAATGGTATCCAGCCCCACCTCATCCAGGATGATGTACAGCGCATCAGAGCCCAGTTCGGTGGCGTGGCGGTCAAGGTAGGCACGCATACCCCAGGCGCCAGTCTCTTCGCAATCGGTGAGGGCGATGCGCACATCGGTTTGCGCCAGGGGCTCGGCTTGCAGGCGGGCGGCTAATCCCAAAATCACGCCCACGCCGGAGGCGTCGTCATTGGCGCCGGGCGAGAAGGGGGTGTGGTCAGCGGAAGCCATCATCAGCAGCGCAAAAGCCTGCACGGGCAGCAAAATCACGCCAATCCAGCCCAGCCATGCCAGGCCGGGCGCCACCCCAGGAGCCAGCACCAGCCCGCCCAGCGCCATGCTGAGGAAGGTGGCGCTCACCAGCAGGCCAAACAGGCGCTGCCAGCCCGCGCTGGAATAGAAAACCGGCGTGCGGTGGGAATCGAGGTGGGCGCACAGCACCACCCGGCGCTGCGTCTTACCCTGCGCGGGGATTGAAGCGACCACGTTCTGCGCCGGCGCGCGCGGCAGCAGCAGGTTCACCGGGTGGGGCAAAAAATCCGATTCGGCGAACATGGTGTAAGCGCCCAGCAGGTTGAGCAGCGCGCCCAACCCCAGCGCCCAGGCGGCATTATCGCTGCCGGTGATTGCCCCCGCCAGTGCCGCCGCGCTGCCCAGCGCTGCCAATCCAAAGGCTGCCACAAAAGGGCGGTAGGTGGATGGCGCCCCCTGGAACGGCTCCAGCGCCACCGCCTGCGCCCCGTAAGCGCGCAACTGCTCCGCGGCCCACGCCCCGGCGCGGCGCTGCCCGGCGGTGCAGCTGCCGCGCCCGCCCGCCGCCAGGTGGCGCACCGCCTGCATGGCAATCGAATCCGGGTCCATGGTCACCGCCTTTCAGGGCTGCCTGAGGCTAGCCCCGCTCCGGGAAGAGCGCATCCAGGAATTTGAGCTTTTCAATCATCTGGTAAACCGCGCCGCCCTCGTGGTTGTTGAATTCATACACCCTGATTTGTTTGGGCCCGGCGTAATGGTTATAGGCGGCGTAGATGGTGGAGGGCGGGCAGATATCGTCCATCAACCCCACGGAGAAGAGCGCCGGGGCTTTGGCGCGGGCGGCAAAATTGATGCCGTCAAAGTAGGAGAGCGTATTGAAGACTCGCTCGACCTTGTCTCGGTGGGTTTTGCAGTAGGTGGCAATCTCGCTGTAGGGGATAGTGTTGATGATGGTGGTGGCGCGCCTGAAGTTGCACAGGAAGGGCACATCCGGCAGGGCCGCGGCCACATCAGGCAGCAGGCCGGCCACCGCCAGGGAGATGCCGCCGCCCTGGCTGCCGCCGCTGACGGCCACCTGCGCCGGGTTGACCGCCGGGTGGCTGCGGGCCGCTTCCACCGCGCGGACGGCGTCGGTGAACAGGCGGCGGTAGTAGTAGGTGTGCGGGTCCAGCACGCCGCGGGTCATAAAGCCGGGGTACTGCGGGTTGCTGCCTTCGGGTTCCACGTCGGGGGTATCACCGGGGGTGGAGGCGCTGCCCTGCCCGCGGGTATCCATCACCAGGTGGGCAAAGCCGGCGCTGGCAAAATGCAGCCAGGAGAGGGGGAAGTTGCGCCCGCCGCCGTAGCCGATAAATTCCACTACGGCCGGCAGCGGCCCCTTGCGCTGGCGCGGCAGGATCAGCCAGCCCTTGATGGGCTGCCCGCCGTAACCGCTGTAGGTCACGTCGAAGGTTTCAAACAGGCGCAGGGTAAAATCCACCGGCTCAAACCGGGCGTTGAGCGGGTGGGCGCGTGCCTCGGAGAGGGTTTGCTGCCAGAAGGCGTCAAAATCCGCGGTGGCGGTGAGGGGGGGCTGGTAGGTTTGCAGCTTTTCAAACGGAAAATCGTAGAAGGGCATGATGAACTCCTTTTATTATTAAGACCTGTTAGGTCTTAAAGACCTAACAGGTCTCGGAATCACAGCGATTTTTTTAAGACCCAATAGGACTATGGGTACGCATCCTCTACTAAAACTGGATTAATTTGGCTTTCATCGATCATACCACGATGAAATTCCTCAAAACCACTTTTTCCTCCAAAAAAATTCAGAACCTGGTCCCGCTGCAAACGAGTGGGGGCATTACTAATCAGAGCATTATAAGATGACCACTGCCAGTCACGAAAATCCTCTAAAAAACCGTGCTTTTGAGGATTGGCATGAATATAAAAGATTAGCATTGCCAGATAAGTGTTATCCAAAACCGGAATTCTTCCAAAGTTCTCTTCAAACAGGCTACCTGTACGGTTATAGCTCTTATTAATGGCCTTGGCATACGCGTTGAAAAGGTTTGAAAAAACCTTTGACGGGCTGATTTTCTGTTCGTTGGAAGATAATTCCTCCTCGGTTTTGATGCGAATCAGAAAGTGGAAATGATTTTTCAACAGGCAATATGCATAGGTATCGACAAATGGTTCGATATATTTGACGTACAAGGATAGGAAGTAGGTGTAGTTTCTGGCATCGTAAAACAACGGCTGACGGTTGTTGCCACGATTGTAAATATGATAATAGACGCCCTGGGCAAGGGGAGCATTGGGTTGTTTCACGTCAACTATCCTCCATCCGCTGCCGAGACCTGTTGCCGTTAAGACCTAACAGGTCTTTAAGCGCATTGATGTGCGCATCTTTCAGCGCGAAAGACTGCAGGGCGCGTTTGCCCGCCAGCAGGTCATCCGCCGCGGTCTCCAGCGCCGAGAGGGTGTTAATCTCCAGCTTGAAGTTTGCCAGCAGCCTCAGCAGGTGCTCTTTGCGCCGGTCGCGCGCGCTGAGCTGGGCGCCAACCACCTCCACCTCCAGCCGGTCTCGCGGGGTGAGGCTGAGCCCGCTGAGGGCCAGGCTCTCGGTTTCCAGGTCGTAGGCACTTTCGAAAGCCATCTCCACGTCGTTGAGGCGCGCATGCACCTCGCCAGGGGGAGCAATGCCGCGCAGCCTGAGCGTGATGCGCCGTTCGGCGGGCAGCAACTGGCGGTCGCCCTCGGCGGGCAGCAGGGTGAAGCGCCAGGCGTTCTCGCCCCAGCGCAGTTGCATGCGCGTGATGGCACGCGCCCCGCCGCGGAAGGCCTGCGTCTCGCCGTCATCTTCGTACAGCTCAAATTCGCTGTCGGCCAGGGGAAAGAGGTGAATTTCGAGCGCATCCGGGTTGCCCACCCCGCCCCAACCCACCCGCGGCCCCAGCGGCACAACGGCTCCGGCTTTAGCAAAGACGGGGATCTCCTCCAGCGTGCCGTAAACCGCCTTCCAGCCGCTGCCTTGCAGGCGCTCGCCCGTCCAGAAGTCGAACCAATCGCCCTCGGGCAGCCAAACGTCCTGGCGGCTGAGGCGGGTATCGGCGTCACGCGGGGTGGTGAAGGGGGCGCACAGCAGTTCGCTGCCGAAGAAATACTGGTTGGGGCAGCGGTAGGCCTCATCGGCTTCGGGAAAGGGATAGTACATCGGCAGGATGAGGGGGATGGACTGGGTGTGACAGCGCCAGGCCATACTGTAAATGTAGGGAATGAGCGCATGACGCAGTTGCATCCCCTGGCGGGCAATCTCCAGCGCGTCGCGCCCGTTACGCCACGGCTCGCGGATCTGGTAGGGATTCTTGGTGGCGTGCAGGCGCATGATGGGGCTGAAAACGCCCCACTGCACCCAGCGCGTGTAGAGTTCGGGGTCGCGCACGCCGCGCTGGTGCCCGCCGATATCGTGACTCCACCAGCCGTAACCCACGTTGGTAGCGGTGGCGGTGAAGTGCGGCTGGAAGGCCAGCGACTCCCAGGTGGAATCGGTATCGCCGGAGAAGCCGATGCAGTAGCGGTGACCGCCCAGCCCGCCCCAGCGCGAGAAGATGAAGGGGCGGCGGCCTGAGCGCGCCAGGTCGTAAAAATAGAGGTGGTTGAGCCAGGGCAGCGGGTCCAGCCCGGGCAGGCTGGTTTTATCGCCCTGCTGCCAGTCCAGCCACCAGAAGTCCACGCCGCTGGCCTCCTGCGGGTGGTGCAGCACGTCGAAGTAATCGCGGGCAAAGTCCGGGTCGGGGATATCAAAGGCGACGGGCTCGGCGCTGGCGGGGTCAATCCCCCGGCGGCGGGCCATCTCGGGGTACTGTTCCTCATGGGGGTGGATGCCCTCGGCGGGGTGGATATTGAGCGAGGTCTTGAGGCCCTGCGCGCGCAGCCAGCCGAGAAAGCCGGGCGGGTCGGGGAAGAGGTTGCGATTCCAGGTGAAGCCAGTCCAGCCGGTGGATTCGTTGCCGGTGCGGGTGATGTGCCAGTCCATGTCAATAATCGCCACGCTGAGCGGGATGCGCTCGGATTGGAAGCGTTCGATGAGGGCGCGGTACTCGGCCTCGGAATACTCCCAGTAGCGGCTCCACCAGTTGCCCAGCGCCCAGCGCGGCACGAGCGGCATTTCACCGGCGATGCGGGCCAGGTCGCGCAGGGCGCCGAAGTAATCATGCCCGTGGCCGAAGAAGTAGAGGTCGAGGTTCTCCGGATGGGCGCGCGGGGTAATCCAGCCCTGCTCATCGTGCACCAGGGTGTGAGAATCGTCATAGACGGCCCAGCCGGAGCGCGAAACCAGTCCCGGCGGGATGTGGATGGAGCCGTTGGCATTATCGAGGGTGCGGTAGGTGCCGCCCAGGTTGCCCGGGTCGCGCTGTCCAGGCTTCCACAGCGCCCCGGTGGCCTTCACCCGGATGGTGAGCGGGATGCCGCGCAGCGACGGCCCGCTGCCCCAGCCCTCCGCAGAAGAGCGCTGCACCTTGAGGGGGGCATCGAGGTGGTAGGTGAGCAGCAAGGCGCGGGTGTCAATCTCCAGCCGGTCGGGCAGGCGGCGCACCTCAAAGGGGGGCACGCTCTGGTAGCGCGTCCAGACGGCCTGGCTGGCGCGGTCCTCAAACTGGCCGGCGGTAGAAAATTCCAGGCGGATGAGGCGCGGGGTGAGCACGGTGAAGCGCGCATTAGGCGCGCTGACCACCGCCTGCGCATTGGCGGTGGAACGAAATTTGAGCTGGAACTGGGGGGGAATGGATTTTGGCATGCAAAAATTCTATCACAAAGGGGCGCAGGGCACCCCGGAGCGGTGGGGGGTGAAAAACAGGTGTTTCTGCCCATTGCTCTTACCCCGCGGTTGTAGCGGCTTCAGGCGCGCGCCGTTCCCTCGTAGGCTCACCGCTGCATCCCCGCAGCGGGGACCACCACAAACCCCCAGAGGTTTGAAAAAAACAAACCTCTGGGGGTTTTTTGCTCCCGGCTTGCCGCGGCGCGGCATCACTTCTCAAACTTGATGTTTTCCAGGAAGCGGTTGTAAAGCGTCCAATCCTCTTTGCCGCCGGTGTGCAGGAAAACCACGTTGTAAAGCTGCCCGGCGCGGGCAAAGTAGTAACGGTCGGCATTGTAAGCCTGCGGGCTGCCCTTCTGGAAGAGGTGGATAGCTTCCAGTCCAGCCACCCGCAAGTTGGCGCGGCGCTCGCCCATCAGCAGGTTGCGCTCCTTCATCCACTGCTCAAGGTTGGCATCCGCGGGCGGGGCGTACTCGGCCAATCCTTTGGGGTGGCTGAAGTAGATGGCGGGCCAGTGCTCATCGTTGACCAGCGGCCCCGTGACGGTGACGGAACCACCGTCCTGCGCAACCTCAATCACGCAATCGGCGGGATACTGGAAGCTGTAGCCGAGCGCGGCGCTGCGGTAGGTGAGCCAGTCGCCGGGTTGGTTGGCAGCCTTTTTGAGCGAATCGCCGGGCTTGCACTCGCCGCGGAAGTAAGCCCACTCGTCGCACTCGCTCTTATCCGGGAAGACGCACACACCGTATTGCCCGCCGTTTTTATCGGCGCGAATCTCCAGCTTGCCGCCGTTCTTTTCACAGAAAACGGAGGCCGGGTTGGGCATGTTGGCGGATCCGGGCTGGGTGGTGGGAGCAGCGCTGGGCTGGGCGGCAGGGAGCGTGCTGCAGGCAGCGGTGAGCAGCATCCCGGCCAAAATACACAGGGTGAAGCACT
>CAYVOX010000150.1:0-7546 GCA_964453035.1 uncultured Anaerolineaceae bacterium
AAGGTGCTGGCCGTGCAGAGCGGCGGCGGAACGGCTGCGCTCATCTACAACAACGCGCCGGGCGGCTTCCTGGGCACCATGGGCGAGGAAACCTCAACCATCATCGGCATCAGCCTGAGCCAGGAAGACGGGCAGTGGCTGGTAGCCAATAACCTTGGTATTACCGCAACGGTGAGCAGCGTCCTCACTCAACCCGCCAGCGGCTACGAAGCCTGGGACGGCACCTCCATGGCAACCCCGCACGTTTCAGCCGTGGCCGCCCTGGTGTGGAGCAAGAATCCCAGCCTGACCAACGTCCAGGTGCGCTCAGCCCTGCAAGCAACCGCCAAGGATCTCGGCACCGCCGGACGCGACGCTTACTACGGTTACGGCCTTGTGCAGGCCAAAGCGGCGGTGGATTCGGTGGGTGGCGGCGGCGGCGGCACGGGCGGAGAATTGTTTGCCACCCTCAGTGGCAGCAAATCCACCAAGGGCAAAACCTGGACCGCCACGGTGACCATCCTGGTCAAAGATAAATTGGGCGCAGTGGTTCCGGATGTAACCGTGAGCGGTCACTGGAGCACCAACGCAACCGCAACCTGCCTGACCGGTTCCACTGGCACCTGCTCGGTCAAAGTGAGCCTTTCAACGTCCACTGCCAGCGTGACCTTCACGTTGGATAACCTGGCTAAGACCGGCTACACATACACGGTTCCCAATCCGAAACTATCCATCACGATAACAAAGTAAAGAGTTTTTCAGAATCTGAAACAGAACCTCACAGGCCAAAACCCTGTGAGGTTTTTTTGATGGGTAGAAACGGCTTTTAGTTTCGTTCATTCCAACCACCGCCCATCCTGCCGCGAACAATTCTGGCAAAGAAGTTGCATTTCAAGATACACTCCGGTTCGCTTGTGGCGTGTTTCTCAGCCGACTTACCTGTTTACGCCGTGGAAAAACCACGTATAATAGAGAATACAGTCAGATTAGAACAGCACTGAAAGATTTACATGGGCAAACTCTTCACAAGCTTACGCAGTCGCTTAATCCTCCTGGTGATTCTCACCCTGATCCCCAGCGTGCTGTTTTTGGTGCGCGGCAGCCTGCAGCGCAGGGAGCAGGCCCGCCTGGATGCCCAGAACGAGGTCATCCACCTCGGGCGGGTGGCCTCCAGGATGCAGACCGAAATGGTGGAGAACGTCAAAGCCTTTCTGCTCACAGTGGCCCACCAGCCCTCCATCCGCCAGCAGGATATGAGCGAATGTAAATCCATCTTTGCCCACCTGGTGGATCAGCACTACCGCTATTTCTCTTCCTTCTACGTGGCAGACCTGCAAGGCAACCTGCTCTGCACGCCTGAGGAAGTGCACCACGCGCCCAAATTCGAAGCCTGCGACCATTACAAAATGCTGGTGGAAGCCGATGATTTCGTTTACACCGGCTACCACGTGTGCAACACCACCGGCCTGGCGGTGCTTTCAGTGGGATACCCCATCACAAACTTGCAGGACGAGCGCGTCATGGTCACCAACGTCAGCATTGACCTGGCCTGGTTTTACGATTTTGCCGCGGATATCGGTCTGCCGGAAGGCGCAGTGCTGGTGGTACTGGATGAGCAGGGCGTGATCCTCTCGCACTATCCGGATAACGACCGCTGGCGCGGCTACAAGCTGCCCAAAGCCACCGTCCTGTGGGACCTGTTCACCAAAAAAGAAGGTACCATGATTGGCCAGGGCCTGGACGGCAAAGAATCCATCTTCGCCATGAGCACCATGGACGGCTCCACCGGCAAGTTCTACGTGGCGCTGGGCATGCCAACCGAGGTGGCTTACGCTGAAGGCAACCGCGAGATGATGATTAACCTGGTGGTGCTGCTGGGCGTGATGGCAGCCGTGCTTATCCTCATGTGGGTGCTGGGAGATGTGATTATCGTCAAGCAGGCTAAAACCCTGGTAAAAACCACCCAGACTCTCGCCGCCGGCGACCTGACCGCCCGCTCCGGATTGGATTATTCCAAAGGCGAGCTGGGCCAGCTGGCTGAAGCCTTTGACCACATGGCCGACCAGTTGGTCAAGCGCGAAGCTGAGCGCGACCATAACGAAGCAACTTTGCACGAATACGCCGGCAACCTGGAACGCACCAACCAGGAACTGCGCGATTTTACCAACATCGCCTCGCACGACCTGCAAGAACCCCTGCGCAAAATCCAGACCTTTGGCGAGCTGCTGATTGAGCGCTGCGCCCCCAACCTGGATGAACAGGGCGTGGACTACGTCCACCGCATGCAGGGCGCCGCGCAGCGCATGCAGTCGCTGGTGGGCGAGCTGCTCACCTACTCACGCGTGACCAGCAAGGCCCGCCCCTTCTCGCGGGTGGACCTCAACCAGGTGGCGCGGCAGGTGCTGGCAGACCTGGATTACCAGATTGACCAGAAGAATGCCGATGTGAAGGTAACGGAGTTGCCCGTGGTGGAAGCCGACCCGGTGCAGATGACCCAGCTGCTGCAAAACCTGATTGGCAACGCCCTCAAGTTCCACCGCAAGGACCAGTCGCCTGTGGTGCGCGTTTTCATGACCAGGGCGGTGAACGGACAGAACAGCAACGGCATGTGCGAGATCCGCGTTTCGGACCAGGGGATTGGCTTTGACGAAAGGTACCTGGAGCGCATCTTCCAGCCCTTCCAGAGGCTGCACGCCCGGGAAGAATTCGAAGGCACAGGCATGGGGCTGGCTATCTGCCGCAAGATTGTTGACCGCCACGGCGGCACCATCACCGCCACCAGCACCCCCGGCAGCGGCTCCACCTTCATCATCCAGCTGCCGCTCAACCAGAAACTGAAAGGCCAGGTGCCCTATGAACACTAAACCCAAGCCGCGCATCATCCTGCTGGCTGAGGATGACCCGGACGATATCTACCTGATTGGCGAGGCCATTGACGAGAGCGGGCTGGATATTACCCTCTACCTGGTTCAGGATGGCGATGAGCTGCTGGATTACCTCTACCACCGCGGAAAGTATGCCGACCCGCAGGATGCCCCCCGCCCCGACCTGATTCTGCTTGACCTCAACATGCCCCGCAAGGATGGGCGCACCGCCCTGGCTGAAATCAAAGCCGACCCGGGCATGCGCGGCATCCCCGTGGTGGTGCTGACCACCTCCAGCGCCCAGGACGACCTGGACCGCTCCTACGCCTCCGGCTCAAGCGGGTTTGTCACCAAGCCCGCCAGCTTCAAGGCGCTGCGCGAGGTGATTGCCAAAATTGGCGAGTACTGGCTGGGCACCGTGCGCCTGCCAGAAGAGCCGCCTTACGCTGAGGGGAAGAGAAAAGAGGACTGAGCCAGGCGCGATTTGCGCATCACCAGGTCGGCCTGGTTGATGAGCGTGTTGGGGTCGGTGCCGTCATCGGGGTAGGCGCTGGTGCCCAACGCCACCTTGACTTCCACCGCCTGGCCCTGAACAAGAATGGGGGATGAGACCGCGTTGTAGATTTTCTGCGCAATCATGGGGATGACGGCAGAATCTTTAATCGATTCCAAAATGACGGCAAATTCATCTTCCTGAAGGCGGGCCACCGTATCGCCTTTGCGAACCGCGCCGGTTAAGCGCTTAACCAGGTTCTGTTCCACCTGGATTTTAAGCTCGGCATTCATTTTGGGGTTAAGCGGGAAGGTGACCGAGAGGATGCACACCGCGGCTATCAACTGGTCGCGCTCCATGCGCGTGAGGGTGTGCTGCAGGCGGTCCATGAAGAGCGGGCGCATGGGAATTTGCGTGAAGGGATCGTAAAGCGGGCCGGTGGGGCGCGGGCGACCCTGCCCGGTCTTGGCGGGGGTGGGCTCTGGGGCGGGCGGCAGGCTGCCGGTATCCAGTTTATCCAGCGGAAGGCCGTTTTTAATCTGCTCGTACAGGCGCTTGGTCTCAGCGGAGGGTTCCACGCCCAGCTCGCGCTTGATGTACGAGCGGCACAGGTTGTATTGCTGCAGCGCCGCGCTGCGCCGCCCGGAGCGGGCAAAAATGTGCATCAACAGTCTGTGCGCTTCTTCTTCCAGCGGGGCCAGCGTGACGTAGCGCCAGGCGTACTGGTAGGCCTGGTCAAAGGCGGCCTGCTTGAAGTACACCTCAGCCAGCGAGTGCAGCGAATCCAGCAGGCTGCGGAAGTAACGCTCGCGGTGGAAGAACACCCACTCCTGGAAGGCCGCCACGTCGCTGAGCAGCAAATCCTCCAGAAAGTCCCCCCGGTAAACCTCCACGGCCTGTTCCAGGTTGTGCAGGCATTCCGGGCAGGTGTGCAGGTGCGGGTGTTCGTGCCCGTGGGTGGCCTGCAGGTGGTCGGTGAAAACCGCGGTGTCGCGCCAGGCAATAGCGGCGTTGAACTTGACCGAATCTTCGGTGATTTGCAGGAAGGGGTTGGTGTTATCGCCGGTCAGCACCTTGCGAATGCCCAGCAGGGCCTGGCGCAGGTTCATGCGCGCCTGGTTCTCGGGCCGGTCAGGCCAGAAGAACTCGGCGATGGATTCACGCGGGTGCACGCGCTGCGATTCCATGACGAGATAAGCCAGGATGGCGCGCTCCTTGCGCGTGCGCAGGTTCTCGGTGATATCCACACCGGCGTAATGTACTTTGAAAGACCCGAGCAGAAAGAATTTTAATATGGACATTTTTAGTCTTATTTCACATATTTATATTAACCAAACTCAGTCGATATTTCAAAAATAAAGTGGATTTCTCTAATCCAATTTCACGCTTAATTCACGCCTGGTTCACTCCTGGATACCGCCCATTTGTGATAATGGTCACGGAATAACTCTTATTATCGGAAGGTTGGGCCACAATGCGCGAAATGAACTGCAACTACCTCTCATTTTTACTCCGCGTCTGGAAAGACAGCATTGACGGCGAGTGGCACGCAACCCTTCAGGACGTCATCAGTGGTGAGAGTTTCCACTTCGCAACACTCTATGAATTATACGTCAACCTGCGCGAGTTGACCAGCGAGCGCGGCAACAACCAGCTTGAGCAGTTGGTCAGCCAGAGCAGGATTCAACTTTCGGTAAAGGGAGAATAGGACCGCGTATGCATGAAACCAAGAGAGAACCGTTACAAAGCTACTGCACACCTGTTGTAAAAATTGAGAGAGGAGGATAGATATGAAAACCAAACTGTGGTATCTGATTACCTTAATTGTCATACTCAGTATGACAGCCGGCATGGCGCTGGCGGAAGACGGGTTGATCTTCCGCAAGAACATCAGCAAGACGCCGGATTGGGAGACGGAGAAAGCCGCCATCTTCATGATGGATTTCTACGTCCCGGCCCAGGCCTCGACAGGCGAACTTTTAACTGAACCCATCGAGTATGTTCTCGCGGATTTAACAACTCCTGCGGAATATGATGGTCGCTATTTCGCCAAACCCCTGGTGACCGTCTATATCGATGGGCCATCGACGCACACCTTCAACGAGGAAGAGGGCGCTCCGGTTTCTCTGAACGGCGGCATCGTCTTCGGCGAAATGGACGCCTTTGCAGCCATTTCACTGGATGACGGCACCACCTGGAAGACGACCAACATCTCCCGGTCAGCCGACCTTTCTTCGATGAACGTCTCGCTGCCCGAACCGGCTGCTTACCCGGGCCACGTCCACAACGTGGTGCACCAGGTCTTCAACGACAACATCCTGGTAGCCTGGACCTCCAAGTACTGCGAAGGCGGCACGCCGCTGTATTCGCTGACCCCCACAACCGATGATCCAGCCTCTGATTTCGAAGTTGATTACCTGACTGACCTGGAAGAGACATACGGTAAGGACGCCGTTTACCTCTACGACCTGTTTGGCGTGGGCGGCAACCAGGGCATGGTGGATTACACCGAACAGGGTTACCCCGAGATCGGCGAAATCCCCTTCTCCTGCGTGTGGACCGCGCGCGGCAAGCTGCTGGCTGCGGATGATCCCTCCACAACGGACGTGACTGAAACCGTCCACGTGATGTGGACCAAGCCGGAACGCCTGACATCCGGCAAGCGCGATGCCAACCTGCCCGCGGTCGATTGCGCGGCTGGCGCGGGCTGCATGCTCACCTGGCAGGAAGACCCCGAAGGCCTGCGCCCCGGACAGGGCCTCGGCCCGGGCGAGGGCTGGTCTGGCGCGGTGGCCTGGCAGGAAACCGATGTCTGGTATTCACACATCACTCAGGCTGACTTCGACAAGGTCTTTGCGGATGAGGATACGGTTGGAGCCATTACGATGGCAGAATTTGCGCTGCTGGCGGATACCAATATGCCCAAAGCCTACGTGCCGATGGCGGCCCCGGTGCGGTTGACCGATAATGCCAAGTGCAAATACCAGAGTTCTTCAACCGATGAAACAAAGCAGGAAGATCCTTACTGCTACATTGACTTCGATACCATTGATGATATCGATGTCACCAATGTGGCGACATTGATGGATCTAACTACACCAGAGGCAGATGCTGATTTCTGCATGACATCAATGGTTTATGAGAATTCAAGCGGCGTGGAAATTGATGTCTGCGTGGATGAGAACGATCGTCCTTTGATCGGACGGACGGCCTCCACCCGCGTGCGCATGAATTTCAAACCTTACACCAAGACAGACCTCACCAAGAGCGCCTGGATCGTCATGGCAGCCGAGAAATCCAAAGCCATGGGCGATGTCTGCGTTGACGATGAAGCCACTGAATGTGAACCCATCGACATCGGCAAGGACGTGTGGTACTACTCCTTCGACCCGTTCAAAACCGGTGAAGATGAAGCCATGGTGCTGCAGGGCGGCATGCTCAACCAGCCGGCGCAGTGCAACTTCGACTCCGGCCTGGATGACCCGCTGTGCGATGGACTGGAAGAGGGAGACTTCTATCCAATCCAATATGACGAACGCGACGTAGAAAATGATGGAACTGTAGATAGTAGTTACCCATACTATCTCACCGAGATCGCCCGCCGCTTCGCGCTGACCACCAACTCGGTGGCAGATGCGGTCGCTTCTGAAAGCGGCCTTTCCGCCATGCTCATCTACAAGCAGGGCATCATCAACCAGGGCGGCCCGGCGGATATCATGCTGCGGCGTGTGGTTATCCCGGATGATTTTGACCCCGCGGTGGATAACCCTTATGCCTTTGAGAACATGGAATGTGCCGATTGGGAGTTTGAGGACGGCAGCAACCCCAACTACCTGCAGGGCGTGTGCCTCAGCCCGGCCATCAACATCACCGCCAACACTATCGTCACCTGCGACCCGGATGCAGCCGACAGCGCTGCCTGCGCTGACCTGTGGCCTTTGAACGACGACGGCAGCAACAATGTCCCCGGCGACTTCCCGAAGATTTATGAATGGCGCCAGTGCGACGGTGTAGCCTCAATCGATAGCTGCGAAGGTGACAACGACCTGGACGACCAGGCCTGGGAAAACCCCTTTGACGTGGCCAAGGGCCATCGCGGCTACCTGGATAAAGACGTCGTCATGATCATGTACGCCTGGGCGCCCAACTGGAACTCCAACACCGTCGGCAACGACCACTACAACCTGTACGTGCGGCGCTCGTTCGACGG
>CAYVOX010000151.1:0-131 GCA_964453035.1 uncultured Anaerolineaceae bacterium
TTTTGGATTTCAAGCAACTGGACGTCGTCACCGCCGCCAACCAGGTGTTGAGCACGATCCAGCCGCTGCTCGGACAGGCGGGCACCTTTGTCGGTTCGGTTGCTTCCAGCGCGGCCAGCATCATTGGCTGG
>CAYVOX010000151.1:141-7502 GCA_964453035.1 uncultured Anaerolineaceae bacterium
TTTCTTCTCGTTTTTGCTCTCTTATTTCATCGTCTCTGAGACGGGCGGAAAAACGGAGAACATCTTGCGGCTGAATATCCCCGGCTACACCCACGATGTCCGGCGCATTGTCCACGAGCTTGGCATTATCTGGAATGCCTTCCTGCGCGGCCAGTTAGCAGTTTTTCTCATCGTCACGGCTGCCTATATGGTCACTTTTAGCATCCTGGGGGTACGTTTCTTCTACGGCCTGGCGCTGCTGGCCGGGGCCGGGCGGTTTGTGCCGTACATCGGGCAGTGGGTATCCTGGGGAGTGAGCATGCTGGTGGCCTACTCACAGGGGTACACTCTGTTTGGCATGGAGCCGGGCATTTACGTGGTGGTGGTTTTTGTCACCGCTGTGGTGACGGATGGGCTGATTGACAACCTCATCTCGCCGCGCATCTTCTCGAACGCGCTTAAAATCCACCCGGCTGCGGTGCTGGTGGCTGCCATTGTGGGTTACAGCATGATCGGCGCCATGGGGATTATTTTGGCTGCGCCTGTGCTGGCAACCACCAAGCTCATCCTGGATTACCTGTTCAGCAAATTGCTCAACCAGGATCCCTGGGATAATTTCGTGCGGGCTTCGCCTCCGTTGAACCTCTTTGCTATGCTGCGCCAGCGCGGAAAAGCGCTGTGGTCGTTCTTAAAACAAACTGCCAGGAGTTTTATCTCCTGGCTTAGCCGCACCCTGCAATCGGTTGGCGGGCGCCGCTGATTATTCGCCGCGCAGGGCGAGTTTGAATTCCTCCAGCAAATCCACCGGGGTGGGGTCAACGCCATAGGCCAATGCCAGGTAATACGCCAGGTAGTCGCCGTAATGCAGCGCGCTCCACATCTGGGCCATGCGGGTCTCGCCGCGCGCCCGGTAAAGGTCAGTGCCGATGCCCTGCTCCATGAATGCCTGGCGGGTCAGGTCAACGCGCATCTGGTTGCGCGGGTGAACATCCTCCGCCACCAGGAAGAGCGCCAGCGTATGCATGAGGGCTTCTTCCGGGTTGACCAACCCCGCCAGGGTGTTGTGGTCCGCTTCCGGCAGAATCTCAGCCTGAGCCCAGGCTTTAGCCATCTCGTTAATCTGCCCTTTCCAGCGCCGTGCCACAGGGGCCAAGTGGTCCGCGCCGAAGACCGCCACCCAGCGGCCCATCAACTGCCCGGCGTCGCGCTTGGTCCGGTTTTTTGCCACCAGCACGCCTGGCTGAAAGCTCTCCTGCAGCGAGCGCATCAGCGAGGCTGCGTCGGCAATCTCCTCGGTCAGCTCTGGAAGAATTCTAAGGCGGGTCAGCGCGGCTGTTGCCAGCCCAAACCCGAATCCAACCGCGCTACGCGGCTGCCCATGGTGCTCAAACCGCCAGTGAGGCGTGCCATTCTGGCGCGCTGAATGCATTAAAGCCCCGCCGGTGCTGAGTGCCAGCGTGCAGCAGCCCCGCTGGACGGCGCAGTGATAAGCTGATAGGGTCTCTTCGGTTTCTCCGGAGTGTGAGGTAGCAATCACCAGTGTGCTGGCGTTGGCCCAGGCGGGCAGGTTGTAATTGCGGTGAACGATCAGGGGCACGTTTGCCAGGGGCGCAGCGTAAGCCTCCAGCAGGTCGGCTGCCATTGCCGATCCACCCATCCCCGCCAGGATCACTGCCTGGATGGGGCGATCAACCGGTGAGGGCTGCGCCAATCCAAATCGGTAAGCGGATTCTAGCTGGTCGGGCAGGCTGGTGATATGCGCGAGCATATTGTGTCTGTCCAGTGAGGGGGCCAGGTTGGGGTCATCCAGGTTCAATGCGATTACTCCATGAGGGGTCAGGGCACAGCCCAGGTGGTAAATTCCAGGGTAACCTTCGGTTCTTTAAGGTCAATGGTCTTAAGCAGGGCGATGCCGGGCAGCGCCTGGCTGGTGCGGTAGCAGACATAGGCGCCAGCCATATCCGCTTTGAGGATGAGCGGGTCGTTGCGCAGTGCGGCGGCTTTGCAATCGGCCAGCGTGGGAGCCTGCATGCCCATTAATGCAATGACGCTGCCATTTATGGGAGTTAATTGCGGCGCGGCGGGAGGCTTGCCCTGCAAAGTCAGGTCGGCGGTTGCATCCGTCACCAGCTTGCCGCTATCCAGGTCCACTTTTTTCTCAAGGTTCAGTGTGAAGCTACCGCGGGCTACAATTGCCAGGGTGGGGGTGGCGGTAAGGGTGGGCAGGGGGGTGTTGGTGCTTGTGCGCGCCACCATCACTTCAATGCGCACATAGAACGGCCCGCTGGAGGTGGGTCCGAGGCCGAAGACCTTGCCACTCGGATTGCGAATCATCCAGTTGCTCTGGTAAACTCCCGGCGCTTGCGGGGCGATGAAGTCAATAGTGATATCTACGGATTGTCCCGGCGGCACTGTGCTGCTAAAAGGCTGCACCCTGACCGGTCCCATCGCTTCGCCTGAAAACCACACCGCGGCGTACTCGCGCGTCCAGGGGCAGGTGCCGTTGTTGACCAGCCGCCACGTCTTGGTGAAGGATTGGCCGGGCAGGAACTGGGTGTTATCTGGCACGCTGATATCAATGCTCGGCCGACCGGGGGCTGCCCGCTCGCAGGGCGGTGTGGCAGAGGGTTGCATGGGGGGCTGGGTTGTATCCGGCTGGGGGGTGGTTGGAAAAGCGGTTGCCAGTTGCGTCAACACCACTGTGACCACTGGCCGGGTGGAGGTTTTTTGCGTGGGCTGCGCCGATGCAGTTAGCTGGGCGGCGACGGTCTGGTAAATGGAACTGGGTTCCGGGAGAGTGGGAGTTGGGGCATCCGCCGGGAGGAGGGAGCAGCCAGCCAGTAAAGCTGCAAGCAAGAGGTAGGTTGATGCAAGTTTGTGTTTCACAATGGCAATCTTTGTCATCATTCTACCGCAAAATCCAAAAAAAGGTTGCGCTATCCATTTGAATTGTACAAAAGCGGGATTTGTCGCAATCTGGTTGACTGCTTTCTGGAGCTATGCCGCCTACCGCGCTCAGATTAATCGGACAATTGTGGTACACTATCCAAAGCGCATTCGGGTTTCACTCTCTCATTCAGGAGCGAAAGGTTTGTCCGAAGAAGCCCTCACCCCTATCCTGCAATACAACCAGGCAGCGTGGAAGCGCCTTGAACCTGAGGTTGCCGCGGAAGCATCCGTTGCGCTGAGCGTCAACGGTGATATGTGGCTGACTTTTTCCTGTACGCCGGTGGATTTAGAAGCTCTGGCGATGGGATTTCTTTTCAATGAAGGTATCATTCAATCCGCCGAGGAAGTGGTCAGCGCACGCGTTTGCGCGGAGGGCACTCACCTGGACGTGTGGCTGACCCACGCCGCTGCAAAGCCGGCTCACTGGCGGCGCACGTCCGGTTGCGCCGGTGGCATCACCTCCATTCAACCTGCCGCAGTTACTCAACCCCAACCCTGCGGTGGTTGCATCACCCCCACCCAGCTTTTAGATAACATGGAGCAATTGTTGAGCAGCCAGGTGCTCTACCACCAGGCACGCGGTATTCACTGCGCTGCCATGAGCGACGGGCAAAGTGTGCGGGTGACTGCCGAGGATATTGGCAGGCATAATACGCTGGATAAACTGGCCGGGCTGCTGCTCCTCAAAGCGGAGACCTTCCAGCCGCGCGTGCTGCTCACCACCGGACGGGTCAGTTCAGAGATGCTGCAAAAGGCGGCGCGGATGGGGGCGCAGGTGGTGGTTTCGCGCACCTCGCCCACCCGCCTTTCGGTGAAAATGGCGCAGCAGGCGGGCATCACCCTGGTCGGATATGCCAGCCGGGCGCAATTCAATATCTACACTCACCCTCAACGGGTGGCTGGCGCGCCAGGGTTAGATTAGCCCGCCTCAAAACCGGCTTCGCGGTAGCCCGCCAGTTGTTCAGCCAGTTCAAGGTCTTCGGGGGTATTAATGTTAAAAAATGAAAAGGCTCCCGGAGCGATGCGGGATGTTTCTGCGACATCCAGCAGGCGCGCTTTGACCTGCGGAAGCCAGGAGACCAGGCGCGTTTCACCCCGCTCCAAGGCGGCGTGAATGGCGGGCAGGCAGGCGCTGCGGCGGTACACGGCGCTGAGCGGTTCGGGTCCAGCCTGTGAGCCTGGAATCACCGCGTCCCACGCGCCGGTCTCCAGCAGGGCGGCTTCGGCGCTGAGCAAGTTAGTATCAACGAAAGGCATGTCGCAAGCCACGACCGCCACCGCTTCAAAACGCGCGGCAGTTAGCGCCGTGAACAGGCCTCCCAGTGATCCTTTGCCGGGCAGCAGGTCGGGCACCAGTGGAACCTTAAGAAAAGCAAGGCTTTCTGGCTGATTGGTGGTCACCAGCACCTCTGCCGCCAGCGGGCGCAACCGGTTGAGCACCCAGGCAATCAGCGGCTGCCCTCTGAATCGCAGAAGCGCCTTGTTGCTCCCCATGCGGCGGGATTGGCCTCCAGCTTGAATAACGATTGTGAGGTTCATATTTATAATTATACTGATATTTGAAGGAGGTTTCTATGCCCGAAATCAACCTGGCGCTCCTCCAGCCCGTGCTTGATGAGCATGGACCGCGCGGGCGTACCGCCTTACTGCCAGCCCTGCATGCCGCTCAGGCCATCTACGGCTACCTGCCAGAACCAGTGGCGGCGGCGGTTGCGCAGGCGCTTAACGTGCCCCTGGCTGAAGTGTACGGGGTGATTGATTTTTACACCCTTTTTTATCCGCAGCCGGTTGGGCACACGGTTGTGCACGTGTGCGGCGACGCGGTTTGCGCTATGGCTGGCGCAGACGGCATGCTCAAGATGCTTAACCGCCATGCAGAAGTCTCCAAGATTTCACTATCTTCAGAGCATCACATCACGGTTGAGCGAGCGCCCTGCCTGGGCCTGTGTGAGCACGCCCCTGCCATGCTGGTCAAGGGCGCGGCTGCCGCCCGGACGTTAGACTTGAGCGTTGAGGATATCCTGCATGGCAAAGCTCACCGCCCGCGCAGCATCCTTGGCGGCGCCATTTCCTTGCTTACCGCCAACTGCGGCAAAGAGCGCCCAACCACGCTGGAGGAATACCAGGCCAGTGGGGGTTATTCTGCCCTGCGCCAGGCGCTGAGCATTACCCCATCCCAACTCATCGAACTGGTTAAATCTTCAGGGCTGGTCGGGCGCGGCGGAGCCGCTTTCCCTACGGGGCTCAAATGGGAGAGCGCTGCAGCCGCCAGTGGCAGCCCCAAGTTTGTGATATGCAACGCTGACGAAGCCGAGCCGGGCACTTTTAAAGACCGCGTAATAATGGAGGAAGATCCCCACCGCATTCTGGAAGGCCTGTTGATCACGGCTTATGCCGTCGGCGCGGCCCAGGGTTACTGGTATATCCGCGGCGAATATACTTACGCCTTCGAGGTGGTTGCGCGAGCCCTTGGAGAGGCGCGCCAGGCGGGTTTGCTGGGCGAGCGCATCCTGGGTACGGATTTTTCTTTCGATGTGGAGTTGCGCCGAGGCGCGGGAGCTTACATTTGCGGCGAGGAAACCGCCCTGTTCGAATCCATCGAGGGCAAGCGCGGTTTTCCGCGCATCAAGCCACCCTTCCCCACCACCGCCGGCCTGTTTGGCAAACCCACGGTGATTAACAACGTGGAAACGTTGTGCAACGTGCCGCTCATCCTCACGCTTGGCGTGGAGGGGTACCGCAAGCTGGGTACCCAACGCTCACCTGGGCCAAAGCTGTTTTGCGTCTCAGGCGATGTGGCCCGTCCGGGGCTGTACGAGGTGCCATTTGGCTATCCCTTCAGACAACTGCTTGAGGGCCTGGCGGGAGGCATTCGCTCCGGACACAGCTTCCAGGCGGCGCTCTTTGGCGGGGCGGCTGGCGCTTTTGCGGTTCAAAAAGACCTGGATGTCAATCTCTCCTTTGAGGACCTGCGCGCCGCGGGGCTGCCACTGGGCTCGGGGGTCATCACCGTTTTTGACGAAACCCGCGACTTGCGCGAGATTTTGGAACGCCTGGCGCACTTCTTTGCGGAGGAATCGTGCGGTAAATGTTATCCGTGCCAGCTCGGCACCCAGCGCCAGCATGAGATCCTGCAGCGTGTGGCGTCCGGACAGACCCTACCCGGTGATGCTGAGCGCCTGGCGGACATCGGCTGGACGATGACCGATGCCTCGCTGTGCGGGCTGGGTCAAACCGCAGCCTCAGCGGTATTAAGCGCCCTGCGATTGTGGCCCGGCCTGTTCGAACCCGCTGACACCCCCGCGGCTTAGGAGGAGGAAAGCATGACCGATTTGATTTCCCTCACGATTGACGGCTTTCCGGTGAGCGTGCCAGCCGGAACCACCATCCTCAAGGCCGCGCAGCAACTCGGCATCGCTATCCCCACCATCTGCACCCATGATCACTGCACAGCCAACGGCCTGTGCCGGGTATGTGTGGTGGAGGTCCAGGGAGCGCGTACCCTGGTGGCTTCCTGTGTGGCGGCGGTGAGCGAAGGCATGCAGGTTCAAACATGCACGCCGCGCGTACTGCGCGCCCGGCGCACCCTGCTGGAGATGCTGGCTGCCAGCGTGGATCTCTCCGAGGCACCGGAAATCCTCACGTTTCTCGCGGAAACTGGCGCAGATGCGGAACGCTTCCCCCTTGCGCAGCGCCGCGACGTTCCCCTGCTGGATGATAACCCGATGTACATCCGCGATTACGCTCGCTGCATCCTGTGCTGGCGCTGCGTGCAGGTGTGCGCGGAGGATGCGCAGTACACCTTTGCCATCAACTTCAAAGAGCGCGGTTACCACACCCAGATTGGCACCTTTTTTGATAAACCGCTCCCAGAAACCACCTGCGTCTTTTGCGGGCAATGCCTGGGGGTCTGCCCGACCGGGGCGCTTAAAACTCGAAGGCAGTGGCTGCTTGAAAACGGTCACGACCCGATGGAAATTGTGGCTCAAACCCGCACGCAGCGCCGCCGCAAGCAGCGCCAGGGTGCCCCCCGGGAGGTGCAGCCGTGATTAAGCCAGACCGCATCGTTTCAACCACCTGTCCGTTTTGCGGCGTGGGATGCAACCTCCACCTGCACATTCAGGATCACTTTATCTACAAGGTCACATCGCCCTTCGATTCGGTGGTCAACCACGGCAATTTATGCGTCAAGGGGCGTTTTGGCTACGATTTTATTTACAACCAGGAGCGTGTCACCACCCCGCTCATCCGCAAAATCCCGCAGAAACCCGGAGCGCGCACCCAGGCCTTTGACCGCTCCGAGTGGCGCGAAGCCACCTGGGATGAAGCTCTGACGCTGGTCACGAAACGCCTGGCGGAGATTTACACGCGCGAAGGCTCGCGCGCCATGGCGGTCTATTGCTGCGCCAAGGCCACCAATGAGGATAACTACC
>CAYVOX010000152.1:0-6641 GCA_964453035.1 uncultured Anaerolineaceae bacterium
CGCAGCGTGCTGTGGAACCTTGAGCAGTTTTCGCTTGCAAGCATTTGCCCGTAGATTCATCTTAATCTCATATTGCTTGACTTTAATTCTGGATTATGCTATAAAATGACTCAGCCTGGGGCATGAGCCCATCGCCCCGTTTTAAGGGGTGAACTTTTTTTAGCGGTGTGTTTCATTTCCGGATAGGAGGTGATACTGTAAGAGTTGCTTTTCCCCCCAGTTTTTCCAGTTCAAGCAAGTCCAATTTCAAAGGTTCCATACTTAAAATCTCTATAGGAGGAGAAAGAGCATGAAGAAGAGCAAACTCATGTTGGTTGTTGGTTTCGTGGTCATGCTGAGCATGGTTTTAGCTGCGTGCCAACCGGTTGTGACGACCGTTGAAGTGACTAAAGTCGTCAAGGAAACCTCGGTCCAGCAGGTTGTCCAGACCCAGATTGTTGAGAAGACCAAAGTGGTTGAAGTTGAACGCAAAGCCTTCACCACCCCGCACCCCATCCTGGGTGACCTGAAAGTGCGCCAGGCGATTGCCTACTGCACCAACAAACCTGACCTGGTCAAATCAGTTTATCCGCTGTTGACGGCTGACCAGCAGAAACAGTTGGTCATGAACACCTTCATCCCCCCGACCCACTGGGCCTACGCCGGGGATGCCAACATCAAGCTGTATCCTTTCTCAAGGGATGTTGGTCAATCTGTGCTGCAGGATGCCGGCTGGAAGAAGGAATCTGACGGCTATCGCTACAACGCGAAGGGTGAAATGCTCTCGCTCAAATTCACCACCACCAATGCCACCTTCCGCCAGACCTGGGCCGCCGTGTTCGAGAAGCAGATGAAAGACTGCGGCATCCAGATTGTGCGCTTCCACACCCCCTCTGCCTGGTGGTTCGGTGACACCACCGGTCTCGCCCGCCGCGACTTTGAGCTGGGCGCCTTTGCCTGGGTTGGCCAGGCCGATCCCGGCGGTACCACGCTGTGGGCCTGCGACCAAATCCCCACCCCCGAAAACGGCTGGGAAGGCCAGAACTACATGGGCTGGTGCAATGATGCTGCCAGCAAGGGCATCAAGAACGCCAACAACACCCTGATCAAAGCCGAACGCATCGCCAACTTCAAAGTTGTGCAGCAGGAATACACCAAGGACGTGCCGGCCATTCCGTTGTTCAACCGCTCGGAAGCCTACGCCTATGTCTCTGGCTTGAAGAACTTCAAGCCCGCCCCTGGCGAGCAGTATTACAACTACAACGCCTATGAATGGGAAGTTTTGGATGCTGCTGGCAAAGCCAAAGACACCATCGTCATGGGCTTCACCCAGGAACCTGCCTCCATGTTCGGTATCGTGGAAGATGCCTGGGTCATGCACCTGGCTGGCATGCTGATTGACGGCCCGACCACCACCGGTCTGAACTACGACTTCCAGGCCGTTCTGCAGAAGCAGCTCTCCACCATCGAGAACAAGCTGGCTGAGAACAAAGACGTGGATGTGAAGGAAGGCGACCTGGTTGTGGATGCCAACGGCGATGCCGTGGCTCTCAAGGCTGGCGTCAAAGTCTTCGATAACACTGGCAAGGAAGTTGAATACAAGAGCGGCACCATCAAGATGAAGCAACTGGTTGTCAAGTACGAAGTGATTGACGGCCTCAAGTGGTCCGACGGCGAGCCCCTCAAGCAGGCTGACTTCGAGCTTTACAAGAAGATCCGCTGCGACAAGGAATCCGGCGCCACCACCTTCATCACCTGCGACTACACCGGCAAGATCACCTTCGCCAACAATGGCTACACCATTGAATGGAAACCCGGCGTGCAGGATCCTCTGTACTTCCTGATGCCCTACGGCTGGTATCCTTCCCATCAGAAACTGGCCGACGGCCGCATGCTGAAGGACGTCCCCGCCAAGTCCTGGGCTACCCTGCCCGAGATCGCCGAAACCCCGCTGGGCACCGGCCCGTACGTGCTGAAGAAGTGGACCAAGACCCAGAAGATGGAATTCGAAGCCAACAAGTACTGGGTGAAGGGCGCTCCCAAGACCGCCAAGTTCGTGATTGCCTTCGTAGCCCCCGAGAACGTCGAAGCCCAGCTGCTGGCTGGTCAGATTGACTTCATCGGTGCCGAATCGCTGGCTGGCATCACCGAGACCTTGAAGAAGGCCGAAACCGAAAAGAAGAACATCGTGACGCAGGTTGTTGCCTCCGCCACCTGGGAACACATCGACTTCAACCTGTTCCTGAAGTAAAGCTGTTCTCAGCCCCATCTGTAAACCGTGTGACGCCCGCAAGGGCGTCACATTGTTTAATGGATAATTTGGGTAAAGGGATTATTGTCATGGCAGCGGAAGAGGCTCGATGTGTGGCATCGTTGAGATGTCTCGCCGCCTGGCGGTGGCTCAACATGACTGGTTCTTTCCATACTTAATTTAATCCCTGCAAATAATGGCTTTTCCGTGTATAATTACTGCACCCAAAAGGCTGTACGCTGTTCTTTGCACATATCTCAATCTTTTGCTAAGGCAGGAGGAACATGTCCGGTTATCTCATCCGAAGATTGTTCCAGATGATCCTCGTGATTCTGCTCTCGGCTGTGGCCACCTACACGCTGTTGAACTATGCGCCGGGCGGCCCGCTTTCTGGTTTGCGCCAGCAGCAGCAGAGCTCGCGTTTCCGCATCACCGAGGAAGATATTGCCCGCATCCGGGCTTATTACGAGTTGGATTTGGACCTCACCTGGCGCTTCACGCGCTGGCTGATCGGCGAGCCGCGCGGGCGCATCATTATCGGCAACCTTGAGTTCTTCTCCAATTACACCATCGGCTGCCGCAAGCCTATTGAAGAAACAGTCGGCGGCATTATGCAGACAGTGGGCTGCTCGGAATACGTTTACCTGCGTGACCTGGAAAATCGCAACACCAGCCGCGGCGTGCTTTTCCTGGATTTTGGCAATTCCTGGCGGCTTAACCGCGACCGTCCGGTGACTGACCTCATCAAGACGCGCCTGCCCTATACCGTGCAACTGGCGGGTTATTCCTTCCTGCTGGCCCTGTTTATCGGTTTGCCGCTGGGCATTTATTCGGCCATCAAGCAGTATTCCCGCTTCGACTATATCTTTACATCCCTGGCTTTCCTGGGTTCCTCCATGCCGACCTTCTTCTTCGGCATCCTGATGATCCTGTTTTTCTCCATTTTGCCGTATGCTGCGGGGTCGTTTTACTTGCCGCCGGGCAGCGCGGAGGCTGTCCGCGATTACACCATCCCCGGCCTGGGTGATGTTGTGGCTGGCTCCGGGTTGGATAAATTCCTGCATTTTGTTTTGCCGGTGCTGACCCTGACGATTGTGAGCATTGCCGGGTGGAGCCGCTACGTGCGCAGCAGCATGCTGGAAGTGCTGCGCCAGGATTATGTGCGCACGGCGCGCGCCAAGGGTCTATTTGAGCGTGTGGTCATCATAAAGCACGCCCTGCGTAATGCGCTCATCCCCTTTGTGACCATCGTAGTGTTTGAAATCCCGGCCCTGTTCAGTGGCGCCATCATCACCGAGACCATCTTCTCATGGCCCGGCATGGGGCGGTTGTATTTCTCGGCCCTCAACGAAAAAGACTACCCGGTGGCCATGGCAATTTTCTTCATTACCGCTGTGCTGGTGGTCTTCGCAACCCTGATCCGCGATGTGGCGTACACGCTGGTTGACCCGCGCATCCGCTTCAAGTAAAGGTGAGGATAAAAATATGGCCAAAGCTGCTACATTAGATGCTGAAGCAATTGGAATTAAGGAAGAAACCCCTTTAACGATTGTGATGCGCCGCTTCCGCAAGCACCGCCTGGCGATGATTGCTGCTGTGGTGATGACGTTGATATTCCTGGTATCCATCTTCGCCAAGCAAATTGCGCCTTTTGCGCCGGATGAGATTGACGTCGGCAGTTACTTCCTGCAACCCGGTTCCTACGAGCCGATTGAAAACGGAACGCGCCAGCATGTGCTCGGCACCGACCAGATTGGGCGCGATTACTTCTCCCGTCTGCTATATGCTGCGCGCATCTCGCTGACGGTGGCGCTCACCTCGGTGATCATCTCCACGCTCATTGGCATGGTGATTGGTTCGATTTCTGGCTTCTTGGGCGGCACGGTGGATGCGGTGCTGATGCGCTTTGTTGAATTTCTCATCACCATTCCCACCCTGCCGCTGCTGCTGATCATCTCTGCCATCGTGATTGGGAACGAGGATGCCATTCCAATCCCTCAAGTGGTACTGCAGTTCATGGGGCAGCTCATGCTGCTCACCCCGCGCGACGCGCGCCAGGCGGTGCTGATTATCATCGTGCTGGCGGGCCTGGGCTGGACGGGCGTAGCGCAGCTGATGCGCGGCATGGTGCTGAGCCTGAGGGAGCAGACCTTTGTGGAAGCCTCGCGCTCGCTGGGTTCTTCCAGCACGCGCATCATTTTCGTGCACATGATTCCGAATGCTATGGCTCCTATCATCGTGGCGGCTTCGTTGGGTCTCTCCGGTTATATCATCGCTGAGGCCTCGCTCTCCTTCCTGGGCCTGGGGATTCAGGATCCCATTCCCACCTGGGGCAATATGCTGGCTGCAACCCAGCAGTACATGTTCGACCGCCCCTACCTGCCGCTCATCCCGGGTCTGCCCATCTTCCTGTGCTCCCTGGCGTTCAACTATATTGGCGATGGTCTGCGCGATGCGCTCGACCCGCGCTTGAAGAAATAGCTCTTCAGATAGAGAGGTCAATGTGGCAGAAAAATCGACAAAACCGTTGTTGGAAGTAAAAAATCTAAAGACATACTTCTTCACTGAAGATGGCGTGGTGAAAGCGGTGGATGGTGTGGATTTCACCGTGTCGCCGGGCGAGGTGCTGGGTCTGGTGGGTGAATCGGGCTGCGGAAAAAGCGTGACCAGTTTTTCGATCATGCGTCTGGTGGGCATCCCCGGCAAGATAATCGACGGCGAGATTTTATTTGAGGGCCGCGATCTGCTGAAGCTGCCTGAATCCGAGATGGTGGCGATGCGTGGCAACCGCATGTCCATGATTTTCCAGCAGCCGCAATCCAGCCTTAACCCGGTGTTCACCGCGGGCGACCAGGTGGCGGAAGTCTTCCAGATTCACGAAAAGCTGGTCAAGGAAAAGGCCTGGGACCGCGCGGTTGAACTGTTCAAGCTGGTGGGTATCCCTGATGCGGGCAACAAAGCCAAGGCTTTCCCACATGAGATGTCAGGCGGGCAGGCGCAGCGCGTGATGATTGCCATGGCGCTAGCCCTCAAGCCCAAACTGCTCATCGCCGATGAGCCCACCACCGCGCTGGACGTCACCATCCAGGCGCAAATTCTGGACCTGATGCGTGAACTGCGCAGCAAAATGGGCACCGCGGTCATCCTCATCACCCACGACCTGGGCGTGATTGCCGAAATGGCCGATCGTGTGGCAGTGATGTATGCCGGGCGCATCGTCGAGCAGGCGGAAGTCAACACCCAGTTCGAAAATCCCCTGCATCCTTACACCCAGGGCCTGATTGCTTCCATCCCTGTGCTAGGAAAGGTGACCGAGCGGCTGGATGTTATCCCCGGCTCCGTTCCCAACCTGGTCAACCTGCCTCCGGGCTGCCGGTTTGCGCCGCGCTGCCGCTCGCGGGTTAAATATGACCTGAGCATTTGCACCGAGCAGGAACCGGACCTGGTTGAAGTGGCTCCCAACCACCTGTGCCGCTGCTGGCTGTACACGGATAAGGGCGATTTCAAGGCCCCGATTAAACTGTCCTGAGCCCCCGGGCAGAACCCATTTACTGACGAGAGGTATGCATGAATTCTAACGAAACCACAACCGTCGGCACGAAAGATCTCGTCCAGGTTAAGAACCTGAAGAAATTTTTCCCGATTCGCGGCGGCGTCTTTCAGAAAGTGGTTGCCTGGGTGCAGGCAGTTGATAACGTCAGCTTCTCCATTAAGGAAGGCGAATGCCTAGGGTTGGTGGGTGAATCGGGCTGCGGAAAAACCACGGTTGGTCGCACCATGCTGCGCCTGATTGAACCGACAGCCGGTTCCGTCATCTACCAGGATACGGACGTTTTCAAGCTCAACGGGCGCGAGATGAAGGCCATGCGCCGCAACATGCAGATCATCTTCCAGGATCCTTATGCCTCGCTTGATCCGCGCATGCCTATCGGCGAGTCGGTGATTGAGGGGCTCAAAATTCACGGCATCGGGTCGGCGCACGAACGGTTTGAAATTGCGATCCAGACGCTGCGAAAAGTGGGCCTGGAAGATTATCACGCCCGGCGTTACCCGCACGAGTTCTCGGGCGGGCAGCGGCAACGCATCGGCATTGCCCGCGCGCTGGCGCTGATGCCTAGCTTCATCGTCTGCGACGAGCCGGTCTCCGCGCTGGATGTTTCCATTCAATCTCAGGTGCTGAACATCCTCAAGGACCTGCAGAAAGAACTGGGCCTGACCTACCTGTTCATCGCTCACAACCTGAGCGTGGTGGAACACATTTCTGATCGCGTGGCGGTGATGTACCTGGGCAAGATGGTTGAGCTGACGACCCGCGAAGAACTTTTCCGCAACCCGCTGCACCCCTACACGCAGGCGTTGATGTCGGCCATTCCTATCCCTGACCCACGCATCCGCCGCGAGCGCATCATCC
>CAYVOX010000152.1:6651-7353 GCA_964453035.1 uncultured Anaerolineaceae bacterium
AAGGGGGATGTGCCCAGCCCGGTGCGCCCGCCTTCAGGCTGCCGCTTCCATCCGCGCTGCCCGGTGGCGATGGATCACTGCAAGGTGGAAGAGCCCGTCTTCCAGGAAGTGAGCCCGGGCCACATGGTGGCCTGTTGGCGCGTGGCCTGATGAACGGTACGAATGGCGCTAAGGCGCGCTGAAAAACCAATAGATTACCCCCAGGGGCACGGCTAACCGTGCCCCTGACTTTCAAAAAGGCAAAGAACGCCGAAAGCCCCTTGAACCTGGTCAAAGGGGGTTGTTATAATAAGAACAAATTGCTCCCGCTGTTGTGACGAGAGGTTGAGATGGGTAAGCGCGTCATTGTTGTGGATGATTCACGGGAAGTGGGCCGCCTGATCCTGGCGGCACTGCAATCTCTGCAAGCCGAACTGACCGTGCAGGTTTTCATCTCCGCTGAGGAGGCCCTGCTCGAGGCGTCTCGTTCCGGGGTGGATGTGCTGGTGAGCGATTTGCGCCTGCCTGGTAAGACCGGCATCGAGCTGGTAAAAGAAATGCGCCAGCGCCATCCGAGCGTGAGGGTCATTTTTGTCACCGGCGTGAGCGATGATGTAGTGCTTTACCAGGCGCGCAAGATCGAGGCCGATGGTTTCTTCCAGAAACCCATCAACATGACCGCTTTCCTGGAGGCGGTGCGTTCCAGCCTGGCGCAGACTGACC
>CAYVOX010000153.1:0-636 GCA_964453035.1 uncultured Anaerolineaceae bacterium
CAATAAGAACCGGAGATGATTTCTGGGGCTGTCCAAAAAGGAATATGTCACTCTGAGCGAAGCGACACCGCACCTGCGGTGGGTGCAGGTGAGAGTCTCTCCATACCGTAGCGAGATGCTTCGCTACACTCAGCATGACAAAAATAGACTTTTAGGACAGCCCCAGGGTTAAAAAGCCCTTGCTTTAAACCCCTTCTCTTGCTACAATGGAATAGACCAAATTTTCCAGGAGCAAATTTTCTATGGACGCGCCTGAGATCCTCCGCGTGATGCTGATGGTGGGCACGGCAGTCATGCTGCTGCTGGCTTTGTTGTTCCTCAGGGGGCGCCGGCTTGCCTGGTGGCAGTTTTGCGCCTGGGGCCTGCTGGCGTTGTGCCTGCCGTTGATTGGTCCCTTTTTGGTGATTGTGCTGCGCCCCACGGGGCACCCGGCACAGCGGCGGGCGGCAGCGCTGCGGCGCGCGCATCCGCGCGGACTGGGGCGGGTGATTTAGGGAAGTTTACTTGTGTTTTGAATTAGTCAACAAAACCCCAAAGGCCTTTTAAAACCTTTGGGGTTTGAAGTGACAAACAAGCCAGCTTGCAACACCCACAGACGCCCAGATCCTGCAGCATGTCGACCTGAACAAGGAATGC
>CAYVOX010000153.1:646-7341 GCA_964453035.1 uncultured Anaerolineaceae bacterium
CTTCATGAACTCTTCAAGCGCGGCAATCAGGGTCTCGACGTTGGCGGGCTGGATTTCGCCCATGTGGGCGATGCGGTAGGTTTTATCCTTCCAGGCGCCGTAGCCGTTGGCGATACGCATGCCGCGCTGGGTGAGGAACTTGTTGAGCGCGGAGATATCCCAACCTTTGCTGTTCTGGATAGTGGAGACCGTCTTGGAGCGGTAAGCCTCGGCGGACATGGGGTTCATGCCGTTGGCGATGGCCCAGGACTGCATGCGCCTGGCCATGGCGGCGTGGCGCGCAAAGCGGTTCTCCAGGCCTTCGGTCAGGATGCGGTCCATCTGCAGATCGAGGGCGTAGATGAGGGGCATGACGGGCGTCATGGGGGTGGAATCCTTGACGCGGTGTTTTTCCATGCGCAGCAGGTCAAAATACCAGCCACGGTTTTCAACGCTCTCGGCGCGTTTCATGGCCCGGTCGTTGGCGGCTGCCAGCGAGAGACCGGGGGGCAGCGCCAGGCATTTTTGCGAGGAGGTGAGCAGGAAATCCACGCCCCAGGCATCCATTTCAATTTTATCGCCGCCGAGCGAGGATACCGCATCCACCAGGATGAGGGTATCAGGGCTGACCGCTTTGACGACCGCGCACAAATCCTTGAGGGGGCTGACGGTGCCGGTGGAGGTTTCGTTGTGGACAATGGTGACCGCTTCGTAGAATTTAGTTTTGAGCGCGGCAGCCAGGGCTTCGGGCGTGATGGGTTCGCCCCATGGGGCTTCCAGACGGTCAACTTCTTTGCCGTTGGTTTTGGCCACTTCAAACCAGCGTTCGGCAAAGGCGCCGTTGACGCAGGAAAGCACCGTCTTGTTCACGAAATTGCGAATACCGGCTTCTTGCATGCCGGAGCCGGAGTGGGTTCCCAGGAACACGCGGTACTGGGTGAAGAACAGGGATTTAGCCTTTTCGGATGCTCGCTGGAAGATGGCCTCAAAATCCTTGGAACGGTGAGGCATCATCGGTTTGGCCTGGGCTGCAAGCACTTCGGGGGCTACATCAACCGGGCCTGGAACGAACATGGGTGCCATAGACGTCTCCTTTTAAAAAGTATGTTGGATGTGGGATCATTCAGAATGACCCCCCTGCGGGTTATCGCAGAAAGAATGACAACACGACCAAAATACTGATGAAGGTTACAGCCAGGATGCCAATTTGCTTGAGGTCCTTCTTAACCGCGGTGTAATCCGGGTTGAACTCAGCGCTCAGGCTGCGGGTGCCGGAGGGCTTGAAGGTGGAAACGGAATTGACTGCCGCGGAATCGGTGCGGGCGCTGCTGCTAACACTGCGTTTTTGTTTCTTTGCCATGCTACTGCTCCTCAACTTGAAATCGATTTTTGATGCGGGATTTTGAAGGCCCGCTTAATACTTGTTCTGGTGTTAATTTGTGATAATGAAAACCTTGTTAATTTGTTATGTTGAGCCGCCATCAGGCGGCGAAACATCTCGTTTTGGACCGGTGATGAGACTCTTCGGTCGCTGCGCTCCCTCAGAGTGACAAGATTCCTGTTAAGGCGGACGATCACTAACTTGCCCCTGTCCTCAGGGGCTATCCTGCAGGGCGGCGGTGACCACGATACGCTTGTTATCCACGCGGTAGGGATAACAGGAGATGAGGGTCACCACGGCGTCGCTGGTGGGCGCCATCACCTCAACCTGGGTGGGTTCCACAATTTGAGTTTGCTTCACCCGGTAGGTGTAGGTGCGCTGGTTGGTAAAGACGACAACGTCGTCGCCCGGTTTGAGCTGGTCAAGGTCGCGAAAGATTTGACCGAAGACATCGTTATGCGCGGAGAGCACGATGTTGCCCTTTTGGCCGGGGTTGGGCGTGCCGATGTGCTGGCCGATGCCCTTTTTAAGCTGTTCCCAGCCGTCGCCCTGCACCACGGGGTGATCCACCTTGATGGCGGGGATCTGCAGGCGCACGGCTTGCTGGGGGCTGGCGGTTGGGACCGGCAGGCTGGCCATGCTCTGCACCAGGGGGCGCAGGTGTTCGGGAATTTCGGCGGTGTTGGGCTGAACGCCCCCGGCTGCATCGGGCGGGGTGTGGCCTGAGGGCAGCACCACCGCGCGGATGAGTGCCGTGGGGGTGAGGGTGGGCAGCACCAGGGCGTTTGCCACCTCTTTATTTAGATTGTTAAGGATGTTCACCCCGGTAAAGGCAATCCAGATTAATCCAACCACGGCGGCCAGTTCAACCAGCAGCAGCAGCCGGTCTATCCAGGTGCGGCGGCGAGGCGGGGTGACGACTGAAACGCTTTCCTCAACCGGCTGCACGTCGGTGCGCAGCGCCTCCAGCGGGGGGGTGGTGGGCTGCGGCGCCACGAGGATCACGCGCCCGGTGCGGCGGAATTGCTCAAGGCGCTTTTGCCGTTCGGCGCGCCGTTTTTCAACCAGTAACTGGCGCAACTCGTCTATGGTTAAGTCATCCAGCGAGCGTGTACGCGGCAAAATAAACCTCATCGAATGGCGATGATCACTCACCCTGGATTATACCCCATAATCCAGCGAGTCTGTCCTCCTTAATGTTGAAGGGCAGGCGCGATGGCGGTGTTTTTGATGGGCTTTTGATTTTCAGGCATAATCCTTGCACCTATTATTTAACTATTCCAACCTTACCAAAGTGTAAGCGCGGCGTAGGTTAGCTCTCTTGAGTCCCTCTGCGCAACAGGATATGATTTAACTATGAAAAAGACGATACTTTTCCGCGCTGTGATTGTGGTTGTGCTGCTCTTACTGGTGGTCAGCCTGGTGGTGATGGCTGCGCCAACCCCGCCCCCGGCGCTGCATGCGGCGGATGACCGCGCCATCCAGCAGGCGCTGAACCAGACTGCGGCCAAGAGCAGCAAAGATGTGCCTGCTCTCATCATTAATGATGTGCAAATTGATCTTATCCGTTATGCGGCGGATGGGAAAACCGCGCTGGTGTGGCTGGCGATGGTTGACCGCCAGACGCGCAAAGTGCTGGCGAGTGAACCGGCGCTGGCGGTGGCTAACAAAACGGCCAAGGGCTGGCAAATTGCCCTGCCGGGCAGCCGGGAGTGGGGAACAGCGGTCAAAGCTTTGCCTGCCGGGCTGCTCAACAAGGCGGAGCAGGACCGTTACCTGCCCAAAAGCGTGAACGATGTGGTGGCCCTGGACGAGCAGGTTTTTACGGGCTACTACCTGCCGTGGGAGGGCGGGCGCACCGTGTGGCTGACGGGCAGCGTGGCGCACTTCACCACTTATATGTCCTGTTCGATTGAAACCTGCCGTTACGCTTTTGACTTTTCGGACGGCACCATGTTTGCCTTGCTGGCTTCAAAGGGGGGCACCGTGCTGGGCTGGAAGGATACCTGCGCCAATGGCGACCCCTATTGCCTGAACTACCTTGCAATTGAAGATACCGCCACCAGCCCGGTGACCACGCAGCTTTACCTGCACCTGGCGTATAACAGCATCCCGGCAGCCATCAAAAAGGTGGGCGCGCCGGTGGCGCAGGGCAGTTTTATCGGCAACACGGATGATACCGGCCTGAGCACCGGGCACCACCTGCACTTTATGGTGGTTGCCAACCGCTGGTATGTCACCAGCAGCGATTACGGCGCGTTCTGGTGGGGCAATTCGGTGGATATCGTCTTCCGGGATGTGGATATCAACGGGGGACGCCCGCGCCTGTGTTCGGAGGTGTATTACACGCCGGAATACGGCACGGAATGCCACCCCAAAGATGTGAGCATTGGACAGTATTTCGATAACTGGTTTATTTCTGGCAACCGCGGCACCACGCCGCCCACCGGCACGCTGCAGGCGCCGGCCTCAGGCACGGAAGTGACCGGGGCTACCATGACAGTCAGCGGGACGGGGATTGACAACACCGGTGTGGCCAAGCTGCAGGTGGCGGTCAATTATGACGGCACCTGGAAGGCGGTTGGTCCGCAATACACCACCAATCCGTTCACCGCCACGCTAGACCTGTGCGCCGCGGGTATTCCCAACGGACCGGTGACGGTTGGGTTGTACGTGTGGGATACGGAAGGTAACCGCTCGATCACGGTGCAGGACCCCCGACCCATCCTGAAGAGCTACACCTGCCCGGTTGCCGCGCAGGCTACCTGCTCTCCCACCGAGAACCAGGTGGCGTTATACACCGAGACGGATTTCAGAGGCGCGTGCCAGGTGTTTAATGTAGGTAATTACGCCGAAACCGCGCTGGGCGCCGTGGGGAGCAACAAGGCCGCATCAGTGCAGGTGGGAGCCAACGTGATGGCGACCCTGTTTGACGGCAATTACGCCAGCAGCGTGTTCAACGGACGGGGGGAGGCTTTCCTTGATTCGGATGCGTCGCTCTCGGATAATCGCATTGGGATGGGTAAAACCAGTTCGCTGCAGGTGAAGGCCAAGGCGGCACCCTCCGCGCCGTACCTGTGGCCGCCGTATAACAAAATTGATGCCACCACCGGTCTGCCGGTGGCGTTGAACAGCAACGACAGCGTGATGCTGGTGTGGAAGGGGCAAAACAAAACCTGGGTGGGGGATGAGGGCGGAACCGAGTACAGCGCGGAACTGACCCTGCCCGGCGGAACGAAACGCACGCTGCCCTGGCAGACGGCCAATTCCTGGTCGGTGGGCAGCCTGGCGGGCGGCACCTACACCTGGACGGTAACGGCGCGCAACAGCCTGGGCAGCGCCACATCTGCCCCGGCGACCTTTACCATCACACCGGTTGCGCCGCTGAGCGGCACGCTGCGCACGCTGCCTTACAGTGATAACATGGAGGCCACCGCCGACGGTTGGATTGGCGCGGCGTTGTGGAAGCTGGCTTCCGCGCCGGTAGGCACGCTGGAAAATAAGGCCTGGGTGTTTAACGATACCACTGACTACGAGGATTCAAAATACGTGGGCGGGGTGCTCATCTCGCCGCCGCTGGCCATCCCGGCGGGCGGGGCGTGGCTGAGATTCACTTACCTTAATGAAACCGAAGGCTCCGGGCCGTACTGGGATCAGCGGCGGGTGCAGGTGGCTGAGGAAGGCGGGTTGTTCACGGATATTTATCAGTTGACAGATGACGCCCAGGGTGAATGGAAAAAGAGCCCGGCCATCAGCCTGGCGGCTTATGCGGGCAAGAATATCCGCATTCGCTTCTACTTCCATGTGATTGACCGCTTCTACAACACCTTCCCGGGCTGGCGGGTGGATGAGGTGAGCGTGAACACCACCCCGCCGGATCTCTCGTGCGCGGAGGCTGTGGCAGATAATACGCCCTCCACGGCGGGGACGCTGACGGTGGGCAGCACGGTGAATGCCGTCATTTGCCCGGCGGGGGATGTGGATGTGTATGCCTTCAACGGCACCGCCGGACAGCAGATGTGGATCGAGACCGTCGCGCAGAGGACGGGCTCAAGCCTGGACAGCTACATCTACCTGATTGACCCGGACGGCAAGTCGGTGCTGGCGGAGGTGGATGATATTGAGTTGGGCGTCCAGCGCGATTCGCAACTGAGCTACACCCTCAAGCGCAGCGGAAAATACTACGTCAAGGTGCGCGATTACAACCACCCGGGCGCGGGCGGACCGGCTTACACCTACGCGCTTTCGGTCAAGGCGGATAACGCTCCGCCGAGCGTCAGCTTTATTTATCCGGCCAGCAGCTGGCTGCCCAACAGCGCGGTGACGCTTTCGGCGCAGGCTGCCGATGCAGGCGGGATTGCCAGGGTGCAGTTCTACTGGCACAGTTCCAACTGGACCAGCGGCGCGTGGGAATCGCTGGGCGAGGATACCACAGCAGGCGACGGCTGGAAGGCGGTGTTTGATCCCACCGGGCGCACCATCCCGGGCTCGGCGCTGGCGGCCAAAGCCACCGATTCGGCGGGGCAAACCTGGTGGGCGGGCCGCTTTAACCTGGCGGTGGATAGCACCGCGCCTACCCTCACCGTCAGCCCGCTGGCAGCCGCCACGCGCAGCACGGCCATCTTGCTGAGCTGGACGGGGGCAGACGCGGGCGCGGGCATTGAGCATTACGAGATCCAGGTGAGCGACAATAACGGTGCCTGGGTGACCTGGAAATCCTACCTGCCGGCCTATATGCGCCAGATTTACTACCTGGGGGTGGGCGGGCACACGTACCAGTTCCGCATGAAGGCGGTGGACGCGGCGCTCAATGTGCGTGACTTTCCGCTGGCGGCTGAAACCTACACAGCGGTGGCTGCCACGTGCACGCCGGATCTTTACGATGCCTCCGGTGGGGATAACACCCAGGATAAAGCCAGTGAGCTGGCGCTGGGCATGGTACAGCAGCACAACTTCTGCCAGAACGACGAGGATTGGGTGCGGTTCAGCGCGCAGGCGGGACAAACCTACCTGGTGCGCGCCAATTCGCTGGGCGGGGGCGCGGCGGTCTCGGTGAGCATCACCAATGCGGATGGGTCGGTGGTTGTGATGGAAAAGTTGATGAGCGCGTACGGGCTGACGAATGCACTCAAGTTCACGGCGCCCGCCGATGCGGTTTTCAAACTGCGGTTGCGCCCGCTCAACACCGGGCTGTGGGGCACGGATGTGCTGTATGCCGTCTCGGTTGGGACGGGGTCGTGGCAGTACCTGCCCCTGATTGGGCGGTGATGGGTGAGATAGAAGATGAAAAAAGCGCAGGCGTGATAGCCTGCGCTTTTTTGATGCAAGGGGTATT
>CAYVOX010000154.1:0-7242 GCA_964453035.1 uncultured Anaerolineaceae bacterium
GCCGCCCGCCAGCGCTGGTAGAGCGCCAGCCGCCCGCCGTGACCGTCCGATTCAAAGCTCTCTTCCACCACAAAACCGCCCGCCTCCGCCAGCAGGCTCAACTCCTGCGCGGTAAACAGGTGCACATAACGCAGGCCGCGCCGCTCCGCCTGCCCGGGCAGGGCATAGAGCCAGTCCAGCAGCGTGTCGCCGGGATCCAGCGCTGCCTCGTCCAGGCCAACCGTGTGCCACGGCAGGCGGCGTGCCATCAGCCTTGGGCTGTGCTGGAACTGCCACTCCGAGTGGATAAAAACCCCATCCTTTTTCAGCAGGGAACGCGCCTGGCGCAGCAGGCTCAGGCGCAACTCCTGGCCCGGCAGGTGATGCAGCGCCGCCAGGCACAGGATGACGTCAAAACCGGCGGGCGCAAGGGGCTCCGCCCAGTCTGGCGCGGTGAGATCGGCCAGCCGGAAGGCAGGGCAAAACGCGCCGGAAGGGGATGGCCACCCCTGGCAGGCCTCCTCGAGCAGGGAGGGGCTGAAATCCAGCCCGGTGTAGCTGCCGGTGAACCCCCGCGCCGCCAGGTGGCGCGCCACCTCCCCGCTGCCGCAGCCCAGGTCCAGCCAGGCGCCGTCAAGCGGCAGTGAGGCTATCACGCGCTGCGCGCCGGGCTGCAATCGGCGGCGGGTGGCGGCAAACGCCCCGCCGAAGGCCAGGTAGAAGCGCCGGTTGAGTTCGATGAGCTGCTGCGCGGTAACGGGGTGCATTGAATCAATTATAATGGAAGTCACTATGGATAAAGACGCCTGGATGCAATCGCGCGAAGTGACGCCAGAAAAGATCGCCGCAGCCCGCAGGATCCTCGAAGCGGTGCGCGGCGGCGAGGACGTGCTGCGCGCCACCCACCAGCACCCGCTGCCGGGGGGCGGCATGGTGGCCAAGCACGTGCTGGTGACCGTTTACCGGCAGATGGTGGAGACGGGCGAGTGGCCCGCTGACCCAGGTCTGCTGGCGCGCATCCGCATGAAGCCGGTGCGCACCCTCTCAGGTGTAACCACCGTGACGGTGCTGACCCGCCCTTACCCCTGCCCCGGGCAGTGTATCTTCTGCCCGGATGACGCCCGCATGCCCAAAAGTTACCTGCCGGATGAACCCGGCGCGGCGCGCGCCTTCCAGAACCAGTTTGACCCCTACCTGCAGGTGCGCTCGCGGCTGGAATCTTACGAGGCGGTGGGCCACCCGACGGATAAAATCGAACTGCTCATCCTGGGGGGCACGTGGAGCGCCTACCGGAGGGATTACCAGGCGTGGTTTGTGCGGCGCTGCTTTGACGCGCTCAACGGCAGCGACTCGGCGGATCTGGACTCGGCGCAGCGATTGAACGAACATGCCGCCCGCCGCAATGTGGGACTGGTGATTGAAACCCGCCCGGATGAAATTTCCCCGGCGGAACTGGCCTGGCTGCGGCGGCTGGGGGTGACCAAGGTGCAGATGGGGGTGCAGTCGTTGGATGAACGCATCCTGGCGCTGAACCAGCGCGGGCACACCCTGGCGCAGAGCGCGCGGGCCTGCGCCCTGCTGCGAGCGGGGGGCTTCAAGATTGTGCTGCACTGGATGCCCAATCTGCTGGGGGCCACGCCGCAAAGCGACCGGGCCGATTTTGTGCGCCTGTGGGACGGCGCCGGGGCAGGCTTGTGCCCGGATGAAATCAAGATTTACCCCACTCAGCTGCTGGAAGGCACCGTGCTTTACAGCCACTGGCAGAAGGGCGAATATATTCCCTACACCACGGAGGAACTGATCGCGCTGATTGCGGATATCAAGCCTTCCATTCCGCGCTACTGCCGGGTCAACCGGGTGATTCGCGATATCCCCTCGCCGCACGTGGTGGAGGGTAATAAGCGCACCAGCCTGCGCCAGGATGCTTTAGCCGAGCTGGCGCGGCGCGGCGGGCGCTGCCAGTGCATCCGCTGCCGCGAGGTACGCGGGCAGGCCATCAACCCGGCTGAGCTGCGCCTGGACGACCTGGTTTACCATCCCGGGCAGGCCGAAGAGCATTTTCTCTCCTTTGTGACCCCCGATGACCGCATCGCGGCTTATTTGCGCCTTTCGCTGCCGGGCGAGCGGGGGGGCTTGCCCGGGCTGCCGGAGCTGGCAGACGCGGCGCTGGTGCGCGAGGTGCACGTTTACGGGCAATCGCTGGCGGTGGGGGCGGAGCAGGCGGGCGCGGCTCAACACGTGGGGCTGGGCACGCGCCTGCTGCTCAGCGCCGAAGAGATTGCCCGCCAGTACGGTTTCACCCGCCTGGCGGTCATCACCGCAGTGGGCACGCGCCGCTATTACGAGGCGCGCGGCTTTGACCGCGGGGAACTGTACTGGGTAAAGGTTTTGTAAGCCTGTGGGGGAGACCCCTCGCCCGCCCGCGTACCCTTCGGATATGCTGCGCGATCCCCGTGGGTAGACGAGACCTGTTAGGTTTTTAGAAACCTAACAGGTCTTAATAATAGGATACAAAAGGATGAACAGTGATAGTAGGGTGCGTTCTTGAACGCACCCTGCTGCTGTTTGCTCCAGCCCGCGTACCCTTCGGATATGCTGCGCGATCCCCGCGGGCGGGCGGTGCGTAGGTCAGGTTTTCAACCTGACGCCCGCTGCCCGGAAGCAGCAGCGAGTTGTATAATTTGAAAGTCGCATAAGATTTTCTTCCAACAAGGAATGATGATGACCCAATCACCGGTAGCCGTACTGCGTACCACCCCCCAGACCGTCCTGCAGGATTATGAGCGACTTTTCCACCTGGCGCGCGGACCGCAGGCCCTCCAGCCCGGCGCCACCACCATCCTCAAGGATAACATCACCTGGCATTTTCCCATGCCCGCCGCCAACACCACCCCCTGGCAATTGGAGGGCACCATCCTGGCCCTGAAAAATGCCGGCTTCAACGACCTGGTCTGCGTGCAGAATCAAACCGTGGTCACCAATGCCTTCAAAGGCGAAGACCTCAACGGCTACGTTCCCATCTTCAGGGGGCACAGCATCCCCGTACGCTACAACTTCCGCAAGGAAGACATGACCTGGATCGAATTCAAGCCCAAAGCCAGGATGCTCGCCCTCAACCACATCTACCCCGAGGGCATCCGCATCCCCGATTATTTCACCGGCAAGAACATCGTCCACCTGCCCACAGTCAAGACGCACATGTACACCACCACCACCGGCGCCATGAAGAATGCCTTCGGTGGATTATTGACCAAATACCGCCACTACACCCACAGTTGGATTCACCAGACCCTGGTGGACCTGCTCGCCATCCAGAAGGAGATTCACCCCGGCATGTTGGCGGTGATGGATGGAACCACCGCCGGCGACGGTGCCGGACCGCGCATGGTGCAGCCGGTCGTCAAGAATATCATCCTCGCCTCCGCCGACCAGGTCGCCATCGATGCCGTGGCAGCCCGCCTGATGGGTTTCGATCCGCTCAAGATTGATTACATCCGCCTGGCTCACGAGCAAGGCCTGGGTTGCGGTGATCCGCGTCAGATCGAACTGGTGGGAGACGATGTCTCCGGCGAGCAATGGGGCTTTCACGTGGGGCGCAACTCGCATAGCTTTCTGGCCTGGTTGGCCTGGTACGGTCCCACCCGCGTCTTCCAGAAGCTCATCTTCCGCACCCCCATCGTGGCTATCCCCACCTTCATCGGAGAAGCCGAACAGGACTACATGTTCTGGCCGCTCAAATACCGGGGCATTGCCGCTCGCTGGCGCGAATCCACACCCTGGGGCCAACTTTTCCAGCAGTACCAGCGCCAGGGCTGCCTGTCCAGCCCGATACAGCAGCATTAAACCGGGAACCTGTCAGAATGGGCGGGAGGGTTTAAATTCAACCCTCCTGCGCATCCTCGTATTCTGTTGCTCATTTACCTCAACAAACCCCCAAAGGTTTCCAAAACAAACCTTTGGGGTTTGGTTGTGGGAGTAAAATATCAGCTTTCGTCAGGCTGCAAGCCGGGTTGCCCGCTTTTACGCCTCCTTCTTTCCCCGCGCCGGGGAGCGAAGGAGGACGGGAGGATGAGAGAGGTCAACACCCCCGACACCTCCGCTTCCACCCGCGTCCCCTTCGGGCGTGCTGCGCGATCCCCGTGGGTAGACGAGACCTGTTAGGTTTTTAGAAACCTGACAGGTCTTAATAATAGGATACAAAAGGATGAACAGGATTAATCAAAATATATCCTGAACATCCTCTTTATCCTTGAATCTTGTTTTCCTCACGCCGCAAACAGCACCTGCTGCTGCAGGAAGCGCTCGGTTTGCTGCAGCATATCCGCAATATTCTCGCTCTTGCGGAAGCCGTGACCTTCCCCCTCGTACAGGCGGTAGATGTAGGGGATGCCCTTCTGCCGCAGCACCGCCACAATCGCCTCGCTCTGCGCGGGGGGCACCACCTTATCCACGCTGCCCTGGAAAACCGCCATCGGGTCGCTTAAGTTACCAACGTGATAGATCGGCGACCAGGCCTGGTAGCGCGCAGCAGCCTCCGGCAGCGGACCGACCATGGAATCGAGGTAGCGTTCCTCAAACTTGTGCGTGTCAGCCGCCAGGTCAAACAGGTTGCTGACGCCAAACAGGTTAACCCCCGCCTTGAACACGCCGGGATGGCGCACCAGGGTGTTGAGTACGGTGTAGCCGCCGGCGCTGCCCCCGCGAATCACCAGGCGGGTTGGGTCGGCCAGGCCTTGCTGGGCCAGGGCTTGCGCTGCCCCCAGCGCGTCCTCAACATCAATCTCGCCCCAGCGCTCGCGCAGCGCGTTGCGGTAGGCCCGCCCGTAGCCGGATGAGCCGCGGTAATTGACCTCCAGCCAGGCGTAGCCGCGCGAGGTGAAATAGGAAGCCTCGGCGGAAAACCGCGCCCAGGACGCCGAGGTTGGCCCGCCGTGGAACTGCACAAAAGCGGGCGGCAAGCCGGGACTTTGCCAGCGCGGGTTGGAAGGCGGCGCGTAGAGGCCAAAAACCTGGCTGCCGTCTGGCGCAGTCCAGGAAATCGTTCGGAAATTGGCCAGGTAAGCCGGGTCCACGTTCTCAGCGGTGGAGCGAGCTGCAATCTGCAGGCGCTCTCCGTCCCAGCGCACGATGCGATCCGAGATGGTGGGAGCCGAAGCCACAAAAGCCACCTCGCCGGTAGAGGAGACGGACAGGTCCTTGATGTAGGTGTAGGCGCCGGTATCGATGCGCGCAGGCTGCGCGCCGTTCAATGCCACCGCCCACAGGCCAGATTGCCCCGCAAAGTTGCGAATGGAATAGATGCGCGTGCTGTCGGGGCTCCAGGCGTGGAAGCGCATGCCCTGCACCCAGGCCGGTTCGGCCAGGTGAAAGCCCTCGCCGCGCAGCAAGGTGTGGCGCGCGCCGGTCTGCAAATCCAGCAGCACCAGGTCTTCCCATTCGCCGCTGCCCAGCAGATAGCTCAGCCAGCGCCCATCCGGCGAGAACTGCGGTTGAGACACCACTTCATCGCCGCCGCCCGCCACCAGTGTCTCTTCGGCGATGCGCGGCGGGGTGCCCGCCAGGCGGGCCAGCTTGAGGCGCGTGCCGTCCCACGGCATGTTGGGATGGTCCCACTCCACCCAGGCGAGATGTTCGCCTCCCGGATGCCAGGCGGGCTGCATGTAAAAATCGGCGCCTTTGGCCAGTTGCAGCGGCCATTCGCTGCCCTGCGCATCCACCAGCCCCAGCAGGTCGGTTTTTCCGTCGCTGAAGACGTACACCACCCACTTGCCATCCGGCGAGAGGGCCGGGGCAGCCACGCCGCCAAACGGCGGGGTGATGGGGGTGGGCGAACCAAATCCCAGCGGGCGCCGGTAGAGCCGCCCATCGCGCTCCGCGTAAATCACCACCCCCGGTCCGGCGGTGTACTCCCCGCCGCCGTAGCCCACGCTGCCGCGCAGCGAATGCTGGTCGTTGAGGTCAAGCGGTGCTTCACCGGCCGGTTGGGACACCAGCACGCCGCGGTCAGAGCGGCCCTCAAGCCACAGCAGGGTAGCGCCGTCGGGCGTGAACTGCGGGTTTTCAAGCCGCCGACGCTGGCTGACCATTGCCGGGGTGACCGGGCTGGGCCACAGCCCGTAGGGTTTTTGGGATTTAACGGGATGAGACATGCGACCTCCGTAACGAAAAGAATAAAACCGGGGCAGCCGGTTTTAGAGATGGGGAGATAATTTTTCCAGCAGTTTTTCTCTGGATTGGAAACCGGAAAAGCGCGTCACAGCCTGCCCAGATTTGAACAAAATCACGGTGGGCACGCCCATCACCTGGAAGCGCACAGTGAGGCCCACGCTCTCATCAACATCCACTTTGGCCAGGGTTACGCGCTGGCCCCACTGTTCGCCCAGTTTGAGCAGCACCGGCTCCAGCTGCTTGCACGGCTGGCACCACGCCGCGCCAAACTCCAGCAGCACGGGGTTCGCCGCCTGCAGCACAAGTTGTTCAAAGTTGGCTTCGTCAACATGAATAAATGCAGCCATCATATCCTCCCTGCTGATTGAATTACTTCTTTTTCTTCTCTTTTTTAACAGGCTTCTTCTTAGCTTTCTCTTTTTTGCCGGCTTTTTCCACCTCGCGCGCGGAGCGGGGATGGATGACCTCCACCAGTTCACCCTCGCTCTGGGCGTTCAGGTCAGCCCAGCGCTGTACCGGCAGACTGAGGTAGGCAATGGTGCTGGTGGGCAGGGCTTCGATGCGCCCGCTGAGCAGTTGCAGCAGCCCCTCCAGGCCCGGGTTGTGGCCGATGACCAGCACCCGTTCCAATGGTTCGGGCAGGGCGGTGAGCGCAGCCAGGTAGCCCTCCGGCTCAGCCAGGTAGAGCCCATCCTGGTACGCCACTTCGCCCTGGTAACCGCTGGTTTCCGCCAGGGCAAGCGCCGTCTGGCGCGACCGTTCGGCGGTTGAGGAGAGGATGGCCTGGGGAACCAGTTCTTTATCCTTGAGCAGGCTGCCCATCAGGGGAGCATCTTTTTTTCCGCGTTTGGCAAGACCGCGCTCTGCATCGGGCAGTTCGGGGTGTTTCCAGCTCGATTTGGCATGCCGCATGAGTAAAAGGGTTTTCATGGGTTTTTACCTCCGCATCTGGATTGATTATAGTATGCAGGTTTATAAATGGGTAATTCTTTAAGCTTAGAGCAGCGGCAAAGGACGCTTGATAGGATCGCGCTGTAGCAGCAGCAGTAGGGTGCGTTCAAGAACGCACCCTACAATTTACTACAATTTGCTGCT
>CAYVOX010000155.1:0-7238 GCA_964453035.1 uncultured Anaerolineaceae bacterium
AAACATCATGACTTTTACCCGTCTGAACAATCCATCTCCAGCGTTTTGAATGCGGGGAGGCTCGTTCATCGCCCATAACAATTTTGCGTTAGGTGTAATATCAATCCCTTCCTTGAACTTTTTTTCAATCCTGATTTTTTCACCTGAAATTATATTGTTCAGAATATGGGTGGCTCGCATATAGATAGAGGGTTGTTCACTTGCCACGGCCAGTGTTTTCCCAGGAAGGTTTCCCAATGAAAAACGAGAATGTTCAATATCTGCAAGGCCTAACGTTGTAGCCTTCTCGCCGAGCATGGCTTGAATTCCTTCAAGGATGGTTGACTTACCGCTACCAGAAGGCCCGCAGAACCAGACAGCTAATTCGAATCGCGTATCTGTCGTGAGGCAGTACCCCACATAATCCTGTAAGAAATCTTGCGCATCTGGGATCGTGGAATACAGAACGTATTTCCACACTTCTGCAGTTGCATGGGGATCGTAATCATATCCAACCCGGTAAGTGGCGTGGTAATCAGGTCTGTGTGGTCGAAGTTCCAATGTGGGTATGTGCAAAGCCCCATTTTTACAGACAATGATGTCGGAATCAGAGTCCCAGATCTCATTGCTCACGCTTATCCTGATCCGGGCGAGCTCCAAAATACTTCCAACCCGATTCTTGGTAATTCTGACTCCCTCTTTCTTTGCATCTCGTAAAATCTCGATGATCTCCTGGCTGATGATGTCCTCTCGGACGACTGGCCAAACCCCGTCCTCATACCGCCGCCAATCTCCCAATCCCCACAGGGTGTAGGGGTGCCTGTCCAGCCATCTCATCGCCAGAGCGTCATCATCCGGTACATTGGTCTTGCCTTTGCCGGACCGGTGTTGCGCGGATGTGTCCCTGCACTGATCCACCTCAGGGATTTGGATGCCGGCTTCACTGGCCATCTCGCACAACAATTCCTTAAATTCATGACCTTTTGGAACCTGGCATGATCCCGTTTTACAGTACTGCCAGGCCTGGAAGATACCGCCCCCTGTCCCTGTTTCGCCGGGCATAGCCCACCCGTCATACGTACCGTCAGAAACATGGATGAACAACCCGCCGTTACCGAACAGGCGCAGCCATTCGCCCCTGCTTTCCAGGCGGGTCTTGCCCACCCTGCCAAAATGCTGAAATACCTTGTAGGGATCCCAGTGAGCCTGGACGGCTGCTTTCAACCCATCGCCGGATGAGGGGGAATTCTCAAATGACGGCAGGCTGTTTGGCGCCGGTATTTCATCGACCAGCACGCCGCTGCCGGCCCAGATGGCGCAGATATCATCCAGGCTTTCAGGCGTCAGTTCGTAAATGGGATGATCAGAATTGACCAGCACATACTGAACACCGGTGGGGTGGATTGAAGGGGGGATCACACCCTGGTTGCCGTCACTTAGCCATTCCAGGAAGGGGCTCTGGTCGAAGGCCCGTTTCCATTTTTTAGCAGCAGGCATATCCCCGTTGATCTTGACCAGGATCTTTCCTTTATCCACCCCATCGCGAATGACAGTTGGCGCTAATTTGAAGTCTGGAAAGAAAGATGTAAACTCAGCAAAATCCTGGTCCACATCCAGAAGGCCAATATTCCCGCTCTGCTTGCCACACAGCAGGCCCACGTTGCCATCCTGGTTGATGTGCAGCTGGATTTCTTCCACAGTGTATGGATGGGTCTGCCAGTTCTGCTCGAAAGGACGTTTTTCCTTTGGCAGCACTTTACAGAATCGACCGCCGCGCTCAGCGATCCATTCCAGTGCTGGCGTGCCTGTGAGGAGGTGTTCGGGGTGGTCAGTGTTGGTCATAGCTCCCCCCTTTCTTATTGACTGTCACTCGAATACTGCTTATACCAGCCAGCGGTTCCAGGAATGAAAGGCGCGGATATTTTCACCCTGGTAGCGGGTGTTCCCTGCGCCTGCCCTCTGGTAGAAGGGCTTATGGGTTGCTCAGAAATGGCTTTCTTGTCGGTCATTTTCGCTCCCTGGCATTTAAAATAAAAACCGGCGCGCGTCTCCGCGTGCCGGCTCTTTGCCTAGCACATTTATTCTATCACAATTTTGCCAGATGATTCAAAACATCTACAAGGTTGTCAAGGGTACCAGGATGATCATTTTGATACCATAATTGTCGTCGTATTGTCCTATCTACCGGTTTCACTGCTTGATCGTCAAGCATAAAACCACCGTCCCTCACTTCTTCACAACAACAGCCCTTACAGGCTTGAGTGCGCCACTTTTTTCGTATGAGGAGAAACCCTGGAACCAGGCTTTACGGTGTTCGGCTTTCCACTGGAGCCTCACCACATCACCCCTGCGGTTTTTGACGATGCAAATGATTGCAGATCCATTATCTTCGTCTGTTCCCAGATGGAAAACTCAGTGAACTTCTCCGCCCTCGCGTTGTTTGCTTCCCTGAATGCTTTTTTTGCTCTTAATAAGAGAATAATCTCGCAAATATTTAGGAATTGAGATGATTACATTTGTTGCCTTATTCATGGATTAAAGGCACTCTTTCTCCATTGTAAATATCCTATGATTAAAATGATGTAAGAAAACATCTAACCAGGGGATTACCTTGAAGCACTTCGCCCATTTCATCTTTTCCTTTATGCTCCTCATCAATCAAGCTCTTCCCTCTTCTTCCTTGCCTCCCCGGAACATCACATCCCCTACCGCCAATTCATCAATAACCTCGCCGTTCATTGCATCTAATCCAACATCCACCCCCACATCATTTTTCTCTTCTTACCCTCCCCCACCGACCGCCACGCCGCCAGCGCCAAGCCCTACACCAATCCTGATCCAACCAACAGCCAGCCCCACTCCCCAACCAACCTTTCCCGCCCCTGAAATCCCTACCCCAACGCCTACAACAACTGGTTTGGGATTTATTTTGGCCACCACACCCAACTGTGGCGTGGTCGAGGAGTCAGCTGCCCTTTCCTGGAGTTTTTCTCAAGAGCTGGATTTAACCGGGTTGGAGTTGATTCTATACCTGCCTGAAGGATTCACGCCCGAGGAATCATTTGTTTCCAGTTTTGACCCCCTCAGTTCTACCCTCAGGATTCCCATGCAGGCCACTGGTCAGGTCAATTGGGTCATTGATCCACTGGCCATTGGGCCATTTGCCATAAAAGCCAGCGTGGTGAAGAATGAGGTTACACTTGCGGAATCGGAATTATTCCTCGCAAAAGGGGTAATCGCAACGGTGCTGGCAGGGGGAGGAACCGTGGTAAGCGCCAATAAAACAATCACGGTTGATTTCCCGGCCAGAGCTCTGCCGGAAGATGCCTGGGTGTGCCTGACAGAGCCAGGCGGCGCCGTGCAATTACCAAATCAAATTGGAGGGCATGCCTTTTCTGTTTCTGCTGAAGGGCAAAAAAGCCATACCGCCCTTCAGCAATTTGATGAGCCTGTCTCTATCCAGGTCATGTATGAAAACCAATCCTGGATCGGTGATGAAGGCAGCCTGACGCTCTATACCTATGATGAAGATGCTGAATTGTGGCGTGCCCTGGTGACGGATGTTGTCCCACAATCCAAGACTCTCACCGGATACACCCAACATTTTTCTGATTTTGATTTCAATGCTCAATCCTGGCAGTCCGCGCGCCTGCCTGGTGTTGAATCTTTTCAGGCGGCCACCTTCACCGGAGCCGGTACGTACAGGTATCCGCTGCAACTACCGGCTGGTCCAGGTGGATTACAGCCGGATTTGGCACTTGAGTACAACAGCCAGGTAGTTGACCGTTCCATCTCCTTCACCCAGGCTTCCTGGGTGGGAATGGGTTGGTCGTTGGAAACAGGTGCAATTGAACGCAACATGCACGGCACCCTTTCATTTCAGGATGAATTGGTAGATGACACCTTTTCCCTGACCCTGAACGGCACCAGCCACCAGCTACTACCCGTCCCAGGCGACCCGGACAACGATCCTGACACCGTGGATTACCGCACAGCAGAAGAAACCTTCTGGCGCATCCGGAGATACCTGTCAGGGGGGTGGAATGGCGGCTATCATTTTGATTATTCCTACTGGAAAGTTTGGGATAAAACCGGCAATATCTACGTTTACGGATGGAGAGGTCAATACGACTGTGCCGATGGCTGGTGCAGCGGTGACCGCGCCCAGTACCCCACCCGTGGAACCCCTCCAGGCGGCAGCGAAACCATCTACATGGAAACATGGCACTGGTCGCTGACCCGCGTCCAGACGATATTCGACCAGACGATTGAGTATTATTACACCATGAATTATGTGGTGCGCACGATCAAGACTGGTTTTCCGGCTTTTGCGGCGATTGGTGTCTACCCCACCCGCATCGTGTATCCCAATAACCGCTATCAGGTGGCTTTTGAACGCACTGCGCGGGATGATTACCACCCCACCTGGGATAGTGAAGCCGCCAGGGTTTTCTTCACCAAGTATAAGCTCAGCGATGTGCTCATTCAGTACAATACTTCCGCAACCGCTGAACTCTGGCAAACCTTACGCCGCTACCACCTGGGCTTTAACGAAGGGGGCCAACACATCTTCCCCGGCGTGACCTGGCCGGATGACCCAGCGGGAAAACCCAACGAAGGACACACGCTGACGCTGACATCGATAACAGAATATGGTTTGAATGACCAGCAATTTCCCTCTGTGGCCACCTTCACTTATGATCCTGAACAAATGCACCTCGCGGAAGTTAATAACGGCTCTGGTGGCAAAGTCACCCTGACGTATGAGAATTGGCATGATGTGGGAGGAACAGACCCCATCAACCGCACCAGCAGCAGGGTTAATTTTGGGGGAAGCAGTCCGCAATTATTGTTCTTAGGCTTCCACGCAGATTTCAGCCACTATCTGCAGAGCTTCCATCCTGGGCGGTTTTATCAGGTCGAAGCCGAAGTGGGTTCCACCAATGGGCAGATGTGCGTCAAAGCGGATGGCGACCTTCCAGAACAGACCTGTGTGACCCTGGCTGGCCAGCAACCCAGGCTCCAATTGACTCTTTACCTCAATCACACTGTTGAGGAATTTAAACCGGCTCTGGTTTGTCCCTCAGGATCGAATTGTTGGGCCACGCGCATCAAAGTGACACCCCTGGCTACCTATTACCGGGTGACCTCCAGGCAGGTGACGGATACGGTCACAGGCGTAACCTACACGACCCATAGCATCTACGAGGGTGCGGCCACCAACGACGCGGCCCACTCAGCTGCCATTAACAGCAATGCCACCTGTACCAATGCAGACCCGGGAGACGATACCTGTTACAACACCCAATTCAGTGAATTCCGCGGACACTTGAGGGTGACCGAAACCGGCCCGGATAACCGCGTGACGGTCACCGAGTTCCATCAGGATGATATCCTCAAAGGCCGGGTGAGCAGCACCCGGATCAAAGCCGGTTCTTTGCTGCTAAACGAATCTATCCTGGCCTATGTCACCCCCCAACCCTACCCGGCGGTGGCGGGTTACCCGGCTTGCCCGTATAAAAAGAATACCACCACCTGCTATACGGACCTGGCTGCTTACTGGTCTTATGCCAGTGAACACCTGAGCCGGCAATGGGAAGGTGGGATTACATCCCTAGAGACCAAAACGGTCTATGAATACAACCCTGCCAACCAGGGCGGAACCCAGTACGGCAACCTGACCCGCCAGACCGTTTACCAGACCATGCTGGTTGGCACGCCGCCCGTCCTCGCCCTGGTGCCGGTGCGAACCATGTTGACGGGTTATTACCCCAACCCCAACGGCAGCGATGGGCGCCAACTGACCGGTTTGCCAGCCTACTCCGAAACCTACGCCTGTGATGACCTCACCTGCACCGCGCAGACGTTGTTGGCCGAAAGCTGGACACTTTATGACAATGCGACCGCCTTGCAGAAAACCGTTCCCCCCACTGCCGGGATCCCAACCGCCAGGCGCACGCGGGCCAATGCTACCGGTTTGAGTGACGAAACCTACACCTACGACGCATGGGGCAACCTGGCCACCGCCACCCGTTACAGCGGCTACGGCACAAGCACGGCCCTGGCCGTCGCTGGCGCGCAGACTGAAGTAACCACTTATGACCCGGATACGCACACCTACCCCGCCAGTCAGGTCAACGCGCTGGGGCACACCACTGCCTGGCTTTATAACCCCACCCTGGGATTGCCCACCCAGGTGACCGACCCCAACGGCGCGCTGACCACAGCCGGTTACGATGCTTTTGGCCGTCTGGTGAGGATCGTGCGCCCGGATGACAGCGAAACATCCCCCAGCGTGACGGTGGAATACCACGATACCATCCCCTTCTGGACGCAGGCCAGCCAGAAGATGAACGACACCCAATCCAGCGTGGTGCGCAAGTTCTACAGCGGCCTGGGCGAGCTGATCCAGACCCAGCAGGTGGGGGCCGTGCTGGTGGATGACGCCTGCAGCACAGATGCGGATACCGACCCGGATACCTGCACGGTTGTGGTGGACAGCCGCGTGGATTACGCCGGCAGCCAGAAGCGCACACGCCAGAGTATGCCGTATGCCGCCGCGGCCGCCGCAGGATGGATCGCGCCAACCTGGGTGGATGTAACCCAGACCCTGTTCGACGAACTGGGCCGCCCGGTCAGCAGCACAGCGCCGGATGGAACAACGACCGGCATGGAGTACGCCATCGTTGAGGATGCAACCCTGGGCAGGGCAGCCAGCGTGCTGGTCACCAACCCCATGAACGCCGCCACGCAGACGCTGACAGATGGGTTGGGCAGAACACGAAAAGTCGTCCCGCCCGCCGGGCCGGGGGTCAGTTACCTTTACGATGCGCTCGACAGGCTGGTCTCAGCCACCTACGGGGCCGGAACCACCGCCCTGAGCTACGACCTGGCGGGGCGCAAATTGAGCCAGGACGACCCGGACATGGGCGATTGGAGCTACACCTACGATGCTTTGGCCAACCTGACCGGGCAGACGGACGCACGCGGATGCCACACCACCCTGGCCTTCGATGCGCTCAACCGTTTGATCGGAAAAACCTACAGCAATGCCAGCGGCGGAGCCTGCGCGACAATTGCTGCCAATACCTTTCCTGTCAGCTACACCTATGACAGCACCACAGACGGCAACGCCGGTAAAGGGCGCCGCACAGGAATGGTGGATTCCAGCGGCAGCAGTGCCTGGGTGTACGACAGCCGCGGGCGGCTGGTGACGGAGACGCTCGCGATCACCGGGGTGGGATCCTACACAACCCGCT
>CAYVOX010000156.1:0-7010 GCA_964453035.1 uncultured Anaerolineaceae bacterium
CTTTTTGGATGGATTACCTCCACGGGGGAGGAGGATGTGTTATTCCAAGATGAGCAGGTTGTAGATATCCAACGGCAAGGAGAGATCAGCGCCGCTGATTTCAAGGTCGTTTTCCCGGTCGGGGGAGAGGCAGCGCCCGTGGACGGGACTATCAAAGTGGAGGTGGGCGGTGACGGGCCCGGGTCCATAGTTGACCAGGTGGATCTGCGTGGTGCTGCCCTGCCGGTAGGTTTCAATCAGGATGGGATTCTCTGAGGGTTGGAGAGGGGTGGCAGCATTGAGTTCCGCGGCGAGGCGCTGGCGAGGAGCGGGATCTGGCAGGTCGAAGAAGGGAGAGGCGGTGAAACGGCGCATGATGCCGAGTGTATCGAGCATGGAGCGGACGAGGCGGGATTGGAAATACTGGTTGTAGAGCCAGCGTAGGGCTTTGGTGATGGCTGCAAGGTAAGCCGGGTTGCGTGGCATGGTGCGCGGGGTGAATTTCGTCCAGCCGGGCAGGGCTGAGAGAGCGATGACTTTGAGATGGTCGGGGAGGGGAATCTCCAGTTTGAGGAGATGATCGCAGGTGATGAGGCAATCGAGGTCGGTGAAATCGGTGGAACGTGTTACAACGCGCCAGGGGATGCCCATTGCCAGAAGGGCCTGCCCAACGCCAAAGTAACACGGCGCAAGAGAGAACCAATTTTTCCAGAGGGCATCACCGGGGTGAAGCAGGCCAACCCGAGCAAGGTTGGCGCGGTGGGTGAATAAATGGTGGTGGCGGTGCAGCCAATCATTGTATTTTTTGAGTTGGAGACGGGTATCTTCGAATTGGGGGGCTGTGATGAGGGTAAATTCACCCTTCTCGACAAACTCAGTGCCTTTGACGACCATCGCAGCCCCGCAGGCGGCAGCCTCGGCAATACCCTGCAGGTAGCGGCGGGCGGGGAAGACGGAATCAAAGCCGATGCCGCGGTCGTAGGGGTCAACGCTGATGGGCGTGGGGGCGCAGAGGGTAGAGGCCGTGTGAAGGGTGAGGACGTTATTGACCCAGCGGCTGCGTTTGCCGGGTTGGTAGGCGGGAAGGCCGAAATCCTCAATCATCACCACGTCCTGAACGCGGGCAAGGACGGGCAGATCGATGCCGTACACCAGTTGGGCGGGACGCATCACCGAGTCAAAGTCGTTGATGCTGATGACCACCTGCGGATTCAGCTTACGAGCGTATGCGGCCAGGCGCGCGAGCAGTTCAGTGACCTGGGCGGCGCGCCACTGGATGTAACTGGCTTGCTCTGGCTTGATAGCGTGGAAGGTGGTGGGGATGGGTTGACCGGCGTGATTCTGGTAGGCTTGCTGGCAGCGCGGACAGTAACAACCAGCGCTGCCCATCCAGAGACCGCCCAGGTTGAGCAGTTGCCCGCCATACCAGGGGTTATCGAAAAAGATGCCGTCTGCGCCTGTCTGGAGAGCAGAACGCACCACCTCTTCAAGGTGGGCGATCCAGGCGGGGTGCTTCCAGCATGTCATGTAGCGCCCGGTGTAATAATGTATGCGCTGACCGGAAGAATCGAGAGCGTACCAATCTTTTTGAGCGAAACTGCCTTCAAAGACGCAGTTGGAGGTCTGGATGTAAGCAAAGACTTTAACGCCGCTGGCATGGTAGGCGTGAACAGCCTGCTGAAAAGACGTAAAATCCTCTGCGGCGGTTTCAGGCGGGAAACCCCAATCGTACATGAGGTAAGCCCAGTTGAGCCCGGCCTGGTTAGCGATGAGAGTGGCGCCCTGTGGCGTGTGGGCGCTCAGGTGAACCTGTTCGTCAACGCGAGCGCCAGGAAATTTGAGGCGGTTCATGCGCACCGTGCCCGGACCTGCCCAGAGATAGACAGGCCGATGCAGACCGGGGGAGAGGGAGTTCATCGGCTCCATGGCGGATGGCGCAATCGAGGATGGTGCGAGGCTTCCGGCTGAAGCCTCACACTGGTGGGTGACGCCCTACTTACCCTGGGCTTCAATTTGCTGCATGTAACTGCGGATAGAATCAACAGCGACGAGACGGTCGTGGAAGAATTTGTTGACCACCTTCATCACCTCGCCTTGAGCGGCAGTGACTTCAATGGAGCGAAGCTGGCTTTCATCCATATGGGAAAGGCTGTCGCGCAGCTTGAGGAGAGCGCGGACGACATCCACCTCCTCCTGACCATCCAGAAGCTGGACGGTGGTGAGGATGAGCTTATCAGCCTGAGTGACCAGGTCCTGAACGGTGAGGTTGGAATTGGGGTCGGCGGCATTATCCAGAGTGCCAATGAGCGACCACACCTGATAAAGGACGGTGGCAGGTTCATCGAAAAGCTCGCGCAGATAGGCGGCTTCCTGATATTTACCGGACAGGCGGAAGATGTTGTACATGCGCTTGGCGACCTTTCCGTAATTGGGAGTGACCGCCAGGTATTTATAGACTTCATGCTCGAGCATTTCGATATATTCATCGAGGGCAGAGGCAGAAACCTGCTTGACGAGCTTGGAGAAAATGGGGATGGATTGAGCGTCGAGATAGACTTCCTGGAAGTAGGGGTCAAGGTAGCCATCCAGGGTAGTGATAGCGCCATCCGGCGCCTGCCAGGTGGTGTCGAGCACGTTACTGGCGTTAGCAACCCGCCCGCGGACGGGATCGGCGACCACCCAGTCGAGCTTGCACCAACCCGGGTCGTTCTTGACTTCGTCCCAGGTGAGGCGTCCGGGGCTGCCGTCAGCTTCGATAATATTGATGAAGCCATTCTGCACTTCGGAAGGGTTCCAGGAGATGACCGAACCGGTTTTCTTCTTTGAACCGTTGCGCTCTACCGGGCGAGGATAGTTTCCGTATTTGACTTCGATGAGACGGTAGTTGGTACCCTTGAAGGCCGAAAGGGCTTTGTTGCGCATAAGGTCGGAAAGAATCTGGCAGGCTTGCTCTCTGGTAGGGGCGATGATGTTTACGCGTTCAAAGTAATCGCAATCGCCGGGGTAGGATTGGATTTTGGACTGGGCAGCCGAACCGGAGAGGGAGAGGGCGGTTTCGACGACGCCGGGTTGATCTACCATTTCAACGATTTTGCCGATCTCCCGGAAATAGGCCAGGTCTGATGGGCTGAAATCGAGCATGGAGACTTTGTGACCAAAGGTGCCAGAGTCTTGATCAACAGTGAACTGGTCGTCGCTTTTCCAGGCGGCCATAGCGGAAAGCCACTGCAGGGCTTCGCCTTCGTCCATTTCAACGCCGAGCCGGCGGGCGCTCTCGATGAGGATGTGAAGGTCTTGTGCGGGGGTGGGTTGTGAGGGTTGGCTCATGATGTTCCTCCAGCGGATATGCTAACATATTTTTCTGAAGAGCGCATCTATCCGGGGTCACAGATAGAGGCCCATCGTTTAAACAAATGCCCCTCTCGGAAGAGCAGGGAGAGGGGTTACGAAGTGCGTGGAAAAGGTCAGATAGTGCTGATGACGTTGCTGAACATATTTCCCACACCGGTGCCGAAGATGGCTAACAGAACAAGGACAATCACTACCACTAAGACAAAAATAATTGCGTATTCGACTAATCCCTGGCCTTTTTCCAATAGGTGAGGCATGATTAAAATCCTCCTTTCCTGGTTGATGAACAAATATTAGAAATACTATAGCATAAGTGCCATAGATTTCAACCCATAAAGCACAACCTTTTACCGGTCTCCTGGTAAAAGGTTGTGCAATTTTGTGTTAAGGAACGTCAGGAAGATTTTTCTGGGATCCAGCAGCACAAGACCAGGTCTCGGGCGGCTTTGACCTCATCGAGGCGGCCGACCGGGGTGTTGTGCGGAGCCTGGTGGAGTAGGTCGGGGGTCGCATGGGCTTCCTCAGCGATTTTGATGAGGGCTTCGGCAAACTGGTCGAGCGTTTGCTTGTTTTCGGTCTCGGTTGGCTCAATCATGAGCGCCTCGTGGACGATGAGGGGGAAGTAGTTGGTGGGCGGGTGGAAGTTGTAGTCCATCAGGCGCTTGGCAATATCCAGGGCGTGAATATCAGGCGCATCTGGCCACACGCCTTCGAGAACGAATTCGTGCATGCAAACGCGATCGTAGGGGAGCTTATAAAACTGGCGCACTTTGGAGAGCAGGTAGTTGGCGTTGAGGACGGCGTATTCAGAGATCTGGCGCAAGCCCTCGGGACCGTGCATGTTGATGTAAGTGAATGCGCGGATATGCATGCCAAACTGACCGTAGAAAGATTTGACCCGACCGATGGAGTTCTTTGGCATGACCGGGCCGTAGAGCGGTGGAACCTCTTCATCGCCTTCTTCGAGGATACCGATGATGGGACCGGGGAGAAAATCAACCAGGTGGCTGGCAACGCCCACCGGACCGGAACCGGGACCGCCACCACCGTGGGGGGTGGAGAAAGTTTTATGCAGGTTGAAGTGCATGACGTCGATGCCAAGGTCGCCGGGGCGAACGATGCCGAGCAGGGCGTTCATATTGGCGCCATCGCCGTAAACTAATCCGCCGCACTGGTGGACTATCTGGATGGCTTCCACCACATTTTGCTCAAAGAGGCCGAGCGTGTTGGGGTTGGTGAGCATCAGGCCAGCCACGTCCGGGCCGCAGGCAGCTTTCAGGGCAGCAAGATCCACATTGCCAAGGGAATCGGTGGGGATAGGGACAACTTCAAAGCCGCTCATGGCGGAGGAAGCCGGGTTGGTGCCGTGAGCGGAATCGGGGATGAGCATTTTGATGCGATTGGCTTCGCCGCGGGAACGATGGTAGGCACGAATAACCATGACTCCGACAAATTCACCCTGGGCGCCGGCAGCGGGCTGCAGGCTGATGCCGGAAAAACCGGCAATTTCCTTGAGGAATTCCTGTAGGGTGTACATCAGCGCGAGGCTGCCCTGGACGGTCTCAACCGGCTGGAGGGGATGGGCGTGGGCAAAGCCAGATAAGCGCGCGACTTCTTCATTAACTTTAGGGTTATACTTCATGGTGCAGGAACCTAAAGGATAGAAGCCTTTGTCGATGGAATAGTTCTGGCTGGAAAGGTGGGTGAAATGGCGCACAACATCCAACTCGGAGAGCTCCGGCAGGGGGAGGTCGTCGCGGAGGAAAGCCTGCGGCAGGGGAGCCAGGGGTACATCGGGGGTCGGGAAGCGCACGCCGGCGCGCCCGGGGGATGAGAGTTCAAAGATGGTGGGTTCAGGCATGGCTCACCTCACTGAGGGCATCCAGGAGCATTTCCATATCCTCGCGCGAGATCATTTCGGTGACGGCGATGAGCATGTGGTTTTTCAGGGATGGATAGACCTGACCGAGGTCAAGACCGCCGAGAATACCGTGTTCGAGCAGGTGTTCGTTGATTTCGGCGACGGGCTGCTTGCACTCGATGACAAACTCGTGGAAGAAGGGCTGTTTTGTTTGAGCCTTGTAGCCCTTGATACGGGAAATTTGCTCCGCCAGGTAATGGGCTTTGTGGTAGCACAATTCGGCAACCTGGCGTAGACCTTTTTTGCCGAGCGCGCTGAGATATACAGTTGCCGCCAGCGCCATAAGACCCTGGTTGGTGCAAATGTTGGACGTGGCTTTTTCGCGGCGAATGTGCTGTTCGCGGGCTGTGAGGGTGAGGACGTAACCGCGCCGGCCGGTGGCATCTACTGATTCGCCAACCAAACGACCGGCAATCTTGCGGACGTAATCCTTTTTGGCTGCAAAGATGCCCAGGTAAGGGCCGCCGAAAGAGAGGGGAATACCGAGGGGTTGACCTTCGCCAACGACGATATCCGCGCCAAATTCGGAGGGCGGTTTGAGCAGGCCGAGAGCTGTGGGGTTGACGGCCACGCAGAAGAGGGCGCCAACAGCATGGACGGCATTGGCCAGGGCGGTGTAATCGTAAATGCGGCCGAAGAAATCAGGATACTGGACAACGACCAGGGCGGTGTTGAGGTCAATGAGCTTTTCTAGCTCTGCAGGGCTGGAGAAGGGCGCGGCGGAATCATCGCCAACGACGGTAACGCCTTCAAAGCCGCTCATGTAGGTACGCAGGACGCCGCGATAATCGGGGTGGAGGGCGGGGGAGACCACGAAGCGGGTGCGTTTGCCACGGAAGTGGTGATAGGCCAGGATGCCCGCTTCAGCGGTGGCGGTGGCGCCGTCGTAATGGGAGGCGTTGCTGACATCCATTCCGGTGAGGGCGGTGACCAGGCTCTGATACTCAAACACGGCTTGCAGAGTGCCCTGGGAAACTTCCGGCTGGTAAGGCGTGTAGGCGGTGAGGAATTCGCCGCGGCGGATGACAGCATCCACAACGGCGGGGATGTAGTGGTTGTAAGCCCCGGCGCCCAGGAAACAAACTAATTCACGCGCTGATTCATTGGCCTCCGCCAGACCCTGAGCTTCGGCAAGGGCTTCCATTTCTGTCAGCGCGGCGGGGAGGTTGAGTTTGGGGAAGCGGTAGGCTGCAGGGACATCCTGGAAGAGGGCTTCCAGGTCTGGCACCCCAACTGCGCGCAGCATCTCCTCTCGTTCGGAATCGGTATGGGGAATGAACATTAGTGCTCGCGCTCCTGGCAGTATTTTTCGTAACCTGCCGCATCCAGCAGCGTATCAAGGTCAGCGGGATTGTCCATTTCGATTTTGAGCATCCAGGCGTCACCGTAAGGATCACTGTTGACCAGTTCAGGGGATTTTGTTAGGGCTTCGTTAATTTCCAGGACGGTGCCACTGACGGGTGCGTTCGCTTCGGCGGCGGCTTTGACGGATTCCAGGGTGAAGCAGGGGGCGTTCTTTTTGACCTTTTGACCGACTTCAACTGCGGCTTCAACATAAACGACATCGGAAAGTTGATTTTGGGCGTAATCCGAGACGCCGATGACGGCCACTTTGCCTTCTACTTTGACCCATTCATCGGTCTTGGCATATTTTAGGTTAGCTGGAACGTTCATTAAAATCCTCCTGAAGTTTATTGATATTTTGGGGTTAAAGTTCATTCTACGGATGAATGATTGAAAAGTCAAGGAAAATCGAACT
>CAYVOX010000157.1:0-6922 GCA_964453035.1 uncultured Anaerolineaceae bacterium
GATGGGGTGGATGGTACTGGGCACGGTTTTGATCTTGATCCCGTTTTCCCTGCAACGGCGATTTCTACTCGCTTACTATATTCCCCTGGCATTGCTTGCTGTTCTCTACCTGGGACATTTGAAACCATCAAGAAGAAAATGGATTTTTCCATTGCTGCTCATTTTATCAATTGGTTCAAATGGTGTGGTTATGATGACTGGTTTTTTTGGGATTCAAACCAGAAACGTTCAATTATTTATCACCAGGGATGAAGCGGATGGATTTGCCTGGCTAGATAAAGTCGCTACTGAACGATCGCTAGTCTTATCTTCTCCCCAGACGGGCAATATTCTGCCGGCTTTAACCACTCTGCGCGTGATTTATGGGCACCCTTTTGAAACAACACGCGCTGAAGATGAAAAAAAGTTTGTTGAAGGAGTATTTCAATCAGAAAATTCAGAGGCGATTGCAATCGAGCAATTAATCCAGCGCCAGGTTGCGTACGTTTTCTATGGGCCGAGGGAAAAGGAATTTGGGTATCCCGAGTTTTTGAAGCGCTTACCGGTGGTATATGAAAATAAAACTGTTACCGTTTATCAACTGAACCCATGAGATTACCGCGATTGCTCTTACTGGTATTGATATTAACCTTTCCTATATTGGGATTTTTACTACACCTCAGTGATTTCCCATACACCTTGCAAAGCAATTATTCAGATTTTTCGATTACACACTATCCAAATGCCGTTTACCTGGTGAATTCGATTAAGAATTTTGGCCAGCTTCCGCTGTGGTCAAATACAATCTTATCGGGGTACCCGTTCGCAGCCAATCCGCTGGCTGGGCTTTGGTACCCGCCAGGTTGGATAGCCTACCTGTTTCCTTTACCGGCTGGTTTGAACTTGCTGACGGCTTTCCATCTGGTGTGGGGCGGTGTTGGGATGTTCATTTTCTTGAAGCGAAAGGGCTTGAGCGACTTTTCGTCTATTCTCGGTGCGCTTGCGTTTGAGACTCTGCCAAGAATCTGGGCGCACAGCGCAGCCGGGCATCTGACGCTTGTCTATGCCCTGAGCTGGACGCCGTGGCTTTTATGGAGCGAGATCGTCCCGTGGGCCAGAAGAAGATGGCTTCCCGGGCTAATTCTGGGATTGATTCTGCTTGCGGATGTGCGCTGGGCAGTTTATGCGGGAATTCTGTGGGGGGTGTTTCGGCTCGCACTCAGCGGAGGCTTCGTGGAGCTGACTCGCAGGGGAAAACTTTCCTGGTTAGCGGAATCAATCCGCCAACCTGTTGTTGGGCTGGCCTTGGCCGCAGTGCTATTGATTCCCCTGGCTGAATACACGGCGGCATCAACACGATCCGGGTTATCAGCCTCCGAGACACTGGCGTTTTCACTGCAACCGGAGCAATTGTTGGGGTTAATCTTTCCGGATTTGACCGGATACGTTGAATGGGTGCTTTATCCAGGGGCGGTTGGTATTATTGCGTTTCTGTGGGCCTGGCTGGATAAAAACTTGCGTCAAAAGACTCGCTTGTTGAGGTGGGGAATCATATTTTCAGTATTACTTTCCCTTGGGGAGAATTTTCTACCGGCAACCTGGCTGTTTGGCATACCCGGGTTGGATTTGTTGCGCGTGCCACCGCGTTTTATGCTGGTGGGGGGGATTCTTTTTAGCATTTTAGCAGCTGTGTGGATAAACCACCTCGCTCAAATCACTGAGCCGTATGCTGGTTTATTCAAGGCTACTCGCCTGGGACTGGTTGGGTTTTGTTTTTCAGCATTGGTTCTGCTAGCTGCATTTTGGGCTGTTACGGATAAACCGCCGGTTGGAATCATCTGGGCTACGCTGGGTTACTTCACGCTTGTGGCGGTTTTATTTGTTTTTATGTCAATACCCTGGCAGAAGAATATTGTCCTTTTTAGCGTTCTGGTCATTTTGCTGCTTGATGCGCCACTGTTTGATAACCTCCGATTGGCATTTCACGATTCAGAAGTAGAATTTCGTCAGGGAGAGAAAGCAACCGAATATCTCCATTCGCAGGGGGGCAAATTCAGGGTGTACTCGCCTTCCTATAGTCTCCCTCAACACACAACTGCATTCTATGGACTTGAACTGGCCGACGGGATTGACCCCCTTCAGCTGCGCAGTTACAGCCAATTCTTTGAGAGAGCATCTGGTGTAGAAAACGCCAGCTACAGCGTTACCCTACCCTTTTATAAAACCGCAAACCCATCGGTTGATAACCAGTACAGCCAACCGAACCTCAACCTGTTGGGCTTGCTCAACGTGCAGTATGTTGTTTCGGAATTCGAATTAAATATTCCGGGGTTGAAATATTTACAGAAAATCGAGTCGAGCTGGATTTACGAAAACACTGAGGCTTTTCCGAGGGTGTGGGTGCAAGATGGATTGTCCAATTCAATTCGGGAGGTGGGTGAAGCGGCAGTTCAGGATTACTCACCCAATCTGATTGAAATCGCTGCTACAGGGCCAGGCTTGCTGGTGCTTTCGGAAATAAATTACCCGGGTTGGAAAGCCACCGTGGATGGCATACCCGCCTCCATACAAGATTATCACGGAATTCTGCGGGCAATTGATTTGCCTGAGGGAACTCACGCCGTTAAATTCACTTTTTATCCCGTTGGTGTTTTCCTGGGAGTGGGAATCTCGCTTTTAATGTTGATAGGAATATGGCTGAACTACAGGCTGGATCATGATCACTAGAGGTGAAATACGCTGGGTGTGGTGGTTTGTCGCCATTCTTCTGGGGATAACATTATTTCCTTACCTATTGGGTTTTGCGCTTCAGGGTGAAGCGTGGCGATTCACCGGATTTGTCTTTGGCGTTGAGGACGGTAATTCTTATATTGCTAAAATGCTCTGGGGGGCGACGGGAAGCTGGCTGTTCCGGACGCCATACACCGCGTATGCTCAGAATGGGTTCCTGGCCTTCCTGCCCTATCTACTCCTTGGAAAACTGACCTCAGCCCCGGCGCAGCATGAGCAATTGGTGGCGCTCTTCCAGATCTTTAGATGTTTGGGCGGCGCAGCAATGATCTGGGCTTCGTATCACTTCCTGGCGTTTATTTTTGAGGATATCCGAATTCGCAGATGGGGAATCGTGCTCATCTCGGCAGGGGGCGGACTGGGTTGGGGGGCGGTTGTTGGTTTGCAAGGAATCTGGTCAAAGGGCTTGCCGCTGGAGTTTTATTCGCCTGAGACGTTTGGTTTTCTATCCCTGTTTGGCTTGCCTCACCTCTCTGCTGGCAGGGCGCTTTTGCTCTGGGGAATCATTCTTTACCTGCGGTTGGGCAGACAAAACATATCAACGCTCCGGCAATCCATCAGGCCGGGGTTACTCTGGTTGGTGTTGGGTTTCTTCCAACCGTTAACAATCGTCACCGGGTGGGCGGTCCTGGCTATGCACCTGTTCCTGCTCGGGGCCGGGATGATGCTTCTCCGCTTGAGGAGAGTAACACGCGATTGGCAGAGCTGGCGCAATTACTTCAAGGTTGCTGCCACTATGGTAGTGATCTCTTCTCCAATGGTAATCTACACAGTTGTTTCTTTCAGTACCGATCCTTTCCTGAGAGAATGGTCCGGGCAAAATATCATTTTATCCCCCCCACCCGGGGATTATCTGCTTGCTTTTGCCGTCATACTGCCTTTTGTGCTCTGGGGTTTCTTGAGAGGCGTTGATTACCCAAGGGTTGAGTCAGTCTTATTAATGGGTTGGGTGATCCTCTTCCCATTTTTGGCATATGCGCCTTATAACCTGCAACGCCGCTTACCTGATGGCATCTGGTTGGCGCTGGTGTGCCTGGGATTGTTTGGGCTCATCGCAGTCAAATCGAAAGGCTGGCGTTGGCTCAGCTCAGTCTGGCTGACCCTTGGCCTGCTGCCCGCGCTTATCTTCTGGGTGGGCAGCCTTTTCACGGTTATGCAGGTGCAAGCGCCGCTATACCGACCGGCTGCAGAGGTTGACGCATTTCTATTCCTCAGCGAGAACGCACCGGTGGACGCAGTAGTGCTGACAAATTATGACAGCGCTAATGCACTGCCTGCCTGGGCGCCGTTGCGAGTGCTGACAGGGCATGGCCCTGAGAGTATTCGCCTGGCTAAGGTGCAACCTTTGGTTGATGACTTCCTGGAAAATCGAATGACCAGGAAAGAACAGGAAGAATTTATCAGTGAATTCAATATTCAATTTGTTTTGATCAACTCTCGTGATGCATTTGAATTCTTGGCGGATGATAAGTTTGAGTCAGTGTATAACCGGGAAGGATACTTTATCTACACAATTCGGGACGCGCAATGAAAATGAGATTTGGATTATTCTTCGGAAGGTATTTGCATTTTTTTCCGGTCATTACGCTTCCATTGTTCCTGGCCATCATTCCACTGGTGAGGGGCGAGGCTCTTTTCTGGGGGTTGCCGGCGACGCAATTCGTTCCCTGGCGAGCACTGGCATTACAACAGTGGTTTGCGGGGGAGTGGCCTTTGTGGAATCCTCTTAACGGCATGGGGGCTCCGCTACTGGCGAACTATCAATCGGCGTTATTTTACCCTCCGGGATGGATTCAGAACCTATTCTATGGGATAGGAGGCACGCCATTAATGGCCTGGAGCGCTTTGCTGGTTAACGCGCTCCATCTGGCTTTTGCTGGTGCTGGCATGATGTGTTTCTTGAGAGCGATGGGTGTTCGACAATATGGGCAGACAGTTGGCGGCCTGGCGTTTGCTATGAGCGGTTTTTTTGTGGCACGGATAGGTACTTCAAGCATGATCTGGGCTGGAGCGTGGTTACCCTGGGTGATGCTGGGAGGTTTAAAAGCTGTTAATCAGCAAAACAGCAGTAATAGAGTAAGCCTGACATTGCCGCTCACTCTATCTGTGGCGATGCAGTTGCTGGCAGGACACGCTCAGACGACCTGGTACACCCTGATGGTACTGGTGCCATGGATGCTTGTTCTGGCGTGGAAGTTCTTGCCACTAAAGCGATTAATGAACCTTGTGATGAGCCTGGCGCTATCGATGACGATGGCGGTGGGTATTGCGGCTGTGCAATTACTACCAACCGCTGAGTATCTTTTTCAATCTCAGCGCGCTGATGCCATTGATTATGAAATGGGACTGGCCTATTCATTCTGGCCCTGGCGGTTGCTATCGTTTCTCTCACCAGATTTTTTTGGCAACCCCGGGCAGGGCACTTACTTTGGTTATGCCAGTTACTGGGAAGATGCCGTCTATATTGGCCTGATTCCATTTATTCTGGCTTTGAGTACGTTGCCGCGGCTGATGAAACAACTGCGTAAAAAAGACAACCCGGGATCGCCGCCAAAGGTCACGGCGTTCTTCTGGATAGTCATTCTGATTGGTACCATTCTGGCACTTGGAAAGAATTTACCGATTTTTCCATTTTTATATCAAAACCTCCCCACTTTCGATATGTTCAACGCGCCGGCCCGTTTTATGCTGCTGGTTGTTTTTTCTCTAGCCGTCCTGACAGGGTTTGGTGCAGATGAATGGCGCAAACCTTCGGGAAAAGCCTTGCGCCGGCTTAAGCAAATCACAGTTGCAATGGCTGCGGTGACGCTGGGGGCATTCGTTACGTGGATTGCGCTATCAGAGGTGAGGGTGACATTTATCTCGGCAACTGCAACGGCAGGGCTGCTGGCTTCAGGATATTGCTTTTTTACGCTAAAAAAGCCATCAGAAATTACCCGGCTTCAAAAATGGCAGCGGTATGTCATTGGATTCATTTGTCTTGATTTAATATTTAACACCAGGATGCTCATCCCAACCACAGATAAATCTCTTTATTCGACCTCTCAATATCAGTCACAACTTTCCCGGGCTGAAGGTGAAAGGATTTATCTCTCCGCTGGGGATGAATATGCGCTTAAGTTTTCACGCTTCTTCAGGTTTGAGGATTTTCGACCGATCGAAGATTGGTTGAACCTGCGGGCTGTGCCTTTACCTGATCTGAATATTCTGGATAACGCAGCAATGGTCAATAATTTTGATCCCTTGCAACCGGAGCGGTATGCCCGGGTGATGAAGGAGATTGAAACGCTTGATGACAGGCTTAAAACATCCTGGTTAAAGTGGATGAACGTGGGGTTGGTGGTTGACGAAAATCTGAGTGAGGAGAACGGCTTGAAGCGGCAGCAGATTTTACCCTGGGGAAGGTTTCGGTGGGTTCCCTGCGCTGAAGTTGCCCTGAATGGGAATGAGGCGCTGCAAAAGACTAAAAACAACCTGGCGCAGGCAACCGTAGATGATGGCGTGCTGACTGTTGTGGTGCTTGAAAACGCCAGTGCGAACCTGCATGATTGTGAATTCAATCAGAACGCGACCATCAGGACGGTCAATATTACATCACAGCATATCAAATTGCAGACCCAGACAAGCCAGGCTGGCTACCTGGTGATTGCAGATGTGTATTACCCGGGGTGGGAAGCGACAATCAACGGTGCCAGGGTGGAGATAATGAAGGGGGATTATCTGTTTTCTGCAGTAGAATTGCCTCCCGGGCAAAATGATATCGACATTGTTTACAGACCGAGAATGTTCTACACCGGGTTGGCAATCAGCGGAATCGCGATATTATTTGTGATATTATTAGTAATAATTTACACGCAGAATAACTTGGGAAAAACCACTGAACATCCAGGAGATTGATATGGACAAAGCAATCGGAGACATTCAACCCTTCTCAAAGAAAGTGCTGGAAAACCTTGAAAAGGTTATCGTGGGGAAAAATCAGGTCCTGGATATGGTTCTGGTAGGCCTGTTATGCCAGGGTCACTTGTTAATTGAGGATGTCCCTGGCGTGGGAAAAACAATGCTGGCGCGCAGCCTTGCTAAAACACTGGGTTGTTCCTTTAGCCGGATCCAGTTTACTCCAGATATGCTGCCAAGCGACGTGATGGGTGTA
>CAYVOX010000158.1:0-6904 GCA_964453035.1 uncultured Anaerolineaceae bacterium
AATGAACACCTGGCGGTTGGTTGAAATGGCAAAGGCCGTGGGAGCCTGCGCGGGTAGCCCGGTTTCACCGTAAGGTTGGGCGCGGTATTGCTCGTTGAGGTACAGCGCCATGCTGAACTGGTAAATGGCAGGCGAACTGGTATCCAGCATATAGAGCGAGGGATTGGGCATTTCCACCGCGATGAGCTGTGTAAAGACGGCGTCGTTGATCCTGGTGGGGCTGGTTTCGCGCCCGGGGCGGCGATCCTCAAATTTTGCCGGGTCGGTGCAGCGCACCGGCACGTTGGAAAGGCGGCTGTCGCTGCATTTGACCACCCGCCCGTCACCACGCAGCAGGAACAGGTCGTCATTATAAACCGCCATGTCCACTACGTCGGTAATGCTGAGGGTGTGGCTATCTTTGAAGAACGAGCGCGGCGCGTCCTCAAAGAGCATATCCTTGCTGGCGGCATAGCGCCATACCGTGTTAGCTTTTGCATCCAGCACGCTGAGGGTGTAAGAGGAGAAATGAATGCGGGTGGGAGCGCCCCATCCGGTGGTGGGCGGGGTGAGTTGCGCGCTGACCGGCGACTTGCCCTGAATGCAATAGATGATGGTGCCTTTGTTATCCAGGCCAATCAGGCTGGCGCGCTGCGGGTTCCCCAGCGGCATGAGGGCAATATCCACCAGCGGATTGATGTTTAGAGCGCCTGAAGCGCCCGGCCCGCAGTTGAAGTTGGCGTCCAGGTCGTAACCCTGAGCGCCCAGCATCAGGTGTGTCACCCGCCCGGTGGTGGCATCCAGCGCGTAAAGGTCGCTGCTGGCAGCCAGCACGCGGGTGATTTTTGCGGCAGTGGTGAAAGCATAATTATTAACCGGGGTAAAATCGAGCCGGACAATCTTATCCATACCGTCCACGCCCTGCTGTGCCCGGCGTCGCAGGGTGCGGGTTTCATCCGTCACGCCGTAAGTTTCGGTCTTATCCAGCCACTGCAGCACCTGCACCCAGTCGTTGCGCTGCAGGATAGGGTCAGTCTGCGCCAGCGCCTGCGTGACGTACGCCACCGCCTGCTGGTAATACACCTGGCGCTGCTCGGTGCGGCCCGTCTGGAAGTAAACCGTTGTGGCAACCGCCACAACCAGCAAGGGAATGACGACTGCGATAAATAACATGCTGCCCTGCGAGAGCCCCACCGGCTGGTTGGCGCGCACCGGCAGGATCTTAGCCAGGAAATTCTTCCACCCTAGCGCCCACTTTTCCCTCCTGGCCTTCCAGCCCAGATACTGAGTCGCCATCTTCTGGCGGCGCTGGTTGGCCTCGATGCGCCGGGCAGCCAGGCGGGCAGCCGCGGCCTCGGCTTCTGCCTCGCGCGAGCGGGCAATCCGTTCAGCCTCCACAGGGGATTGGCTCGGGGGCGCACTGCGCGGCGGGGCGGCGGGGCGCTGAACAGGTGCAAGAATCGGCGTTGGAGCAGTTGGCGCGGGCAGCTCAACGGCTGGGGCTGCCGGCGGCGCAGCGGGCGTTGGAACCGGCTGAGCCCCCTGTGCCGCCCCCTCAGCCGCGGCGGGGGGAGCGCTCGGGCGCAGGCGCAGCGGGTGAAGCTGGCCTTTGCCCGATTGAAACTTAAACACCAGCGCGCTGGTCTGCGCCTCGGATTGTGCCAGCAACCGGCGGCGCAGGTGTTCAAGCGTCAACTGGGCGCTGCCAGCCATCGTGGCGGCATCCCAGCCTGCGGGCGGGTTGGCGCTGATGAGCAGCACATCCCCCGGCTGGAGCATGGATTGGTAAAAGCGCAAACTGACGGCAGAAGCCGCTCCCAGGCCGCGCTGGGCGGGGGAGGTATCGGCGTTTTCCTGCACGTCAATGTTTTTTAACACCAGGCTGCGCGCCGGACCGGCATGCGCCAGGAAGAGCATCTCATCGCGCAGCACCGCCAGGCTGAGCAGCCCAAAAGCCTGGGCGCCGTCCCTGGCCTCGCGCAGGTTGCGCTCAAAGAGAATGCCGTTAAGCTGTTCAGCAACCAGGCGCAGCCCGGAGGTGACTGAACCGGACGATTTGGCATAAGTTGCCGCCAACTTCTTAAGCAGGTCACGCTCAGCGGGCGGCAGGTATGGAGAAGGCCCGTTGAAGGTCAGGTGGATGATGAGCAGGTCGCCTTCACGCCCACGACCGCCAGGTTTGCTGGGTGGCACCACCAGCAGCCCGGGCAAATCCGCGGGAGATTGGTCGGCGGCGCGATTGAAGATGAAGTAATAGAGGTCAAACACGCAGGTTTCCTGAAGGAAGCTTTGATTTTATCGGTGTAAGTGATTATACCCCGGGTTGCAATTTTGATGCCGCCCTCATTGAGTGAGCTGGTGCGCCAGCCGCAGGATTGGCAGCGGCAATTCTCCCCCAAATGGCCCGCCCCCGCTATAATTTAGCCATGCGCAGAAGTTTACTCCTACCCCTGGCTGCCTTGCTGGTTTGTTTTGGGCTCATCGCCGCCTATTACGCCGCCCACAAGCCCTTTACCCCCGAGCTGGCGCTGGGACTGACCCTGGCAGCCTGGCGGATGCTGGTCGCGGGCGGCATCCTGACGCTGGCTGGCGGCCTGGGCTTGCGCCTGTGGAGCTGCGCAGAGCAGCCCGTGCTTGTGCGCCTGGCGCTGCAAGCCGGGCTGGGACTGGGCATCTTCAGCCTGGGAATTCTTGCGGTAGGCAGCACCATGGGCCTGCCGGGCTGGCTGTGGTGGCTGCTTTTGGCTGCGCTGGCCCTCCTGCTGCGGCGTTCAGCGCTGAACTGGCTGCGCCAGTGGGCGGGATTGGCAGAACTCTGGCGTGAGAGCGGCCGTTTTGCGCGCTGGCTGGCGGTAGTCATCGCGTTGCTGTTTTTGCTGATGTTGATGGTTGCCCTGGCCCCTCCGCTGCACTTTGACAGCCTGGTGTATCACCTGGTGATGCCGCGCGCCTACCTGGATGCCGGTCGAATCGCCTACCTGCCGTGGATTGTGATGACCGGCATGCCGCAAGCCACCGAGATGCTGCACACCTGGGCCATGGCGCTGGGCGGCTCTGAGGCGGCAACAACGCTGGTTTGGTTCATCGGGTTGGTTGCCTGCGCCGGGCTGCTGGGCTATCTGCGCCGCGCCTGGGATGCGCGCGCTGCCTGGGTAGGGCTGGCTGCCCTGCTGGGCGGCTATACGCCGGTCAAACTGCTCTCCGGGGGGTATGTGGATTGGACGGTATTCCTCTACGCGCTGGGGGCGCTGGCGCTGCTGGAAACCTGGCGCAAAGAGGGCAACAACCGCGCCCTGATGGCTGCCGGGCTGTTCACCGGGCTGGCAGTGGGCGCCAAGTACACCTCCGGGGTGCTGGCGCTGGCCGGGCTGGCAGTGGTGCTGTGGATCGGCAGGCGGCAGGGCAAAAAAGTTCTCCTTTCCGCGCTGCGCTACGGCCTGCCGGCGCTGATCGCAGCCCTGCCCTGGTTTGCCAGAAATGCGCTCGCCACCGGCAACCCGCTTTACCCGTTCTTTTTCACCGGCGGCGCGGTGACCCCGCTGCGCCTGGCAGTTTACCAGCACCTGCCGCCGTGGGGCAACTGGATGGACGTGCTGCTGCTGCCTTTCCGCGCCACCCTGCTCGGAGCCGATAGTGGCGACGGCTACATGTTCTCCGCAGGGCCGCTGCTGCTGGGGCTGGGTCTGCTTGCCTGGCTGCTTCCGGGCCAGTTCACCCCCGCTCAGCGCATCAACCGCGGCCTCACCTCCCTGCTGGGAGCGGTGGGACTGGCAGCGTGGGCGCTGGGCAACCAGTTGAGTGGCAACCTCATCCAGACACGCTATTACTTTTCGATTTTTCCCGCCTTTGCGGCGCTGGCTGCCGCCGGGGATTTTTTGCTGCGCCAGGTAAACCTGCCCCGCGTGCGCCTGGAGCGGGTTGGAGCAGCGCTGGTGCTGCTGGTGCTAGGCCTCAACGCCCTGGAAGCCGGCAGCGCGGTTCTCAAACAGGGTGCGCCGCAGGCTGCCCTTGGACTGAAGAGCCAATCTGCCTACCTGGCTGAAAACCTGGGCTGGTTCCAGCCTGCCATGCAGGCCGTAGGCGACCTGCCCGAGGGCCAGCGCGCGCTGCTGCTCTACGAGCCGCGCTCGCTGTACTGCGTGCCGCGCTGCGCTCCCGATGAAATCCTGGACCGTTGGAAGCGTACCCGCGCGCTTCAATCGGTGGGCGCCGTCAAACAGTTGTGGCGCGCAGAAGGCTTCACCCACATCCTGCTCTACCGCCAGGGAGTCAAGTTTCTGGTAGAATCCGGCGATCCGCACCACCCGCCGGAGGATCTGGAGGCGCTCAACCAGTTCCTGGCTTACCTCGCCCCGCCGGTTGACTTCGGCGGCGTTTACGAGCTGTATGCTTTAGATCCCTGATAAACCCGGAGAATGCCCATGTCCCAACCTGCCTCCCCGCACTTTTTCATCGGCCGAATATTCGACCCCACCTCCGGCAAGCTCACCGGGCAGGAAGTGCTGTACGATCCCGCCAACCTCACCACCCACGCCGTGGTGACCGGCATGACCGGCTCCGGTAAAACCGGCCTGTGCATCGTCATGCTGGAGGAAGCCGCCCTTAAAGGCATTCCCGCCCTCATCATTGACCTGAAAGGCGACCTGACCAACCTGGTGCTGCACTTCCCGGAGCAGACCGCACAGACCTTTGAGCCCTGGCTGGATGCCGAAGCCGCGCGCCGCGCGGGCAAGGATCTGCCCACGCTGGCAGCCGAAAGCGCCGCGCGCTGGGAACAGGGGCAGGCAGATTGGGGGTTGGACCGCAGCCAGCGCATCGCCCTGCAGAACGCCGCTCAATTCACCATTTTCACCCCCGGCTCAACGGCGGGCAAGCCGGTGAACATCCTGTCCTCCTTCCAACCCCCCAACCTGCCGTGGGAGGAGAACCGCGAGCTGCTGCGCGAGAAAATTGCCTCCACCGTCACCGCCCTGCTGGGACTGATTGGCCTGAACGAGATTGACCCGCTGCGCTCGCGCGAGCACATTCTGCTGGCGAACATCATGGAAGCTGCCTGGAGCCAGAACCACCCGCTGGATATGACCGAGCTTATTTTACAAATCCAGAGCCCGCCGTTTGCGCGCCTGGGCGCTTTTGCGGTGGATAGCTTCTTCCCCCGGAAGGAGCGCTTTGAACTGGCGGTGCTGCTCAACAACTTCCTCGCCGCGCCTTCGTTTCAATCCTGGCTGGAGGGGCAGGCGCTGGATGTGCCTGCACTGCTCTACCAGCCGGATGGACGTCCGCGCCACAGCATCTTCTACCTGGCCCACCTGGATGACAATGAGCGCATGTTCTTTGTGACGCTGCTCTTCGCGGCGGTGGAAGCCTGGATGCGCACGCAGCGCGGCACCGGCGGCCTGCGCGCCCTGCTTTATTTTGATGAAATCATGGGATACCTGCCGCCGGTGCTCAACCCACCCAGCAAGCCGATTTTGCTGCGCATGCTCAAACAGGCGCGCGCCTTCGGGGTGGGCTTGCTGCTGGCCACGCAAAACCCGGTAGATTTGGACTACAAAGCGCTCTCCAACGCGGGCACATGGATAATTGGGCGCCTGCAAACCGAACAGGATAAGCAGCGTCTGCTGGATGGGCTGCAAAATGCCGGCGGCAGCCTGGATATGGCTGCCTACAACCGGCTCATCTCAGGCCTGCAAAAGCGCGTGTTCCTGCTGCACAACGTGCACGGCAGCGGACCGCAGTTGTTCCAGTCTCGCTGGGCGCTCAACTTTTTAGCTGGCCCACTCACCCGCTCGCAAATCCCGGAGCTCAACCGCCTGGCTGAAGCCGCGCTGCCCCCTGTCACCCCGGCAGGCTCGGAGCCGCCCACCCAGCCACAGAAAGCCCTGCCCGCCGTAAAGCCACTTGAAGCCGCCGCATTGACCGCGCTCAACGGCTTTTCCGCCACCCGCCCGGTCACCCCGGCCCATCTGGATGAATACTTCCTTGCCGCTGACCTGGATTTAAGCCAATCCGCCGGCGCCATGAACCTGGACTACCAGGCGCCCATCACCCCCCAGGGGCTACTCTACCGCCCCGCGCTGCTGGCCCAGGCTCAGGTGCGCTATCTCAACGCGCGTTACCGGCTGGATTACACCCGCAGCGAAGCCGCCCTGCTCACCGAGCTGGAAGGGGGTTTGCTGCGCTGGGAAGAACACGCCTGGCGGGTGTATGCCCCCGGCGATTTGCAATCCCAACCGCTGCCGCAGTCGCGCTTTGCCCCGCTGCCGGGCTGGTTCAGCGACTCAAAGCGGTTGGCAGTGCTGCAAAAAAGCTTCATCGAAGCCATCTACCGCTCCGGCGCGATCGAGCTTAAAACCAACCCATCGCTTAAAATCATCACCAACCCGCAAACCACCCATGCTGATTTCCGCGAGGTGTGTAGCCAGGCCGCCCGCGCTGGTTTGCAGGCGCAGGCTGCCAAGATCAACGCCTCGTACAATGCCAAAATCACAGCGCTGCGCCTCAAGATTGAAAAATTCGAAGCGGAGGAGCAGCAGCAGCGCGAAGAGGTGGATCAGCGCAAGCTGGAGGAACTTTCCAGCGGGGGCGAGCTGTTGTTGAGCATTTTCAGCAAGCGCAAGCGCAGCGCCACCCAGTCGCTGGCCAAACGGCGGCTCTCGCAGCAGGCCCGCTCAGACCTGGAGCAGTACCAGCAGCAGCTTGCGTCTTTTCGAGAGCAGTTGGAAGCGCTAACCCACACGCGCGATGAAGCCCTGCAGCAGGCCCAGGAGCAGTGGGCTGAAAAGGTCAACGACCTGGTTGAGGTGCCCATCAACCCCCAGAAGAAGGATATCTACCTGGAGTTGTTCGGCATCGCCTGGATGCCCTTTTACGTTGCGCGCATGGGGGAAAAGCTGCTGGAACTGCCCGCCTACCGCGCGGAAGA
>CAYVOX010000159.1:0-6764 GCA_964453035.1 uncultured Anaerolineaceae bacterium
CCTGGCACAGTGCCGTATCGAGCAGAAGCGCTGGGATGACATCGCTCCGCTGCTTGCCGATGCCCGCGCCAGGTGCAAAGAGGGTGAAGAGCTCATCGAGCACATTGATCACCTGCTCGAGCAACTCCCGATGATTAAGATTGCCGAAGAATTCCGCCAGGCCCAGGAATTCATGAAAGAGGAGGACTGGAAACACGCCCTCGACTTTTTGCAGTACGCCGATCAAGTTTCCCCCGACCTGGTACCCGTGCTCTTCTACACCGCCGTGTGCCACTTCCGGTTGGAGGATTGGGACGAGGCTGAATACGTTGCTAAACGCGCGTTGAAACTCTGCTCCCGCAAAGAGGATAAGGACGCCAAAGAGCAGCTCGAAACGCTCATTAAGCAGCTCCCCATGGCGCGCGTGGCCAAATCCATGCAAAAGGCACGCGAATTTATGGACCGCGAGCAGTGGGTCAAGGCGCTCGAGGTTCTGGACGACGTCCTGGAAAAAGATATAACCCTTCTGGCGGCATTGTTCTATAAAGCCGTCTGCCATTTCCGAAACGGCGATTGGAATGAGGCTGAAGAGACCGCCAGAGGCGCCCTTGCGCAGTGTGGAAAAGGGGATAAAGAAATCAAAGAGCAGCTTAATACCCTCCTGGAACAAATCCCACTCGCCAGGCGCGCCGCGGCGATCAAGCCCATCACAGAAGCCATCGAACGTGAAGATTGGGACGATGGCATCGAGACGGCTAATAATTTCTTGTATGATATCGGTGAAGACCCCGTGGTTCTTTTTTACAAGGCGCTCTGCTTGTTGCGCAGCGGCGATCGGGATTCCGCCAGGGATGACGCCACCCGCGCCCTGGCCCTTGCCAAAGGTAACCAGTATGCCGACCTGCGCAGCCAGCTCGGAAAATTGATTGAAGCCTCCAGCCAACCCTTCATTCCTCCCCAGTTTAATAAGGCCGTCCAGGCCATGGAACGCAAAGCCTGGCGAGAAGCGCTTGATTTGCTGGAAGAGGTTTTAGACAGGGATAACAGAATTTTAATGGCCATGTTCTATAAAGCCGTTTGCCATTTCCGCCTGGAGGAATGGGATGAGGCTGAATACGCTGCTCAACGCGCTAACGACTTATGTACAGGCAAAGATAAAGAAATCAAGGACCAAATCAAAACACTGCTTCAACAGATAACCCCGGCTAAACGCGCCGCTGCCATGAAGCCAGTAAAGGACGCAGTCGAGCACGAAAATTGGCACTCCGGTATTTTCGCTGCTGACGACTACCTGAACGAGATGGGAGACGATCCCGTGGTTTTGTTTTACAAGGCACTCTGCCAGTTCCGCACCGAGGATGCCGAAGGTGCCAGGGAAACGGCTGAAGAAGCTCGGAAGTTGGCGGGGGGCGCTGAGTATCGCGACCTACGCGACCAGCTAAATAAACTGATCGAAGCCACCCACCGCGGCGCCCATGTCAGTGAAATGAATAAAGCAGTACAGGCTCTCAACGAGGAAAATTGGCTCGAAGCCCTGGGAATTCTTTACAAAATCACCCGAGACGAGCCTTCTAACGCTCAGGCTCATTATTACCTGGCCTTATCCATGTTCCAATCAACCATGGATTTGATTAAGTCATCCCACGGAATTACCAGTTCAGAAGCGCGCGGCTTCAGGTCCTCAATGGAAATGGTTATTTCCAACCTGGATGATGCTGAAAAACACTCCAGCCGCTCCGACCGCGACCTGCGCAAGGGCATCAACAATCTGCGCGAAGCCGCCAGTAATGTACTGCGCCAGTTGAGAGGGTAATAATATGATTATCATTGAGATACTCGACGAATCTGGAACAAACTTTTACGAAATTATCGGCATCGACCCCAAAGAAATCAGCGGCGCGGATGATAAAACTGTGGGCCGGTTGGTGCGCGAGCGCGGCAACAAGGCCAAAACCGAGTACCACAAGCGCGCGCTCAAAGGCGATGAAGAAGCTGAGAAAATGGAATCGCGCCTCAACGAGATTATGACCAAACTCAAAGACCCCAAGGATCGCGCGGAATACGATAAAGAACTGGAAAGCGGGCGCGGTTCAGCGCTGGAAGTGCTGCGGGTGCAGCCCGTTTCGCCACCCGTCTTCTGGAACCGCAACGCCCGCTTCCGCACCCTGGAGCGCCTGATGGCCCAGGCCGGCATGGCCCAGGCGCTGCCCCTGGAGTAAACCCATGCCATCCACTCGCAATAAACACCGTCATGTCCCTGCTACAACCAAACCCGTTTCACCGGAGGAAAAGATGACCCAACCCGCACCCGCTGAAAACCCGCCGCCCGCCGCAGACCTTGCTGCGCTGGCTGAAAAAATTACCCAGCTGGAACGCATTGTGCGCGGCATGGGCCGCGACAGCCTGGAAACCAGCCGCGCTCAGCGTGAAGCCCAGGAAACACTGCAAGCCCTCAAAACCCAGCTGGATGAAATGCGCCTGGAGAGCAAGGGCATCTTGCAAACGGTGTGGCGCAGCGGGCAGGAAAGCCAATCCAGCATGGCCAAAGCCGAAGATCATTTCGGCGCCGCCATCCGCGAGCTGGAAGCCCGCCTGCGCGAGGAAATGAAGTGGCAACTGCAGCGCGGTTTAATGCAGGCCATCTACCCCGCCCTGGATGACCTCGACCTGATAATCGCCAACCAGCGCGAACTGGTCAAAACCACCGGTGAATCGCGCGCCCTGCTGGATGCCATCATCCTGGTGCGCAGCAAATTCAACGCCAACCTGTTCATGCTCGGGCTGGAGGAAATCAAAATCGAGGAAGGCGTCACCCTGTTCGACCCCTCCCAGCACGAAATCGTCCCCTCCGACCTGGCTGTGCCGCCCCCCGCGCATGAATCCATGCCGCCGGGTACCATCCTGCTGGTGCGCCGCGCTGGCTACCGCTACCAGGGCAGAATTTTCCGCTATCCGCAGGTGATTGTCAAAACCTGAGGCCGTCCGCTCATCACATCAACCGAAGAACGCATATCATCACGCATCAAACTTTTTGGAGGAAATTATGGCAAAAATCATCGGCATCGACCTGGGCACCACCTATTCCGCTGTCTCCGTGTGGGATGACAAGAAAAAAGAAGCCGTCATCCTCGAAAACCTGCGCGGCAACCGCACCACCCCCTCTGTGGTCAGCTTCAACAAGGCCGGGGAGTTGATTGTCGGCGAGGACGCCAAGCAAAACCTGTGGGCTGCTCCTGAAGATACCGTCTCGCAAATCAAGCGCGAGATGGGCACCGATTTTCACGTCACCATGCGCGGCAAGGAATACAACCCGCAGACCATCTCCGCCTTCATCCTGCGCTACCTCAAGCAGTGCGCCGAAGCCAAGCTGGGCGAGCCCGTTTATGATGCCGTCATCACCTGCCCGGCTTACTTCAAGGAAGTTCAGCGCACCGCCACGCGCGACGCGGGCATCATGGCCGGGCTCAATGTGCACCAGCTCATCAACGAGCCCACCTCCGCCGCCATCGCCTTTGGCCTGGAAAAGCGCGCCGAGGGCGAAAAGAAAATCTACGCCGTGTACGACCTGGGCGGCGGCACCTTTGACGTTTCCATCATCGAAATTGGCGATGAAATCACTGTGCTGGGCACCGGCGGCGACCCGCGCCTGGGCGGGCTGGATATGGATGAAGCCGTGATGAAGTGGGCCCTGCGCCAGATTAAACAACAAAACAACGGCCTGGATCTGAGCGCCGATGAAAGCGTGCGCCGCCGCCTGAAGGTGGAGGCCGAACAAATCAAGAAGACCCTGGTTGTTTCGGAGACCGCCTCCCTCAACGTGCCTTTCCTCACCATGATCGACGGCAAACCGCTTAACATTGACCTGTCCATCAGCCGGGCGCAGTTTGAAATGCTCATCATGCCGCTGCTGCAGCGCTCCATTGATTGCTGGGAGCAGGCTGTGATTGCCGCCAAAGAAGCCAACCAGGTGGATTGGGAGGATATTGACGGCGTGCTGGTGGTGGGCGGCCCCACCCGCCTGCACAAAATCCGCGAGATGCTGCGCGACACGCTGAAAAAGCACAACCCGGGTAAAGAACCTGAGATTCGCACCGATATCAACCCGGATGAGGTGGTGGCCATGGGCGCCGCCATCGTGGCTGGCACGCTGGTGCCCTTCGGCGTGCCCCCCAGCGCCCCTGAGGCCGTGAAGGATGACGCCCGGGAAACCCACAGAGAGGAAGCCAAAGCTGCCGGCACCGTCGCGCCCGAGGTGGTGTTCTACGACGTGACCGGGCACTCGCTCGGTATTGCCATCAAGGGCACCACATTCCACCGCCTGATTGATAAAGACACCCCCATCCCGGTCCAAAAAGCCGAACAGGGTTTCTCCAATGCCGCCGATTACGCCACCCAGCTCCTTGTTGAAGTGTACCAGGGCGAGAACGATTACGTCGCCGCCAACACTAAGATTGGCGAAGTGAATATCGAAGGTATCGAACCGCTCCCCGCCGGTCAACACAGCTTCCAGATTGAGTTCCGCCTCGATCTCAGCGGCACCCTCTCCACTATTTGCACCGACCTGCGCACCAAAAAGCAGTACACCGGCAGCTTCGTCTTCAAAGATTTCACCCGCATCAGCCAGGAGGAGATCCAGAAGAAGCAGAAGGAACTGGAAGCGCTGATGCCCGATAAATTCAAAGGCAACGGGCAACCCCCCGCTACCGCTACCGCCCCAACCGGCGCCCCGGCTGGCGCTCCACCCCAGGCCGTTCCCGCGGAAGCTCCGGCTGCCGTTCCGCAGCTCCCGCCGGACAAAATCCCCGCCGAGTGGCGCGTGTACTGGATGGAAAGTCTGGAGCAACTTGGCAAACTGGAGCCCAACAAGCGCGCCGTTCTGCTGCGCGCCATGAACACCTTTGCCAGAGCGGTGATGGGCGGCAACCCGGCTCAAATTGAAGACAGCGCCTACCTGCTTCAGGACGCCCTGCTGGAAGTGAAAGCCTGAAATAACCAGAGGAAAGCATGCCGAAGATCATCGGTATTGACCTGGGAACCACCTTTTCAAAAATCGCCGTCTGGAATGACACCCGCCGGGCGCCTGTGGTTATCCCGAATCAATTCGGCAACTGGCTCACCCCATCGGTGGTCGGCTTTGACCAGGCCGGACAGGTTCTCATCGGTGAGGCTGTTGACAAGAACCACATCAATTTTGAGGACTCGGTCGCGTCTATCGCTCGCCAGATGGGCACCGACTTTCACGTCATCCAGCACGGCCAACTCTATAAACCTCAGGTCATTTCCGCGTTCATCCTGCGCTATCTCAAACAATGCGCCGAAGCCTACCTGGGCGAACCCGTATTCGACGCATTCATCACCTGCCCGGTTTATTACACAGAAGTTCAGCGCAAGGCCTTGCGCGAGGCCGGCGCCATTGCCGGGCTGAACGTTCACCAGATCATCAACAGCTCCACCGCGGCTGCAATTGCTCTAAAACTTGTTAAAAGCGCCCAAGTGCAAGATAAAATCTTCGTGGTCTGCGACCTGGGCGGCGGCACTTTCAACCTGTGTGTGGCTGAATTTGATTATGGAATTGTTATTCAAGGCTCCGGCGGCGACCCGCGCCTGGGTGGGCTGGATATGGACGAGGCTGTGATGACTTGGGCTCTGCGCCAGATTCGCCAGCAGTACGGCGCAGACCTGAGCAGCAATGAGGCCGTGCGTCACCGTTTGAAACTGGCGGCTGTAGATCTCAAAAAGGCGCTGGTTGTTTCAGAGACCGCCTCGCTCAATGTGCCTTACTTGGCGATGGTTGACGGTCATGTGCTCAGCCCGGATTTGAAGATCACCCGCGCGCAGTTCGAAGCGCTCATCGCGCCTTTGCTGGAACGGATGAAGCGCTGCATCGAAGAAACCATGGCGAGCGTCTATGAGACTAACGCGGTGGATTGGAAAGACATCGATGGTTGCCTGCTGGTGGGCGGTTGTTCCCGCTTGCCGGCGTTTCGAAGGTTGCTGCGAGAGGTATTCGCGCAGCACTGCCCGGGTAAACAGATAGAATTTCACTCGGATGTGAACCCTGACGAGGCAGCAGTGATGGGCGCAGCCATCCTGGGCACCCAATTCGCGCCCATCGGTATTCCGCCTGATCGCGATGAGCACGAAAAACTTGAAGCGCAGGGACATAACCTGACTTTCAATGAAACCTACCCGGATATCGGCCTTTACAATGCGACCAGCCACACGCTCGGCATTGCCATCGAAGGCGTCAAATTCCACCGCCTGATCCATAAATATTCTCCCTTGCCTGTTTCTGTGACTCGGCAAGGATTTACAAACGCCGGGAATGCGATTGAAATCCGGCTGGAGCTTTTCCAGGGTGAAAATGATTTTGTGGCCGCCAACACCAAAATCGGCGAGGTCAAAATCGAAGGCCTCAAGCCGCTGCCCAGGGGTGAGCTTTCGCTCGAGGTAGAATTTATCATTGATCTCAACGGAATCATCGAAACCGTTTGCACAGACACGCGAACTGGTGAAGATTACCCCTGCAGCATCATTTACACCAATTCCACCATGAGCCAGGAAGAAGTCAGAAAATGGCAGGTAGAATTACAGGCGCGCAAGCCAGATGCGGTCCATGAAAGCATACGACCTCATGTCAGCGTAAAGCCAATCTCTGAAGTCAAAGCAAAACCAAAACCTGTCCCCGTCGAGCCGCTCGTAGCACCGCAATTACCCCTTGAATCCATTCCCGCCTACTACTTTGCGCTGCTTATAAGCCTGCTTGAGGCTACCTTTGTCCGGCA
>CAYVOX010000160.1:0-6706 GCA_964453035.1 uncultured Anaerolineaceae bacterium
CACCCAGGCGATGTGAGGGGGTTCCGCGGGGATGGCTAAAATGGATGTGAGCCGGCTGGCTTCCTCAATAATCCAAAAAGGGTGGAAGTCTAACCATTCGAGGGGCATGCGCCAATCCAGGTGGCGGTGCGATAAGGCGCTCGAATTTAATAAGAGGGATATCCCTGTCAGATCTTGAATGGTGGCAGGCCGAATGCTTGAGCCGGGGATCATGTTAGCGACCGAGTAATTTGGAGGCGGTGCCCAGCAGCTTTTTTAAAAGGCGTTCGCGCACAGATAAGTTTTTCTTCATATCCAGGGCAACTTCCGAGGAAACCAGCGCCTCAAGTTGCCGCCCGGTGCGCAGTTGCAGCCCGGCGATGCACTGCAAAACGTACGGGCGCAGTTCCTGGTCGTCGATTTCCTTGAGGATTTGGTTGGATTGGAGGTACAGGTCGAGTGCCTCATTGTACTGGTGAAGCGCCTCCAGCGCAGCAGCCTGGTTGCCGAGGGCCATGGCTTGCTTTTGACGGTTGCCAGCCCTGGCAAAAACCTTGTCGCTGCCCTGCACCAAGGCCAGGGCTTCACGGGCATCGCCCGCTTTGAGGCGCGCCACGCTGCAATTATTCCACATCTCAGCAGCAAGCTCTTCCTGCCCGGCGGCTTCATAGGCCATGGCGGCCTGCTCAAATTGCTGCGCCGCGGTGGGAAAGTCTTCTTCCTGGAAAGCTTTTTTGCCCTGATCGCACAGGGACTGGGGGGAAGGGTTGTCGCTCATATCAGTAGGTGATTTCCAGCAGGCCTTCAGCAATGCCGCGCAGGCGGTCAACGTTCAGGTTGCTGAGGCGAATGGCGAGATCGATATAGGGGCGGTTGACCGGTTTGCAAACGAATTCCTGCAGTTCGGGGGGCAACTCAAGGAATTTCTGCACAGCAATTTGCTGCGACCTCCATTTGCCAATCGGGCCGCGCTGATCGAAAAATTCTTCGATACGCACGTCTAAGGTTTTACACAGCACTTCCAGCTCCGGCAGGGATAGGGCTTCTTCACCCATCTCAAACTTGCGCAGGCGCTCCTCGCTGATGCCGGTGACGGATGAAACTTCGCTGTTGGAAAAGTTGAGATTGGTGCGCGCTTTGCGAACTGAGGCGCCGATGATGCGGTCGCGCAGTTGCCGCAAGCGCTCCTTCTGTTCGATTGTTTCGGCAGGTTTCTTCTCTGCCAGCGATTCAGAACTCCAGAAGTGCTCCAGGGGAATATCGAGGTAAAAGGCAAGTGTTTCCAGTTCGGGCAGAGAGGGCGCGCGTTCGGCTTTCTCGTAGGCAAGGTAAAGATCCATGGGAATGCCCATCGCTGCCGATACTTCTTCTGGCGTGCGGCGTTTTGCCAGGCGCGCGTCATAGATTAATACCGCCAGCTTACGGATGCGCAGTTGAACGGTTTGTTGTTGCTTATTCATGGCTTACTTTCACCTCCGCCAGCTATCTGCGGCGCGGATTGAGCATCTCCGAAATATTGGCGCCGAAAACCTCTGGACCTAATTTAAAACCTGCTGCCTCCAGGCGGCTGCCGAAGAACGGGCGGATGCCTGTGGGCTTGATTTCTCCGATGATTTTACCATCAGGGGCTTTACTTGTCTGTTCGAATTTGAAAATCTCGCTCATGACGATGGTTTCGCCTTCCATCCCCGAAACCTCAGAAATAGAGGTGATTTTACGGCTGCCATCTTTGAGGCGCGATTGCTGGATGATGAGGTCGATAGCTGAAGCCACCTGTTCGCGAATCACGCGCACGGGCAAATCCATGCCAGACATTAACACCATTGTTTCCAGGCGCGAGAGGGCATCGCGCGGGGTGTTGGCGTGCAGGGTGGTGAGCGACCCGTCGTGCCCGGTGTTCATAGCCTGGAGCATATCCAGGGCCTCTCCGCCGCGCACCTCCCCGACCACAATGCGGTCGGGGCGCATACGCAGGGAGTTGCGCACCATGTCTCGAATGGTGATGGCGTTGCGCCCTTCTGAGTTGGCCGGCTTGGCTTCCATGCGTACGATGTGATCCTGTTGCAATTGCAGTTCGGCGGCATCCTCGATGGTGACAATGCGTTCATCGGATGGAATGAACCCAGAGAGAACGTTGAGAAGGGTGGTCTTGCCGGAGCCTGTGCCGCCGGAAATGATGATGTTCATGCGGGCGATAACGCAGGCGCGTAGAAAATCTGCAATGCCGCGCGTCATGGACCCGTAATGGATGAGCTGTTCGGTGGTGAGTTTGCCTTTCTGGAACTTTCGGATAGTGATGCTGGGACCATCAATGGCGACCGGGGGGATGACGGCGTTAACGCGTGAGCCATCGGGCAGACGGGCATCAACGGTTGGGCTATCGGCGTCGATGCGCCGTCCGAGCGGAAGGATGATTCTATCGATGATTTTCAGGATTTGCTCATCGTTTTCAAACTTGATATTGGTTTTAACCAGCTTTCCCTGTCGTTCAATGTAGATTTTATCTGGGCCATTAACCATGATCTCGCTGATCTCCGGGTCGTCCAGCAGGGGTTGGAGCGGGCCAAAGCCCAACATTTCATCGAGAATATCATGGAAGAGCTGCTCGCGGAGGGTGGGGGGCAGGTTGAGTTTGGTGGCCTGGTAAGCCTGCTGCATGATTTGCGCAGCCGCCTGGTGTTGTTCGTCGTAGGCCATCTGGCGTGATTCCATCTCGCGAGAGATGGCGCTGATTAAATAAGCTTTGAGTTTAAGCAACTCAGGCGTGTTCAGGGAGGATTTTCCGGGCAGAGTCATGGCTTCCTCACCCTTGACCATCTTCCTGTGGGACGATCCACAGGATGTGCTTGCGGTTGACTGCCATGAAGGTGGTGGTAAAAAGGAGCTTGTTTTGTTTATCGTAAATGGTTGCATCCGTTATTGCCAGGAACGGCTCTTGCTGGTCCAATTCGTTTTTCAGGCGTTCATCTGGCCGAACGTGTATCTTGCCGGAGATACGATACTCGGCCAGTTGAATTTCAGCGGATACGGGCTGCTTGGTGACCAGTTTGGTGAAGAATTTGCCTTTTTCGTCGTATTGAGTGACCATAATTTGCCTCAGTTCGTTTCTCTTTCGGGCGGGGGCATCAGGTAACCCAGCCCGGCGCGCGTGACGATGTGCTGGGGCGAGTGGGGATTATCCTCCAGCTTCTGGCGCAGGCGGGCAATGCTCACCCACAGGATTTCTTTATCCTCGCGATATTGAGGCCCCCAGATGGCGACCAGTAATTCTTCGGCGGTCATCACCTGGCCCACGTGATGCGCAAATTGGATGAGCAACCGGTATTCGGTGGCGGAAAGGAACACGGCTTTGTTATCCTTCCACACTTCCGCCCGGGCAAAATCAATGCGTAAATTGCCGTGGTTGAAGAAGCGGCTCTGCGTAGCCTGGTCGGCATTTTTTGTACGGCGTAGAACGGCTCGCACGCGCGCGACCAGTTCCGTGGCGGAGAAGGGTTTGACGACGTAGTCATCCGCGCCGGCATTTAGTCCGCGCACCCGATCGGATTCTTCTCCGCGGGCGGTGAGGATGATGATGGGCAGCGTGGAGAATTGCCTGATCCTTTCGCAAGTGGTGATCCCATCCAGGCGAGGCATCATCACATCCATGATGACAAGGTCAGGGTGGCGGCTGGTGACCATTTCCAGGGCGTCTTCACCGTTGCCCGCGGTGACCACCTCGTAGCCTTCTTTTTCCAAATTTACCCGCAACAAGTGCTGGTACAGGGGTTCGTCATCTACTGCAAGTATGCGTGTCATTGGTTCGCCTCCTGTTTGCCTTCCCTGGATGAAGCTTCCTCGCGCGGCAGGGTTATGGATATGATCGTTCCAACCCCAACGGTCGAGTTAGCGGAAATTTCCCCTTTGTGAGCCCGGATAATCTGCTTGCAAATATATAAGCCCAGACCTGAGCCGTGAATGTTGGGAGAATCTGGGCTGCGGAAAAAGCGGTCAAAAATGTACGGCAGGTAGATGGGTGAAATACCAGGTCCCTGGTCTTTAAAATCAATTTTAACGGTCTCCTCGTTTTGCGTAATGGAGATTTTTATGGGTGACCCTGGGGCGTACTTGACCGCGTTACTAATCAGGTTTTCAAACACCTGGGCCAGCCGCTGCGGGTCAGCGCGGATGGGGGAGATGGGGCTTTCCATCTCCAGCGTGAGGTGAAGCGAGGGGTGATGTAGCCGGGAGCGCAGGATGATATCGTTGAGGACGGAATCCAGGCGAACATGCTGGAAGAGTATGGGCAACTCTCCGGCTTGCAGGCGGGCTGAATCCAGCAGGTTGTCAATCAATTGCTGCAAGCGGTCGGTTTCCTGGTCAATGATGGTGAGGAATTCCTCCTGGGTTTTCTGGTCCCAGGTGGTATCGGAGCGCAGCAGGGTGGTGGTGTAACCTTTGATAAAACCGAGCGGGCTGCGCAACTCATGCGAAATGGTGGAAATGAAATCCTGCTGCAGTCGGGATTGCTGGTGTTGTTTTTCGAGATTGGTGTAATCTTCGCGGATTTTCTGGCGTTCAACCAGCAGGGCTATCTGGCTGGCGATGAATTCTGCCAGGCGGATATTATCCTGTGAAAAAGGCGGGCCTCCAAAGCGGATAAGCAGAATGGCTCCGTGGGATTTTTGGCCGATGCGCAAGGGCAACCCCAGGATGAATGGCCTTTCCAGCCGATTGCGGTTGGTGTCGTTTTCCGGTTCCTGTAAAATGGGCTCGGCAGAAAGAGCCACTGAGCCAGCCAGGTTTTCTCCCCAGGCCACATCTGCCTCGGCAGAGCGCCCGCGGCCGGTGGCACGGGCATAGGCCACATCCACATTCTGGTGGGTGGGGTCTCCGATGTAAACGGCAACATTGTCATAAATCAAATAAACCCGCACCAAACGGGTGATTTCATCTAATGCTGGTTTCCATTCGGGGGATTGGGTGACGAGCCGGCTGATGGCGTAAAGCAGGTCGGTGGGAACCGTATTTATGAAGCCTGGCGCTTGATTCATGCTTTCTCTCCTCTGCCGAGACCAAAAACGAGGGAAACAATGCCTAACCTAATTGTAGCAAAAATTCAAATTTACTACCCTTTCCTACGGCGGATGTAACCTGCACGATTGAGTTGTGCGCCTCGATGATTCGCTTTACCAGCGCCAGGCCTAACCCGGTGCCGCCTGCGCGCCGGGTGGAGGAGCCATCCAACTGGTGAAATGACTCGAAAAGCTCTCCTATCCGCTCCGCGGGTATGCCGATGCCGGCATCCTCGATGGAAATTCTTGCAAAGGCATCCTGGGTGGTCAAATGAAGCTGAACGCTTGCGCCCGGGGGCGAAAACTTGAGGGCATTATCCACCAGTTGCAGGATTACCCAGCTGATTTTTTCTTCATCAGCCATCACAAAAACCGGCTTGGAAGGGATATCCATTTCCAGAACGATGTTTTTAGCTTCGGCGCGCGAGCTGCTGCGGGCGATGACCGTCCGGCACAGGCTGGTGAGATTAAAGGATTGTTTGTTGAGCGAGATTTCGCCGCGGTCGGCGGTGGAGAAGAGGATTAGGTCCTCAATCAGCCGCTCCAGCCGTTCGGAGGCCCGGCCCATGACTGCCAGGGCCTGGTTCTGTTCCTCGGTGGTTGGACCAAGGTCGCCGTTGGTGAGCAGGTCAAGATAGCCTTTGAAGTGGGTGAGGGGAGTGCGCAATTCGTGCGATATGTTGGCAATAAAATTGGCTTTCAGACGGTTTAACTCTGAAAGCTTGGCCATTGCCCGTTCCAATTCATAGGTGCGCTGTTGGACACGCTCTTCAAGCTGTTCGTTAGCCTGGCGCAGTTGTTCGTTGGCTTCGCGCAGGGCGGCGTGCAACTGAAAAATCTGCTCGGTGACGGCCAGTTCCAATGTTTTGCGGCTGATTAATCCCAGGCTCAGCAATACCTGGCCAAAGGGCACCGTTTGACCTTGCTCGCGCAGGCGGGCCTGTTCCCTGGCGCCCAGTTCTAGCTGCTCAAGGGTGATGACCCCTTTTTCGACCAGTACATCACCAATGCGAGGGACAAAAATCTCCGGCGTGATGAGCAAAGGACCTGTCACAGGTGAACCTCCAAAGTTAAGCCTGCCACACCCACTCTCCGGCTACCATGGTGGCAAGGGGCTTGACGGCATGCAGCAAGCGGGGCGGAAGCGTAAATGGGTCTGTTTCGAGCAGGATAAGGTCGGCAAAATATCCGGGCACCAGTTTGCCTTGCCTATCTTCCGTTCCGGCAGCAAAAGCCGGGCCGGTGGTGTAAGCCTGCAGCGCCTGAAAAAGTTCAAGTCGCTGTTCAGGGTACCAGCCCATCTCGCCAGGTTCGCCGTTTGGGCGCTGGCGCGTCACCGCGGCGTGCAAACCCAGGAAGGGATTGGGGGATTCCACGGGGGCATCTGAACCGAAGGCCAGCCTTGCGCCGCTGCGCAGCAGGCTGTTGAAGGCATATGCCCCTGAGGAGCGGTGTCCCCAGTACCGGTCGGCCATTTCCATATCCGATGTGGCATGGATGGGTTGAACTGAGGCAATCACCTTAAGTTCAAACAGACGGTTCATATCCTGTTCATGCAGAATCTGAACATGTTCGATGCGGTGGCGACGTTCTGGAATCCCATTTTGGGCTTCAAATTGCCGCAGTTGAGCGTAACCCTCCAGCACCTCGTGGTTGGCGCGGTCGCCAATGGC
>CAYVOX010000161.1:0-6533 GCA_964453035.1 uncultured Anaerolineaceae bacterium
ACCGCCCAGCGCACCACCTCAACGATGATGAGCCCGACGATAGGCGCCACAAAAATGGTGAAAAACTGCATCACTCGCGCGATGTAGCTACCCAAAAAGGAGAGCACCAGCGCAATGACCACTCCCACCACCAGGTCGCGGGTCACGGTCGTCTCATACACCTTCTGCTGCCCGCGCACGCACTCCTTGCAGCGGTAGCCAGTGGGGGTCAGCACGGAACACTCGCTGCACATCGGGCGGTTGCAGCGATTGCAGCGCAACAACGTCTCGCGGTCGGGATGGACGGTACAGGTTAAACGCTCAAGTTGGGGTTCTTCCATTAAAATTCACCTGCGGTTGGATTTTGTTCCATATAAGCTGTGATATTGCGGTAGAAATAGCCTGGGTCTTGCAGGCGGGCAAACTGCGCGGCGTGCTCGCTGGCCTCCACGTGGATTTCGTCATCATCCAGCATCACCACCGAAGGCTGCCCATCCACGCTGAAAACGGCCTCGTGCGCGGTATTCACGTGAATGGTGACGCAGGCGCCCTCCGCCAGGATGATGGCCCGGTCCACCGAAAGGTGCGGCGCCACCGGGATAATCAAAATATTGCGCAACTCCGGCGGCATGATGGGTCCGCCCGCCGCCAGCGCATACGCCGAGGACCCCGTGGGCGTGGCAGCAATCAACCCGTCTGCCACGTAGGTCGCCAGCAGGTAGCCATCGACGCGCGCCTGCAACCTGATGGGGCGCACAAACTGCCCGCGGCACACCACCACCTCGTTCAGTACCTCCCACGAGCCCAGATCCTTGTCTCCGCGCCGGTGCGTGGCGCGCAGCATCATGCGCTCTTCCAGCCAGAAGCGCCCCTCCAGCAGGGCGGGCAGTTTCTCAGCCCATTCCTCCTGCTTGATTTCGGTCAAGAAGCCAAAATGGCCCAGGTTGATGCCCAGCAGCGGCACGCCGTAGGGCGCGCACAGGTGCCCGGCGCGCAGCAGGGTGCCGTCGCCGCCCAGCGTGATGGCCAGGTCAAATTCCCCGGCTTTCAAGGAAGCCCGCAGCGCCGGGTCGCTGTAGGAAGCGCTCACCGCGCAGCGCACGCCTTTTTCAGCCAGCAGCGCCTGGATGCGCTCTGCCTCTTCCTTTGAGCCGGCAATACCGGCATACGCCAGGATGATCACGGAACGCGGTTGGAAAGATGGGGGTCGCATGCGATTATTATAACGTAACACCACCCCGCAATGCGAATACATCCACCCCGGGTACAGTCCGCAACCTTAATTCCAGATGATAATTTTTTACTCTGATTGTTTATGCTCCGGGGGCGTGGTAGAATCGGAAGCGAAAAGAAGTATTTATCAGGAGGCAGGCATGGCAAAGAAGTTAGTGGCAACTTTCGCAGTCAAAAAAGGGCTGGCTCAAATGCTCAAGGGCGGCGTCATCATGGACGTGGTCACCCCCGAGCATGCTAAAATCGCGCAGGAAGCTGGCGCGTGCGCGGTGATGGCGCTGGAGCGTGTTCCCGCGGATATCCGCGCAACCGGCGGCGTGGCGCGCATGAGCGACCCCGAACTAATCCTCAAAATCATGGATACCGTGACCATCCCCGTCATGGCTAAGTGCCGCATCGGTCATTTTGTTGAAGCGCAAATCCTGGAAGCCATCGGCGTGGATTACATTGACGAATCCGAAGTGCTCACCCCCGCGGATGAAGCCCACCACATCCTCAAGCATGATTTTAAAGTGCCGTTTGTATGCGGCTGCCGCAACCTGGGCGAAGCCCTGCGCCGTGTTGGCGAAGGCGCCGCCATGATCCGCACCAAGGGTGAAGCCGGCACCGGTGATGTGGTTGAGGCTGTTCGTCACGCCCGCACCGTGCTGGGCGAGATCCGCCGACTGGTGAACATGCCCGAAGAAGAAGTGATGGCTTTCGCCAAGGAAATCGGCGCGCCTTACGAGCTGGTGCTTGAAACGCGCAAACTGGGACGCATGCCGGTGGTCAACTTTGCCGCCGGTGGCATTGCCACCCCCGCGGATGCAGCCCTGATGATGCAACTGGGCGTGGACGGCGTGTTCGTCGGCTCGGGCATCTTCAAGAGCGGCGACCCCGCCAAACGCGCTGCCGCCATTGTCAAAGCCACCACCCACTATAAAGACGCATCCATCCTGGCAGAGGTCAGCCGCAATCTGGGTGAACCGATGGTGGGGCGGCAGGTGACAGCCATTCCGGAAGAAGAAAAAATCGCCACCAGAGGCTGGTAAGCGCAGTATGAAAATTGGCGTCCTGGCATTACAAGGCGACTTTGCGGAACACCAGGTGGTCCTTCGCAGGTTAGGCGCTCAGGCGCATCAGGTGCGCCTGGCAGCCGACCTGGAAGGATTGGACGGGTTGATTATCCCCGGCGGGGAATCGACCACCATTGGCAAGCTGGCGGAGGATTTTGGCCTGATGCAGCCGCTGCGCGACTTTTGCAAACAACACGCCGTGTGGGGCACGTGCGCCGGAGCCATCTTCCTCTCAAAAGATGCCCGCCGCAACCAGCCCCTGCTGGGCGTGATGGATATCACTGTGCAGCGCAACGCCTTTGGCCGCCAGGTGGATAGCTTCGAGATTGACCTGCAGGTTCCGGCCCTCACAGCCGTTGACCCCTCCGGCAAGCCCTACCACGCCGTGTTCATCCGCGCCCCACTCATCGAAGCGGTGCACGGCACGGCGCAGGCCCTTTCCAGCCTGCCGGATGGGCGCATTGTGGCAGCGCAACAGGGTAAATTACTGGCAACCTCATTCCACCCCGAATTAACCCGCGACAACCGCTTCCATCGCTATTTTTTGGAGCTGGCAAAATAAATAAAATCCGCGCATTTTCCTGGACCGATTTAGTCACGCTCTACCGCTACCGCGGCGCCGTGTTGAGCCTGGATAGCGCCCAGGCCCTCACGCGCGGCAGCCCGGTGGGTGTGGCCTCCGTGCTCGGCCAGCTGCACCCGGCGCGCGGCACCTACACCGGCGTGTGCCTTGCCAACGGCCAGCCCGCCCTGATGGGGCAGGTCTCTTACGTGATGGGCAACCGCTCTGCGCGCCTGACTTTCCTCGCCCCGGAAAGCACGCCTCCCGCTGCCGGGTTCACCGGTTTGCTGGAAGGGCTGGCCTGGCAGGCCGGTGAAATGGGCGCCTTCAGCCTGCTGGGCGAGGTGGATGAGCAGAGCCCAACCTTTGAGTCCATCCGCCGCGCAGGTTTTTCGGTCTATGCCTGGCAGCGCATCTGGCGACTGCTGCTGCCCTCGGAGAGCAGCGCTAAACCCAACGGCTGGCAGCCCGCCAGCAGCCTGGATGAGCAACCCGTCCGCAACCTGTTTCAGATGCTGGTGCCCCCCCTGGTGCAAAGCGCCGAACCACTCAGTAACCGAAAATTGAACGGCCTCATCTACCGCCAGAATGGCGATTTGATGGCCTACGTGGAATGCGTTTACGGCCCGCGCGGCATCTACCTCACCCCGCTCATCCACCCCGATATCCAGGACGGACTGAGCCTGCTGCGCGGATTGATGCCCGCCCTCGCTCCCCGCCTCGGACGCCCCATCTACCTGGCAGTGCGCTCGTACCAGGCCTGGCTTGAGAACGTTCTTGCGGAAATTCCCGCCGAAGCCGCCCCGCGCCAGGCGCTGCTGGTCAAGCACCTCACCAGTATGCAGCGCGTCCCCCTAAACGCGAGGCTGGTCGCCATTGATTCACGCGCCGCAGAGCAGACCACCGCTCCGATGGTTAATCACTTTGAAGACTCCGCAATGGAATCTTCCTCCGGTCACGCTGCGCTCAGCGAAGCCTCTCGCCAGGCAAAGGAAGAGACTCTTCGCTATGTTCCGGGTGACACATCCATATAGGCTTTTGAAAAGAACGCATGACACAACGACGTATTACTGACGATTTACACGCCTTGCTGGGCGTCCTGCCCGAAAAAATTGCCACCGCGGTGGTACAGGCCAACAACAGCGATAATCTGCTGGAAATTGTGCTGGACCTGGGCCGCACCCCCATGGCGCGCTTTGTCGAGAGCGAAGTGGAACTGCTCCCCGATGAAGTGACCCGCGCTGAGATTGATTTTGTGGTCGAGCGCATCGGCGAATTTGACGCTGACAACCGCGCCGGCCTCGAGCGCACCCTGCACCGCATCTCCGCCATCCGCAACCGCCACGCCCACATTGTCGGGCTCACCTGCCGCGTGGGACGCGCCGTTTACGGCACCATTGATATCATCCAGGATCTGATTGAATCCGGCAAGAGCGTGCTCATCCTCGGCAAGCCGGGCATCGGCAAAACCACCATGCTGCGCGAAGCCGCCCGCATTCTCGCCGAGAAAAAGCGCGTGATTATCGTGGATACCTCCAATGAAATTGGCGGGGATGGCGATGTGCCGCACCCGGCGGTGGGCAAAGCCCGCCGCATGCAGGTGCAAAAGCCCTCCCTGCAGCACGAGGTGATGATCGAGGCGGTGGAAAACCACAACCCCGAAGTGATTGTCATTGACGAAATTGGCCGCGAACTGGAAGCCGCTGCTGCCCGCACCATCGCGGAACGCGGCGTGCAGTTGATTGGCACTGCCCATGGGCGCACCCTCGAAAACCTGCTGCTCAACCCCACCCTTTCAGACCTGGTCGGCGGCATCGAGTCGGTCACCCTTTCTGATGAGGAAGCCCGCCGCCGCGGAACGCAAAAAACCGTGCTGGAGCGCCGCTCACCCCCCACCTTTGACGTGCTGATTGAGATCCAGGAACGCGACCGCCTCACCCTGCACGCGGATGTCTCCACCGCGGTGGATGCCATGCTGCGCGGCAACCCGGCCCAGCCGGAAGTGCGCTGGCGCGACACCGCCGGCGAGGTACACGTCCAGCACGCCGCCCCACCTCCCCAGCGCGGGCTGGCAGCCGGGCTGCGCCGCGGCATGAACGGCAGCAGCGAAGAGGTTGAACCGCGCTCTCGCCGCCGCGCCGCCAACGGCGAAGCCCGCACCATGCCCTTCCAGCGCCAGGAGCCTTCAGCCTCCAGCGACCTGGAAGAAACCAGCGCAGATGAATCCACCCCCCTGCGCGCGCGCAAAATCTACCCCTACGGCGTGGCCAAGAACCGCCTCAGCCAGGCTGCCAAGCGCCTGGGCGTGCCGGCCCTGGTCTCGCGCGAGTTGACCGACGCTGACGCGCTCATCACCCTGCGCACCTATTACCGCAACCGCGAGCAGCCCATCATGGAAGCCGAACAGCGCGGCCTGCCCATCTATGCCCTGCGCGCCAACACCATCAGCCAGATGGAACAGGCCCTGGCAGAGCTCTTCAACCTGCCCACCGAGCTGCCTAACCCGGCCAACTGGGAGGAAGTCTCCAGCCATACCCAAATCGCTATTGACGCGGTACTCAACGGCCAGCGCTGGGTGGACCTACCCCCCGCGTCCGCCGCGATCAGGCGCATCCAGCACGACATGGCCCGCCAGGCGCAGTTGGTCTCGCACTCCTACGGCAAGGAACCCAACCGCCGCGTGCGCATCTTTAGAGAATAAATCATGCAGGGGCTGTCTAAAAAGTCCATTTTTGTCATGCTGAGCGTAGCAAAGCATCTCATATTATTAGATGTAGAGACTCTTCGCTTCGCTCAGAGTGACATACTCCTTTTTGGACATCCCCTCCGCATTTCACACCATTTTTGGGGAGCCGGGCATGTTCATCACCTTTGAAGGGCCGGAAGGCAGCGGAAAATCCTCGCAATTACCCGTGCTGGCTGAATTCCTGCGCCAGCAGGGGCATGCCGTCTGCACCACGCGCGAGCCGGGCGGCACCGAGATCGGCAACCAGGTGCGCGCTGTGCTGATGAGCCTGCAAAACACCGCCATGAACGCTCGCACCGAGGCGCTCCTCTTTTGCGCCGCGCGCGCCCAGCTGGTTGAACAGGTCATCCGCCCGCGCCTGGCTGCCGGCGAGATCGTGCTCAGCGACCGCTACGCCGACTCCACCCTGGCCTACCAGGGTTACGGGCGCGGCTGCGACCTGGCTCAGCTGCGCTGCCTGCTGGATTTTGCCACCGGCGGCCTGTGGCCCGACCTCACCATCCTCATGGACGTGCCCGTCGAGGAAGGCCTGCGCCGCAAACGCTCCGGCGGCGGCGAGTGGAACCGCCTGGACGCCTGGGAAGTGGCCCTCCACCAGCGCATCCGCCAGGGATTTTTGGAGATAGCCCGCGCTGAACCTGAGCGTTGGATAATAGTTGACGCCAGTCAATCTCCAGAAATGGTACAATTGGCGCTGCGCAAGGCTGTTCTCAGCCGGTTGTAGCATATAATGAGAAACCTTGACCCTGCCTCTCCTCACCAGGAAAGCCCGGGGAGAGGCACTTTTGTTTGAAAGGTAGAAAAATAGCATGAGAAAAGTCTTACCCCTGTTGCTCATCCTGGTTGCAGTCATCCTGGCAGCTTGCGGCGGTCAAACCACAGCCACCAAGTGGTCTCCCACCAGCACTCGCCCCTCAGCGGCGGCTGCCACCACCGAACCCACCATCCCGCCCGCCCC
>CAYVOX010000162.1:0-6526 GCA_964453035.1 uncultured Anaerolineaceae bacterium
AGATCCAGCGCAGCAACGTATGGCGCCAGCGCCTGGATGCCACCACCAACTGGGCCGTCATCACCACCGGCACCGCGCTCTCTTTCACCCTGGCCAGCCCCTCTAATCATTACGGCGTCATCATCCTCACCTCATTTCTCACCCTCTTTTTTCTCTGGATCGAAGCGCGCCGTTATCGTTACTACGAATTATGGAGCCTGCGCACCCGCCTGCTGGAGACGGATTTCTTCGCAGCGATGCTCGTGCCGCCCTTCTCCCCCTCCAGCGAGTGGGCCGAGAGCCTGGCGCAAACCCTCCTGCAACCGGAATACCCAATCAGCATGCTGGAAGCCATCGGCCGCCGCCTGCGTCGAAATTATCTCTTCATTTTCATCATTCTCGGTTTCACCGCGGTGCTCAAAGCCTTCCTTCACCCGGTTCAGGCCGCCTCCTTTGAGGAAGTTGTTGCTCGGTTCAGCATGGGCAGCGTCTCGGGTGAGGTGATGCTTCTGGTGGGTCTCATCTTCAACGCCATCCTCATTGGCCTCGCCCTCTTCACTGTGAGCATGACCCACACCAGCGGCGAGGTGCTGCCCAAGTTTGGCAAAGACCATCCCGCCAGGGGCGTACCCCTGGGCGAAAACGCTCCCGCTGCCAAAGTGCCCGTCGGCCGCCGCCGCAGCCAGTTGCTCACCTGGATTATCACCACCCACCCCCAGGAAATCACCCAACTGGTCATGTCGAAGATGAAAAGAACCGCAACCATCCTTTCCGGCAAGGGCTCCTACAGCAAGGAAGAACGCTCCGTGCTCATGGTGGCCGTCACCGTGACTGAAGTAGCCGAGTTGAAAGCCATCGTTAAGGAAAGCGATCCCATTGCCTTCGTGGTCGTCACCCCTGCCCAGGAAGTCCTTGGCAAGGGCTTCCTCAGCAATAAATAGCTATCCCCTTCCTTGACGCCGCCCCCGCCCTGCGATATACTCATGCCTGCCGGGGTGTAGCGCAGTTGGCCAGCGCACCGCGTTTGGGACGCGGGGGTCGGCGGTTCAAGTCCGCCCACCCCGACCAAATTTCAACCGCCGAGACCCCCTTCGGCGGTCATTTTTATCTGCGCGACGACCACGAAAGCGAATTGAAACCATGCCCACAAAATTCGACGCCGTAATTGAAACCGTCAGGTACACGCCCGAAGGGCAAATTGAACTGGCTCGCGGATACGAACGCCGCGGCGCCACCTATTCAGACCGGGTGCTCTTCACCCGCGCCGGGCTGCTCAAGCTGCTGCGCGCCGGTAAAAAGCTGGCTGCCGGTAAACGCCTGCCCCTGCTGGCCTCCACCTTCGAAATCCTGGCCCCCATCACCCTCTCCGGCGCCCGCGGCAGCGAGGTGATTATCACCCGCGAGGCCCCCGCCGGGCGCGACCTGCTCAAAGACATTCCCCTCTTCTGACGAGTAACCCTGTGACCCAACCCCTCCTTTCAATCGTCATCCCGGCCCATAACGAGGAATCGCGCCTCCCCACAACCCTCGACCAGGTTGATGCCTTCCTGAGCGCCCAACCCTACCAGGCCGAGGTGGTGGTGGTTGAAAACGGCAGCCAGGACCGCACCCTGGAACTGGCCCAATCCTACGCTGCCCGCCTGCCCTACCTGCGCGTCATCCACGAAGACCGGCGCGGCAAAGGGCTGGCCTGCCAGGTGGGCATGTTGGCTGCTCGCGGCGCCTACCGCTTCATCTGCGATGCCGACCTCTCCATGCCCATCAGCGAAGTCAACCGCTTCATCCCCCCCGCGCTGGATGCCGACGTCGCCATCGCCTCGCGCGAGGGTAAAGACGCGGTGCGCTACGGCGAACCGGCTTACCGCCACTTTGTGGGGCGCGGCTTCAACCTGCTGGTGCGCCTGCTGGCTTTACCCGGCCTGCATGATTCCCAGTGCGGCTTCAAATGCTTCCGCGGCAGCCTGGTGGATGAAATCTTCCCCCTGCAAACCATCATGGGCTGGACTTTTGACGTGGAACTGCTCTTCATCGCCCGGCGGCGCGGCTATAAGATTGTTGAGGTGGGCATCCCCTGGTACTTCAACCCGGAAAGCAAAATTCGCGTCTGGCGCGATTCATCCCACATGTTCATGGATTTGCTCGCCATCCGGCGCAACGCTGCCCGCGGCCTGTACGACCGCAAATAATCTCCCCCGGGGCAGGTATCACTGTGTCAACCTCACGCCGCTTCACCGAGCCGCTCCCCCCTTTCCCAAATTTGACGTTCGAGAGCCCCCTGTGGCAATCCGGGCTGGGCTGCGTGGCCGGGCTGGATGAAGCCGGGCGCGGCGCCTGGGCCGGGCCGGTGGCTGCCGCCGCCGTGATTTTGCCGCCCGACCCTGCCGTGGCCCAATCCCTCTCAGGCGTGCGCGATTCAAAACTCATGAGCCCCCACCAGCGTGACCACTGGGCCGCGCTTATCCGCGCCCAGGCGGCGGCCTGGGGCGTGGGCTTTGCCACCTGCCAGGAAATCGATTCCCTCGGCATCCTTCCCGCCACCCGCCTGGCCATGCGCCGCGCCCTTCAGCAACTGGCCCTGCCGCCCGCCCACCTGCTGATTGACGCCCTCACCCTGCCCGGGCTCAACCTGCCGCAGACTGCCCTGGTCAAAGGCGACCGGCGCGCCTTGAGCATCGCTGCCGCCTCCGTGCTGGCCAAAACCGCCCGCGACGCGCTTATGGTGGAGCTGGAAAACCAGTACCCGGGCTATCATTTTGCCCGCCACAAAGGCTACGGCACCCGCGCCCACCACCAGGCCCTCAACACCCTGGGCGCATGTCCCCAGCACCGCCGTTCCTTTGCGCCGGTGGCGGCCTGCCTGGCCCTTCACATGGAACAGGTGTAAATCTTTGGATTTTTCCCTGTAGATAAGGATATAACCTTGAAAAAATTCATTATTTTCGTCGTCTTATTGTTATCGGTGTTGCTTTCGGCTTGCCAGGCCTCTCCGCAGCCCACCGCGGGCGGGCTTAAAGTTCTGGCAGTCGAATCCTTCCTCGCGGATATAGCCCAGAACGTGGCGGGCGACCGCCTGATGGTTACAACCCTCATCCCCCTGGATACAGACCCGCACACCTACGAGCCCACCCCGCGCGACGTGGTGCGCATTGCCGAAGCCAACCTGCTGCTGGTTAACGGCGCCGGTTTTGAAGCCTGGCTGGAGCGCACCATCACCGCCGCTGGCAGCAAAGCCCTGGTGGTTGAAGCCTCAAAAGGCCTGAAAAGCCGCGCCGGGCGCGAAGGCGAAGCCGTGATGGACGAAGATCACCACGACGAAGGCGACCCGCACTTCTGGCTCGACCCCGTTCTGGCGCAGCAGTATGCCCTCAACCTGCGCGATGGTTTCATCGCCGCAGACCCCTCCGGCAAGGAAGCCTACACCCGCAACGCGCAGGCCTATATCGAGCAGCTCAAGGAACTCCACGCCTGGATCGAAACCCAGCTAAAGGTGATTCCCGCAGAGCGCCGCAAGCTGGTGACCAACCACGAGAGCTTCGGGTACTTTGCCGACCGCTACGGCTTTGAGGTGACCGGCACACTGCTGCCGAGCGTCACCACCGGCTCATCCCCCTCAGCCCAGCAACTGGCCCGCCTGGTGGATCAAATCCGCGCCACCGGCAGCCCTGCCATCTTCCTGGAGGGCGGCGCCAACCCGCAGCTGGCTGACCAGGTGGCCCGCGAGGCCAACGTGAAGGTGGTCACCGGGCTGTACACCCATTCCATCACCGCGACCGGCGGAGATGCCCCCTCCTACATCCTGATGATGAAGCGCAACGTCTCCCGGATTGTCGAAGCGCTCAAACCCTGAGCCATCCCCCCGGCAAGCTTACCCCGCCAGGGCCAATCCACCGCTTCACCCTCACGCCGCATAATGTGTTTTGAGGAAGGCCTCAACATCCGCCAGCCGCAGGCTGAACGGCCCCGCTTTTTGCAGCTTGAGGCTGGTCAGCGCGGCAGCCCAGCGCCCGGCTTCTCCCGCCGGCTTTGAAAGGCGCGCCGCCGTGTAACTGCCCAGGCATGTATCCCCGCGCCCGCTGCGCCCCTCCACCCCACCCGCGAAGAACGGGTAGGCATAATCCCTGCCCTCCGCGTGGATGAGCACGCCCTGGCTGTGCGTCAGCACAATCTCGCGAGGACCCAGCGCAGCGTAAATGCGCGCCGCCCTGTAAATATCCTTCTCGCCGGTCAGGAACTCGGCTTCCACCGCATCCGATTTGAGGATATCCACGCAGCTCAACACCGCCGGCATCTCATCCCACCGCTCATACACCAGGCTCTCGCCGCGCAGCACGCGCACAAAACCCTGCACGTCGCACCCGATGAGCAGACCCTCGCGCTGGCGCATCGCCTGGAAGAAAGCCAGTTCCACCTCGCCGCGCAGGCTGCTGCCCACCACAACCGCCCTGGTGTCCAGCCCCTCCAGCTGCTCCGGCGACACCGTTCCAGCCGTTGCCGTCACCCGCAGGGTGCGCTGGTCAACATTGCTGGTTTTGTATTCCAGGCTCATCAGCGTCGAGCTGGGCGTATATTCCGGGTAGCAGTCCACCCCGACCTTTTCCAGTGCCTCGATCACGCGCTTATCCTCGCGCGCCAGGCGCGTCACCACCGCCGTGCGCAGTCCCAGCCGCACCGCGGCGTTGGCGGCATAGTTCACCGCCCCGCCGTCCACCTCGCGCGTGCCTTCTGGCGTGATGATGGTGTCTTTGGTGTAATTGCCAACGCAAACCAGGTCATACAGTTTTTTCATCGCGCCTCTCATTTCCGCTCCAGGATCAGGTTCTGCACCGCGCCTTTTTCAGCCAGAAGCCGCAGCCCGGCTTCCACCTGGGCGGGCGCGTTCCGGCTGTGCAGTTCCAGCGTGCGCACCGCCTCTGCAGGCAGATAAGCAGCGATGCGGCCAAAATCCAGGTTTCCCAGCCCGGGCGCAAAGTGGTCATCCAGGCCGCTCACATCATGCAGGTGACACTCCACCATGCGCGGTCCAAAGCGCTCCAGCCACGCCCAGAAGCTCTGAAAGCCCAGCCGGTCGAGGATCGCGGCATGACCGCTGTCGAACACAAAACCCAGTTCTTGTGGGCCGCCCAGCGCCAGCAGCGCTTCCATCTCGTCCTGCATGGGTATGTAAAACCACTTATCCCGGTTTTCCAGCCCCAGGCGCACCTTGCGCGGGGCTGCGTATTCCAGCAGCTCCGCCAGGCTGCGCCGTACCGCCTCAAAGTACGGCCTGACGGTCGCCTTTCGCTCGGCGGTCATTTCCGCTCTCAGCGCGGCAAACTCAGGCGCGTCTTGCTGCCCGGCGCGGAACAGGCTGCGCAACTGCCGCTCCTTTTTTTGCGGGTCGGGCATTTGCCCGCAGTGCACCACCACCACCTCTGCGTTGAGCTGCTGCGCCAGGTCAATGCTGCCCTTGATGCTTGCCACGCCGCGCGCCCGGTTTTCCTCGTCCGGCGCGGAGATAGCCCAATCGCGCTCTCGCAACTCTGTCAGAGAAAGCGGCGAGGGGCAGGGTTCGTGCACGCTGCTAAATGCATAGCGGCTCAGGTCAATGCCCTCCAGCATCTGCGGGGCAATCTGATGGTTCAATTCGATCTTATCGTATCCAAACCGCGCGGCGGCCTCAAAAAAATCTTCCAGGCGGTCAAAGTTCTCGATTCCCCACATGGTGGAAAGCGAAGCCCGGAAACGCTGGGCGGGTTGAGAACTGGTTGGCTCGGCAGGGGTGCGGGGTGAAGGGGTCATGGTGGCGGATCGCTCTCATCAATCAACAGGATGCGCAATCAATCAATCGCGTGCTTGACATTTTACTTCAAATTTGCTACTATTTCAATGCACACGTGTGCATCAAAAGGATTCCCATGCGCGTCACCATTAAAGATATCGCCAGGCAAGCCGGAGTCTCCCACGCCACCGTTTCGCGCGCGCTCAACGGGCACCGTGCCATCCCGGAGCGCACCGCCTCTCACATCCGCCAGGTGGCGCTGGAGATGGGCTACCTGCCCAGCGCTGCCGCCCGCGGGCTCAAAACCCACCGCTCCCACGTGCTCGGCGTGGTCGTCAGCCGCTTTGACGACCCTTACTTTGGCGAAGTGCTGCGCGGCGTGGAAGACGTGCTGCGCCAGAACGGCTACAGCCTGTTTGTCGCCTCTTTTGATAGCGCCCAGGCCAGCGAGCGCGATATCGTCCGCGCCCTGGGCGAGCATGCCGTGGATGGGGTGCTCTTCCTCTCCATCGCCTTCAGCGCTGAGTACGCTGCCCTGCTGCAGCACTACGATATCCCCTGGGTGATCATTAACAACCAGTCACCGGAAGATTCTCCCTGCTCCGTGGCCCATGACGACCTGGAAGGCAGCCGCCAGGTGGTGCGCCACCTGCTCGCCCTCGGGCACCGCCGCATCGCCTATCTCGGCAATGGCAGCGCCGGGCGCACCCATGCGGAGCGCCTCTCCGGTTTTCAGCAGGAGCTGGCCGCTGCCGCTGACAGCCAGGCTGAAGGCATCGTCATCACCTG
>CAYVOX010000163.1:0-6493 GCA_964453035.1 uncultured Anaerolineaceae bacterium
AGAACAACCCCGCCCTGATCGGCGAGCCCGGCGTGGGCAAAACCGCCATCGTCGAGGGACTGGCCCAGCGCATCATCGAAGGCGATGTGCCCGCTCCCCTGCTGGATAAGCGTGTGCTGCAATTGGATGTGGGTTCCCTTGTGGCGGGCACCATGTACCGCGGCCAGTTCGAAGAGCGCCTCAAGCGCGTCATTGACGAGCTCAAAGCCTCCGGCTCAATCCTCTTCATTGACGAGGTGCACATGCTGGTTGGCGCCGGCGCAGCCGGTTCCTCGGTGGATGCCGCCAACATCCTCAAGCCAGCCCTTTCACGCGGCGAGCTGCAGGTGATTGGCGCCACCACCATCGAAGAATACCGCAAGCACATCGAGAGCGATGCCGCCCTGGAGCGCCGCTTCCAGCCCATCGTGGTTAACGAGCCCTCCGTGGAAGAGACCATCGCCATCCTTAAGGGCATCCGCGCGGCCTACGAAGAGCACCACCGCCTCACCATCTCGGATGCCGCCCTGGAAGCCGCCGCGCGCCTCTCCGCCCGCTACGTCACCGAGCGCTTCCTGCCGGATAAGGCCATTGACCTGATTGACGAATCCTCTTCGCGCGTGCGCATGTATAAATCCACCCAGGCCAAAACCATGAAGCAGCTTGTCAAGGACCTCAAAGAGACCCGCCTGAACCGCAACCAGGCCGTGGAAGACAGCCGCTTCGACGACGCCCAGGAACTGCAAACCCGCCAGGCCGAGCTGGAAGCCCAGCTTGATCGCCTGCGCACCGGCTGGGACCGCGCTACCAGCCCGGTGGTCACCGCCGATGATATCGCCGAGGTGGTTTCCATGTGGACGGGCGTGCCCGTGATGCAGATGGCGCAGGAGGAATCCGAGCGCCTGCTGCAGATGGAAGCGGAACTGCGCCGCTGGATTATCGGCCAGGAAGAGGCCGTCCAGACCGTCTCCAAGGCCGTGCGCCGCGCGCGCTCCGGCCTCAAGGACCCGCGCCGCCCCATCGGCTCCTTCATCTTCCTCGGACCCACCGGCGTGGGCAAAACCGAGCTCACTAAAGCCCTGGCGCGCTTCCTGTTCGGCAGCGAGGACGCCCTCATCCAGCTGGATATGTCCGAGTTCATGGAACGCCACACCGTCAGCCGCCTGGTGGGCGCCCCGCCTGGCTACGTCGGCTTTGAAGAAGCCGGGCAGCTCACCGAAGCCATCCGCCGCCGCCCCTATTCCATCGTGGTCTTTGACGAGATTGAAAAAGCCCACCCTGAGGCGCACAACATGCTGCTGCAGATTATGGAAGAGGGTCACCTCTCCGATGCCAAGGGGCACAAGGTGGATTTCCGCAACGCCATCATTGTGATGACCACCAACATCGGCGCGGATATGATTAAGCGCCAGACCTCGCTCGGCTTCCAGATCACCCGTGATGAAAAGGCCGAGGAGCAGTCCTCCTACGAAGACATGCGTAAAAAGCTGCTCGATTCGCTCAAGCGCGTCTTCCGCCCGGAGTTCATCAACCGCCTGGATGGCGTCATCGTCTTCCGCGCCCTCTCGCGCGAGAATATCCGCCAGATTGTGGGCATTGAGATTGCCAAGGTAGCCGAGCGCCTGCAGGAGCACAAGATTACCCTGCAGCCCTCCGAGGCCGCCCTTGACCAGCTGGCCAGCGAAGGCTACGACCCCGATATGGGCGCCCGTCCGCTGCGGCGGGTCATCCAGCACAAAATTGAGGATGCCCTCTCAGACGCCCTGCTGGCGCACGAATTTGAAGACGGCGACATCATCCTGGTTGACCGCGGCGAAGAAGGCGAGATTCTGCTGCGCCGCGCTGAAAAGCCCGCCGAACCGGCGGAAAAAATCGAAATCCAGTATTAAAGATAGCGGTACCGAGACCTGCCAGATTTTGTAGAAGACCTGGCAGGTCTTTTCAGGGCGCAGCCCGCGTCCCCCAGGTTCGCGTACTGTGTGATCCCTGCGGGTAGAGGAGACCTGTTAGGTTTCAAAAAACCTAACAGGTCTTTTTACTAGCGACCTGACAGTTTGTCATCCTGAGGCTTGAAAAGCCGAAGGATCTCGATATTCGGTCTTCAAGTTTCTCATCATAACGAGATTCTTCGCCTTCGCTGTGCTCAGGCTCAGAATGACAACATTTCTTTTTGTTAAGATTTGTGCAACTGTCAGGTGGCGAGCAATGCCGAATAATGAAGACCTGTTAGGTTTCTGAAAACCTAACAGGTCTCACTTTGCAGGCTTGATCAGGCTCAGAATGACAACGTATCTTTTGTTAAGATTCGTGCAACTGTCAGGTGGCTAGTATTTTTGGCGCGTGGTTTTCGCTCCAGCCAACGTACCCCCCGCTCTGCGGCAAAAACCATCACCGTCCATTTTCATCACGCCCTTTTCCCCCTGGGCTATAATAAACCTCACTGCCCATCCCACAGGAGCCCCTCATGCCCATGACTCCCCGCCAGCGCCTGCTGGCAACCTACCACTTCGGCAACCCTGATAAAATCCCGCTCGATCCCGGCTCCCCGCGCGAATCCACCCTGCAGACCTGGCACCAGCAGGGGCTTCCGGAGGGCATTGGCTGGCGCGACCACCTCTGGCAGCTGCTCGGGCTTGCAGCGCAACCCGCCTCGCCGGTTGAAGATCTGGGGGTCAACCTCAAGCTGCTCCCGGAGTTTGAGGAGATCATCCTCGCGCATAAAAACGGCCATCTCATCCTGCAGGATTTCTCAGGCGCGGTGGTGGAAATTTCAGACCAGTACGATTTCAGCTATTTGCGCTCCGCCAAGGACTTCGTCACCCGCAGCTGGCACAGCTTCCCGGTTAAAACCCCCACCGACTGGCAGGAGAAAATGGCCTGGCGCTACAACCCGCGCGACCCGCGCCGCTTCCCCGCCGATTTTGACGCCCGCTGCGCCCTGCTTAAAAACCGCCAGACCCCCTTCAGCCTCACCATCCCCGGCCCCTTCTGGCAGATGCGCGATTGGATCGGCCTGGAGCCGCTCTGCCTGCTGATGGTGGAGCAACCGGAATTTATCGATGAACTGGTCGCCTTCTGGACGCAGTTCATGCTGGATGTGCTCCAGCCCGTCCTGGCGCAGGTGGAGGTTGACTTTATCCAGGTCAACGAAGACATGGCCTACAAGCTGCACAGCATGATTTCCCCGCGCATGGTGCGGCGCTTCCTCATGCCCTGCTGGACGCGCTGGGGGCAGGCTTTCAAAGCGGCCGGCGTGGGCGTCTATTCCGTCGATTCCGACGGCTACATTGGCGAACTCATCCCGCTCTGGATTGAAGCGGGCTTTCAGAACACCTGGCCCGTTGAGGTCGCCGCCGGCAACGATATCCTCGCCTACCGTCAGCGGTACGGCAAGGCCTTTGCCTACGGCGGCGGCGTGGATAAGCGCGCCCTGGCAGCCGGCGGCGCTGCCATGCACGCCGAGCTTGACCGCCTGGCCCCCCTCATTGCCGCGGGCGGCTACCTGCCCACCTGCGACCACGGCGTCCCGCCGGACGTCTCCTGGCCCAATTTTATTGAATATACCCGCCGCCTGGCGCAGCTCACGGGTTGGTTGTAACGGATGCAAACAAGAGGGACAAAATACAGTTCTCTTACCCCCAGCGATCATCCTTATTAAACAAAAAAATCTCCTCTTCCACAAAAGCACGGTTAATTTTTTGCTCGTGTTCTCTCATTTTCTTCAGAAACCAGGCCGTACTCTCCTCAACCGAGCGTTTTTCACCGGCCTTGATGACCCCTTTAACAAAACCCTTCACCCCTGAATACTTAACCTCGAGGTAGTTTATATTATTGTAATAACTCATTTTCATGTTATTGTATTCGAGTAAATCCAGACAGAATGCCGGGTGATGCTGCCCCAGCTGTTTGCTCACTTCGACGACAGGTGACGCCAGGACGGCGGGATGATCCATCCTGTAAAGCACGCTTTCTGCTGAGGGACCCAGCCAGTGGTACTGGTTAATCGGGTAAGGCGGCACGCATTTCTCGATCATCACCGGATAAATCTTCACACCTGCGTCATCCGCATATTGCCATTCAATCCGGCAGTCAGGCGATTCCGCGCTGCGCGGGGTGAGCAGCACCACCACCCCGGAGCTGGAACGGATGCGCTCCTCGAGCACAGCCTGCCAGTCTTCACCAACTTTGATGCCTTTGTCGTACCAGACGTAAAACCCCGTCTGGTTGAGAAACTTTGCAGCTACCTGGCAAATGGCTTTATCCGCGTGTGCATAGGAAAGAAAGAGGTAATTGGTCATGGCGTTTCCCATTTTAGAATGGAGGCTGTCAATCCATTCTATTATAAAGGCGCCAGCCAAACCCGGGCTGCCGTTCTCGGTTATTCCACAGCGGTATGCCAACCGCTGAGCGCGGTTCTCTTATATAATGCTCTCATGTCCCTGCTCCTGGCTCTGCTCCCCATCGCTGCCATCCTCATCCTGCTGCTGGCGCGCCGCACCCCGGCGGATATCGCCGGGCTGGTGGGCTGGGCGCTGGCCTTCCTGGCGGCCTGGCTGTATTTTCAGACGCCCCTCAGCATCGCCCTGCAAATCAGCCTGGCGGGGGTGATCGCCTCGCTGCCCATCAGCCTGATGGTGCTCACCTCCATCCTGCAGGTCACCCTGATGATCGAGACCGGCGCCGTGGAGCGCATCGTCAGCCTGGTCAGGCTGGTAGCCCCGCGCGACCAGGTGGTGCAAATCATGATTGTCAACATCGGCGCCGGCACCCTTCTGGCTGCGCTGGGCGCCACCCCGGTCTCCATCCTGCCGCCCATCATGCTCGCCATGGGCTACTCCTCGTTCGTTTCCATCGCTCTGCCGGCCCTGGGCTACGACGCGCTGTGCACCTACGCCCTGCTCGGTATCCCGGTGGTAGTCTTTTCCGGCTTTGTGGGCCTGCCGGTTAACGAGGTGGGCGGTTATTTTGCGCGCTACATGCCCGTCATCTCCACCTGCATCGCGCTCGGCATGCTGTGGATTGTGGGCGGCTTCAAGCTGGTGCGCCAGGGCTTTCTGCCGGCGCTGATCTCCGGCCTCACCGCCGGCCTGATTGCGGTGGGCATGAACAGCCTGCAGCTCATCCCACTCACCGGCGTGGCTGCCGGGCTGGGCGTGGTGCTGGTGATGCTGCTCTACCTCAAGCTCACCGGGCGCCCGCTCTTCCAGCGCCCCGCCTCCGATTCCAGCCCCTCCGCGCCGCACCTCTCCACCTGGGCAGCGCTCTCCCCCTGGCTCATCCTGGTGGGCTGCGCCGTGCTGGTAAATGCGCCCTTCTTGCCCTTCTACGATCTGACCTTCAAGACCCTGTCCATGCCCGTCGAAATCATCCCCGGCGCGCCGGAGAAGGTGCGCCTGTTCTGGCAGGCGTACTTCTGGGTGCTGGTCTCCACCCTGCTGGCGGTGCCTTTCCTCAAGCCCAAGCGCTCCCAGTGGAAAAATGTGCTCGCCAGATGGCTCAAACGCGCTCCGCGCCCGGTGCTGGCGGCGGCAGTCTTCTTTGCCATCGCCTACCTCATCAATCACTCCGGTCGCGGGCTGGATTGGAAACTGGCCGACCCCAACCTCAACATGGTCACCGTCATTGCCAACGCTGCCTCCGCAGCCTTTGGCCAGCTTTATCCCTTTGCCGCGCCCTTCCTGGGGCTGCTAGGCGGCTTCCTTTCCGGCTCCGAATCCTCTGCTATCGCCATGCTCACCGCGCTGCACCTCACCACCGCCCAGAAGATCGGCGCCGTTGGCCTGGTGGTGGCTGCCGCCAGCGGTATCGGCGGTGGGCTGGCCTCAGTCATCTCGCCTGCCAAGTTGCAGAACGCCGCTGCCGCCATTGACCGCATCGGCGAGGAGGGCGGCGTGCTGCGCGTCACCTTTGTGGTCTCGCTGGTCATCACGCTGGTGTGCGCCGTCATGACCGTACTGTGGGGTTTATAGGATGAAGTATGTACTAAAATACGCTTGAATATTCGAGGGGCATTTCCGAATATTCAATGTATAAGGTAAATTGCGGAAAAAAAACGGCCTTGCTCCTGGCGCGAATTTTCAATGAATCCAGGTTGAAAAATCTAATTTCATTGGCCTCCGATAATTTTTATAGCTATAATCATCCTGTAGAGAGATTCCCATGCCGCCTTTGCGCATCTTCATCAGCTACGGACGCGATCAATACGCCCCCCTGGCCGCCCGCCTGGCCGCGGATTTAACCGCCCGCGGCTGCGAAGTCTGGTACGACCAGCAGTTGCACACCGGCCAGGCCTGGGCGCGCCTGATTCAGAAGCAACTCAATTGGGTCGCTGAATCGCCAGCCAATGGCCGCCTCATTTACCTGCTCACCCGCCACTCCACCCGCGAGGACAGCTTTTGCCTGCAGGAAATGCAGCATGCCCTCGACCACAAGGTGCCGGTTTTCCCGCTGCTGCTGGAGGATTGCGATATCCCGATCGAGATTTACGGCAAACAGCGCCTGGATTTTCGCCCGG
>CAYVOX010000164.1:0-6373 GCA_964453035.1 uncultured Anaerolineaceae bacterium
AGTGGGCGGGGTGGTGGGGGTGGGGGTGAGGGTGGGCAGCGGGGTAGGCGTGCGCGTGTTGGTCGGCGTGTTGGTGGGCAGCGGCACGGAAGTATTGGTGGGCACCACGGTCGCCAGCGGGGTGGGGGTGGGGATGGGGATCCAGTTGACGGTGGTGTGGCACTTGGAGCACTGGCCGCGGTCGTGGTTTTCCGGGCGGACGTGACACAGCTTGCAGTCGGTGTAGTCGGTGTGGTCAAAGGTCACGTCGTTCCAGTTGGAGGTGTTGTGGCAGTCAGAGCACTGGCCCGGCCAGTGGCCCGCCGGCTTGGGATGGCAGCTCAGGCAGTCGTCGGTATCTTTGTGGGTGTAAGAGGCGCTGGCCCAGGAGTAGGTGGAGTGGCAGAGCGAGCATTGCCCGGGGTAGTGGCCCGCCGGGGTGGCATGGCAGGAGAGGCAGTCGGAGAAGTAGGTGTGGTTGACGGAGATGCTGGTCCAGAGGGTGGTGTTGTGGCACAACTGGCACTCGGCGGTGTAGTGGAAGCGAGGCGCGATGTGGCAGGCGCTGCACATGGTGCCCTCGTTGTGGTTGTAACTGACCGACAACCAGTTGGAGGTGATGTGGCAGTTGACGCAGGCCGAGGGGTAGTGTGCGGAAGGCGCGGCATGGCAGTAGTCGCAGTTGGAAAGGCGGTGGAAGACGGTGCTGTCGGTCCAGGCGGAGGAAGTATGGCAGCCCTCGCAGGCGCCGGGGAAGTGACCACCGGGCGCGGTGTGGCAGGCCGAGCAGGTGACGGTGCCGCGGTGCATCAGGGTGAAATCCGACCAGGCGATGGTGGTGTGGCAGCTGATGCAGGGCAGGGTGGTGACGAGGTGGTCCACCGGCCGTTTGTGGCAGGTTTCGCAGTTGGTTTGCAGGTGAGCCACTTCGGTCTCCAGCCAGCCGGTGAGGGTGTGGCAGATGGAGCACTGGCCCTCGTAGGTGTGGGTATCAGGCTGCTCATTGTGGCAGGAAGCGCAGTCGGAGTTGGGCTGGTGGACGAAGAAGGAATTCTGCCAGGACTCGGTGGAGTGGCAATTGGAGCAGGTGGTCTTGTAGTGCTTGAGGGGGCGGTCGTCAGTGTGGCAGGTGAGGCAGGCGGTGTAAGTGGTGTGGTCCACCTCAAGGTTGTTCCAGTTTTCGGTGTCGTTGTGGCAGTTGGTGCAGGTACCGGTGTAGTTTTCCTCGTGGTTGGATTCAAGGTGGCAGGAGTCGCAGGTGCGCATGCGCAGGCAGTTTTCAAGAGCCAGCTTGCTTTTTTCAAAGACCTCGTTGGAACTGTGGCAATCCTGGCAGGTCTCCTGGTTGTGGGTGAAGGCCCAGGTCTGCCAGTTTTCAGTATCCTGGTGGCAGAGGGAGCAGTCGCCGGGGTAGTGCGCCTGGCGGGTCTTGACCAGGCCGATCTCGCCCCAGTCAATGTTGAGGAAGCCCCTGGGTTTGGAAGCCACTTCGCGTTCGGGGGCGTCGTCGGAATGGCAGGAGAGGCAGAGGAGGATATCGGTGTGAGCGAATTCAACCTGCTTCCAGTTGACCACGTTGTGGCAGGCGTTGCACTCAAGGTCGCCGCGGTTGAGGTGGTCGGTCTGGACCAGCAGCTTGAGCAGGTCAGGGCCAAAAGCCACGCGGTTGCCGGCCTTGTGGCAGGAACTGCAGGCGGTGGAGGTATCCACATATTCGCCATCGACGTGGCACCTGAGGCAGTCGATGTCATGACCGCCGTAGAGGGGGAAGTCGCCGTGATCGACATCCTTGCCGAGGAAGGGGACGGACTTGGGCTTGACGATGGTGGGGGTTTTGGCGTTTTGAGCTTCAGCGCGCTGCAGTTCGAGGGGGTTGGCAGCCGCCTGGAGAGCCTTAATCTTGCGGGTGAGGCTGGTGTAGACCTCGTCGGAGAGACGCTCCTTGAGGCTGGAGAAGACCACGTCCACCCTGACGAGCAGGTTCTTGACCTGCTGGAAGAGGGCTTCGGACTTCTCCGGGGGAACGCCGTCGAGGCTCTGGATGGCAGCGGTCATGGCTTTTTCGAAAGCGTAGATGGCCTGGTCAATCTTGCTGTTATCGGTCAGCATCAGGTCAGCCAGGCGGCGCTCAACCAGGTCAAAGCTCATCTCAGCGCGGCGGGTGAGGTCGGCGGTGAGGCGAATGCGCTCGTTCTCAGCCATGGACTGGGCATCGAAGAGCAGGTCGCCAGGGCGGGCAGGGTGGACCTCGGAGAGGTAGAACAGGCCGCCCAGGAGGAGCAGCAGGCTGGCATTGATGGCAAGGATAATGATGATGAGTTTACGCATAATTCCCATCCTTCTCAGGTTAGTCTGAGACGTCCTCTGTGGGTTTGAGGGGCACAACTTCGTTGGGGTTGAGCTGCAGGGGCTCAGAACTGCCGGGCTGCAGGCTGGGACCGATTCCGCCGCCGTGGCTGGAACCGGGAACCAGGGTGGGATGACCCACAGTCTGGACGGAACCGGGCTTCATGGTGGTGGTGGAAGGGGCGGTGGGGGTGAACTTCATGTTAGCCGCGGGTTTGAGGGGGATCTCAGACTCAAGGCCGGTGGGGTGGCAGGTGGCGCAGTTCTCGATGGAGGCAATCTGAGCGTTGAGGTGCAGAGAGACCATCTCAGCCTGCTCGTGGCAGGATTCGCAGGTGTAGAGGGTGTAGGAAGCGCCCGCATGGCAGGTTTCGCAGGTGTCAACCACCTCACCGCCGTGATCCCAGCTGAAGGTGTGCTTGCGCAACTCCGCCGGAGACCAGGCCAGATCGGAGTGGCAGCGGTCGCACTGCAGGCCGAACTTACCCTTATGCACCTCGGGGTCCTCGTGGCAGGAAAGGCAGGTGGTCTCGCGCCCGGCGAAGGACTTCTGAGCGTGGCAGTCGGTGCAGGTCTGGTCGGCGTGGGCGCCTTCGAGCGGGAAGCGGGTGCTGTGGTCGTAGGTATCGGTCATCATGCGGTCTTTGCCGTCGTGGCAGTCAAAGCAGCGGGTACCGTAGGTTTCGATGTGGTCGGCGATGTAATCGTGGTCTTCACCGGCGTGGCAGGTGACGCAGTCGATGGTTTCCAGGCGGTCGCCGGATTGGCTGTGGCAGGTGGTGCAGGTGAAGGAGGTGCCGTCGAAGTTGACCCTGTGCTTATCCAGGCTGAAATCGGAGAGGGTGAAGTGGTCGACGTTCTGGAAGGACCAACTGGTGAGGACGGCATCCGAACCGCGGTGCTCAGGGTGGCAGTTCTGGCACTGCTCGGTGCCGGGCAGGCGGCCGTGGAGGGTGGTGGGGTCATCGCGCTGCTCGGCGATTTCCATGTGGCAATCCTGGCAGCGGGTGTCGGTGACGCAGTGGATGGGAGCGTGGCAGTGGGAGCAGGACTTCTCCATTTCCGCATGAGAGGAGACGCCCCCCAGGGGACCCTCTTTGTGGTAAGTGGAGAGGCGTCCGGGGCTGAGCAGGTAAGTGTAGTTCTTTTTGAAGTAAACCGCGCCGGTGGTGCCCAGGACGATGACGAGCAGCAGGAGGATGCGGACTCTCCAGGATTTGAAGTTGATTTTCTTGAGCATGGCGAACCTTCTTTCGAACGGTCTTTCAAAAACGGCGCGATGGTTACAGGATTATTTCCCGGGGTCGGAGATAATCTTCTGGATCTTGGAGATATCGAAGATTTGCGGTTGTGTCATCGAGCTGACCTTACCGGCGGTACCGCTGCTCTGGCCGTAGAGGTCGGGCTTGGTTTTGCGCAGGCGGTCAGCCTCGCCGGAAGCGCCGGTGGGATGGCAGTTGGCGCAGGCGGCGAACTCAACGAGCCCCTCGGCTTCGTGAGCGGTTTTCATTTCCTCAGCCTGGTGGTCCTCATGGCAGCCGTAGCAGTCGTAGGTCTGGTAGTTGGCGGGGTGGCAGGTTTTGCAGTCCACCTCACCCATGTCACCGTGGTCGAGCGCGAAGTCGTGGCGGGTGAGGACGGCGGGGGTCCAGGCGACGGTGTTGTGGCAGCGGGCGCAGTTGATGCCAAACAACTCAGCGTGCATGACGGGTTCCTCGTGGCAGGCGATGCAGCGGTGGGGGTCTTCGTCGGCTTCGGTCTCAAGGAACTCGAGGCCGTTTTCCACAGCGGGCTTGACGGGTTCCACAAAGCCGCGCACAGCCGCCACGCGGCCAACCATGGCCCAGTCGGCGTTCTTGATGAGGGTGACGAGCTTCTTGACCTGGAAGTCGGTGAGCAGGCCGCCCTCGTCGATGTGCCAGGAGGCCATGGTGGTGCCGTGAATGGAGCGCGCGATGGTTTTGGTGAGGGCTTCGGACTGGGCTTTGGCCAGGGCAGGGCTGTTGAGGGCCGGGATCATGCCGATGCCCGCGCCGTTAGCGCCGTGGCAGGAAGCGCAGTTCTGCACGTAGAGCTCGATGCCCTCCATGACGTAGCTTTCGCGCAGCAGGTCGGAAGCCCTGGCCATGCGCTGCGGTTCGAGCAGGCCGTAAATGGGGAAAGCCACCACAAAGACCAGGAGGGCAGCCAGGCAAATCCAGAGCAAGTTGTGCGTCTTCATAGCGCCTCCCGGTTAACCGGCGTAAGAGAAGTGCTGGGGCAGGTGGCGCTCACGCGAGACCACCTTGGAGGTATCCACCTTGACCAAACCCTCTTCGAAGAAGACCGGGAAGGTATCCAGGGCGCGGGTGACCACGGTGGAGAGGCGGTCGCCGTTGGGGTCGAAGCTGGCAGCGTGGCAGGGGCAGAAGAACTTTTCTTTGGAAGCCACCCAGTTGACGGTGCAGCCCAGGTGGGGGCAGCGGCGGTAGATGGCCATGAAGCCCCTGTTTTGAGCCACGAGCAGGTAGAAGTTTTCTTCTTCGAACTCGACCACCGACCCGGCGGTGAAGTCCTCGATGTTACCGGCGGTGATGATGCCGCCGAACTTGCCCTCCAGGCTGCGAGCGCGCAGGAACATGAAGCCCGCCGCGCCGAGTTCGAGGGCAGCCACGCCCAGGAGCACCTTGAGGCTGGTTTCAAGGAACTTGCGGCGGCTGACTTCGTTCTGTAACACACCTGAAAATGCAGTTTTGTCTGCCATGATAAGTGCTCCTTGGGTTAGAAAGGTAAAACCAGGGCCATGTTGGGGCCGCGGAAGAAGATGCCGATGATGGTCATGATGACTAAACCGGTGATAGCAAAGGCAAACACGCCCAGCAGCGCCTCGCTGTGGTTGGCGCGCTCTTTCTGGTGGAGATCGCTCTTGCGCAGGCCGAAGTACAGGCCGACGAAGACCAGCAGGGTGAGGAGGAAGGGGATGAGGCCGGTGGTGATCTCGGGCAGCAGGGCAGGCAGCCAGGCGGGCAGGTCGATGAGGTACTCATCCAGGACGACCAGGATGGGGGTGAGGTTGAGCGCCAGGGCGGAGCCAATGAGGGCGGCGCGCTTGCCGACGGGTGAGCGGAAGTAGGTACCCACGTCTTTGTCGTCGCGGTCAACGAAGGGGATGGAGACCAGGGCGGCGGCAGCCAGGCCAACCAGGGCCAGGGCAGCCAGGGGGTGCATGTGCAGGAGCAGTTCCTGCAGGCCGAGGAAGTACCAGGCGGCCTTGGCGGGGTTGGGGGAGCTGATGGGGTTGGCGATGGGACCCAGCGGGGCGGGGGTGAGCATGGCCCACAGGATGACGAAGACGATCACCACCAGCATGGCAGCCAGTTCGATGTTGACCAGGTGCGGGATGGTGAGCAGGCGGCGGATGGGCTCGTTTTCTTTGGGCTTGGGGTGGGTGATGCCGCCATCCTTGCGGATGCGCCAGAAGTGGTAGCCCAGCAGCAGGACGACGCAGGAGGTGAGGAAGACCACGTGCAGGGCGTAGAAGTTGCTGAGGGCAGCCTGGCCGACCTGGGGGCCGCCGAGGAAGAAGGAGCGCAGGGCGTTGCCGACCAGGGGGATGTAGGCCATAAGGCTGGTGCTGACCGTGATCGCCCAGTAAGCCAACTGGTCCCACGGCAGCAGATAACCGGTGAAGTTTAAGGCCAGCACCAGCACAAATAAGGTTAGCCCGATCAACCAGTTGGCAGCTCTCCCCTGCTTGAACGATCCTGTAAAAAAGACACGTAAGAGATGAAGAAAAGTGGTCACCACCAGGAAGTTAGCCGACCAGTGGTGAATGCCGCGCACCAGCGAGCCGAAGATGACCTCGGTTTCCATTTGTTGGATGCTGATGTAGGCGAAGTCAATGCGCGCATCGTAGCGGAACATGAGCAGCAGGCCGGTGAGGCCGATGAGAGCCATGAGCACGGCGGAGATGCCGCCCAGACCCCAGGTGTACCAGAAGCGCAGGGCAGGCGCCGGTACGCTGATGGGATGGAGGTGCAGGATGAGGTTGTTGCCCACCTGCAGGCCG
>CAYVOX010000165.1:0-6334 GCA_964453035.1 uncultured Anaerolineaceae bacterium
CTACCTCACCCCCCACACCCGCACCGTGCCGTCCTCCAGGCTGAGCGCCACCCTCCGCCCATCCGCCGAAAAAGCCACCCGCCTGACGGGTTCGCGGAACGTCAGGTTGTGCAGCAGCGCCCCGCTGGCAGCGCTGTAAAAGCGCAGACTGCCGTCCCACCAGCCAGCGACCAGCAGCAACCCATCCGGCGAGTAGGCCAGCGCGGAGAGGCGGTCATCCTTTTTTCCCGCTATCGAACGGGAGAGCGTGCTGTCATACAGGCGCCAGATGGAAATAACCCCCTCATCCCCGCCGGAAGCCAGGGTAACCCCGCCCGCGCCAAATTCCAGGGCGCTGATGAACTGGCCCTCCTCGCGCAGGGTGAGCTGCAGGCTGCCGTCGCCAACCCGCCACAAGCGCAGGCTGCCATCCATGCTGCCCCCCGCCAGCAAACGCTCATCCGGTGAGAAAACCAGCCGCAAAGCCGTATCCGCGCCGGTATCTATCTCCGTCACAGGCTCCCCCTCCGGCAGCGACCAGATACGCACAATGCCCGGCGCCGAAGCTGCCAGCCACTTCCCCCCGGAGGAAAGCGCCAGGCCGTTCACCCAGCCCTCATCCATCGCCAGCTCGGCAGCCAGTTCCAACCCCGGCAGCGACCAGGCGCGCACCGAGCCGTCCAGCCCGCTCGAGGCCAACCAGCGCCCATCAGCGGAGGCTTCCAGGCTGCCCATGCCGCCCGGCTGAGCCCCGGGCAGCTCGCGCCGCGCACCGCTCTCGCTATCCCACACCTGCAGCGAGCCGTCATCCCCGGCTGCCATCAACAGGCGCTCGTTCACAAACAGTGCCTGGCGCAGACCGGTGTAGGCCAGGGTTTGCGCCGCCAGCCCGCCGCTGCTGATGCGCCACACCCGCAGCACCCCATCGCCGGAGAGCGTCGCCAGCGAGTCGCCGTCAGGGGAGAACAACACCTGCGCCACGCGCCCCTGCAGGCCCTCAAAGGAGCGCAGCACTTTGCCGTCGGCAGCGCGCCACAGGTTAACGCGGTTATCCCAGCCGCCGGTCGCCAGAATAGCGCCGTCCGTTGAAAAATCCAGCGCGCTGACCCGGTCGGCATGCGCGACGGTGAACTTCAGCTTGGCATCCAGCACATCCCACACGCCGGCTTTGCCGTCCCCGTAACCGCCGGCGATTCGGGTGCCATCGGGCGAGAATTGCACCGCCAGCACCTCGGAATCGCGCCAGAAGCGCCCGGGACTGCGCCCATCCAGCCCGCCCCACAGAAAAATACTGCCGTTCCAATCGGCGGTGACCAGCAAATCTCCAGAGGGGCTGGCAGTCATGGCGCTGTTGCCGGTGGTGTACCAGCGGTGCGCCAGTTTGCCACTTTCAACATCCCACAGCAGGTTGATCTCTCCCGTGGTGCCCAGCGAGATGGTGCGCCCGTCCGTTAAAAAGCGCAGCGCCAGCGGTGCGCCGTGATCACCGTTATCCAGAGTGCGCAGCGCCTTGCCCTGCGAAAAGTCATACACCGTCAGGCGCGAACTCCAGCTGGCTGCCACCAGCCAGCGTCCATCCGGCGAGATAGCCAGCATCGGCACGCCGCCGGTCACCTCAATGAAGTGCTCTTCGCGCAGGGTAAGCGCATTGCAAATGGAAATACCGCGCCAGGTGCCCAGCAGCAGGTACTTGCCGTCTGGCGTGTAATCCATAAAGAGGATGCTACCCTCGCCCCAGCGCTGCAATTCAACCAGGTCAGAGAACTTCCCCTGACCGATTGGCGCGGCATTTACACCAGAACCCAGCGCGGGCAATGTGGGTAGAGCAGGCCTTGGCGCCAGGGGCTGCGCGGTGGCTGGCTCAGGGGGGGGGGGGGTGCTCGTTCAAACCCGCGCAACTGGCAGGGGGGTAGGTTCAGGCTCACCGGTGGGGGTCTGGAAGATCCACGGGGTAAGGGTGGCGGGTGCGGGTGCAGGCGGCGTGGAAGGCGCTGGTCCCGGCGCGCAGGCAGAGAGACACGCCAGCAGCGCCGCCAGGAAGAGTGCCACAATTCGCGCCGGTTGGCTCACTACGCCGCCTCAATCGGATGGGATGTAAGCTCAGTTCATTTCCTGCCGCCCGGACAGGGCGCGCAGCAGGGTGTTCTGGTCAGCATATTCTAAATCGCCGCCGACGGGCAAGCCGCGTGCCAGGCGGGTGACGCGAACGCCCAGCGGAACCAGTTGCCCGCGCAAGTATAACGCGGTGGCGTCTCCTTCCATGGAAGGGTTGGTCGCCAGCACCACCTCACGCACCTGCCCGCCGCGCACGCGCTCAATCAGCGGCTGGATCTTCAAGTCCGCCGGCCCAATGCCCTCAATGGGCGAGAGCACGCCGTGTAGAACATGGTAGCGTCCCATAAAACCGGCGGTGCGTTCCAGGGCCAGCACGTCCAGCGGCTCCTCCACCACGCAAATCTGGGCCGGGTCGCGGCGCGGATCGGCGCAAATTTCGCACATCTCCCTGCCGCTCAGGGTGATGCTGAAGCACACCGGGCAGAAGGCAGTGGCCGTTTTAAGCACCAGCAGCGCTTCAGCCAGCTTCTGGCTCACCTCATCCGGGGCGCGCAGCAGAAAAAACGCCAGCCGCGAAGCCGATTTGGGGCCAATACCCGGCAGGCGCTCAAAGGCGGTCACCAGGTTTTGCACAGGTTCAGGCAGGATGGGCATATCCTTCTAGAATCCCAATCCGCCCAGGCCGCCCGCCAGGGGTCCCATGCGGTCTGATTGCAACTGGCGGGATTGCTCCAGCGCCATATTGACCGCGCTGAGCACCAGATCCTGCAGCATTTCGGCGTCGGCATCTTTCAGCAATTCGGGGTCAATCTCCACCGCCTTGCACTTCTGGTCGCCGGTCATGGTCACTTTGATGGCCCCTCCGCCCACGCTGGCGGTGACCGTCTCAATGGCCAACTGCGCCTGCACGGCCTCCATCTGCTCTTGCAGCTTGCGCAACTGGCCCATCATGCCGCCCTGCTGCATGCCGCCCACTGGTCGATTAAATCCTTTTGCCATAATTCACTCCTTTTATGTTCCCCGGTGGGGAAGCTAAATAAACGAAACCATCAGTCCTTTTTGACGATTTTTCCGCCCAGGTTGAGCGCGGTGCGCACCAGCCCATCGCCATCCAGGTCCTGCTCGTGGGTGCTGCTTTCGCCCGCTCTGGTGCCAATGACCACGCAGGTGATGGCAATATCGGCGCCGAGCACCTGCTGGATGGCAGCCCGCGTAATTTTGATGTTGTCGTTGGTTTCCATCTTAGTTTTGATGATCTCAGAAGAAAAGCTCATCACCAACACGCCGTCTTTGACGGTCTGCAGCTTGCCTGAATTAAGCAGCGCCTCGGTCTGCCCGCGCGCCTTTTTAACGGCAGCGCGGATGCGCGGCCACTGCTCGATGATTTGCTGCAGGGTGAGCGTGCCGCCCGTTGTTGCTGGCTGCGGGGCAGGCGCAGGGGGTGTTGCGGCAGACCCAGGGGCTGCGGGCGCAGCAGAGATGACTGGCGGCGGGGATGCAGATTCCACGGCGGGCGGGGGCGTTGGTTCTTTTTGCGCTGCCTGCGCAGGGGCTTTCTGAAAGAGCACCACCGTAGGGGCAGCAGCAACCGGGGCAGGCGCGCTGCTGGCCACTGGCGCCTCAATCGCCTCGGCAAAAGCCAGTTCCAGCAGCAGGCCGGGCTGCCAGCTACCGCGAGATTCAGCGGCGGCGGCGTTGAACAGGCGCAGGGTATCCGTCAGTTGCGGCAGCGCAAAGCCCCGCGCCTGGCGGCTCATGTGCTGGCGCAGTTCAACGGTTGCCTCCACCTGGTCCGGGTTGCCCAGACTCACCAGCATCAGACCGCGCAGGTAATCCACCACCTGGCGGGCAAACTGGCGGGGGTCACTGCCGCTGTCCAGGGCGGCATGGATCAGGTCCAGCCCGACGGCGGCATCGCGCGTCAGAAGCGCCTCAATTAAATCCACCACCAGCTGGCTGGTGGCTGTTCCCAGCACGGTTTGCGCCGCAGCCAGGGTCACCGTCTCGCCGCTGGAGGCCAGCTGGTCAAGCAGCGAGATGGCGTCGCGCATCGAGCCGGTAGCCTGCCGGGCAATGAGGATGAGCGCATCCTCGTCAATGCCAATCTGCTCTTGCGCGCAGATGGACTTGAGATGCCGGACAATTTCGATGACCGGGATGCGCCGGAACTCATAGCGCTGGCAGCGCGAAAGCACCGTCGCCGGAATTTTGTGAACTTCGGTGGTGGCAAGGATAAAAATAGCGTGGGCAGGAGGCTCTTCCAGCGTTTTCAGCAGCGCGTTGAAGGCCGCCGTGGAGAGCATGTGAACTTCGTCAATGATGTAAACCTTGAACTGCCCCAGGGAGGGTGAAAAGTTAATCTTTTCGCGCAGGTCGCGCACGTCATCCACGCTGGTATTGGAGGCGGCGTCAATTTCAATCAGGTCGAGGAAGCGCCCCTGGTTGACGGCCTTGCAGTTCTCGCACTGGTCGCAGGGCCGGTGGGAAAGATCTTCATCAGTACAGTTGACCGCCTTCGCCAGCAGACGCGCCGTGGTGGTTTTACCGGTGCCACGCGGTCCGGCGAACAGGTAGGCGTGTCCCACCCGCCCGCCGCGAATGGCGTTCTGCAGGGTGCGGACAATAGGCTCCTGCCCCACCACCTCCGCCCACAGGTGCGGGCGCCACTTGCGGTAGAGGGCCTGGTCAGTTTGGGGTTGCGGGTTATCCATTGAAATCACTCCCTCAACGCTTTTTCAATTTCATATTCCAATCTAAGGCTGCGGCGGTGAAACGCAGCCGAAGGCGCCTGCAGGTTGGCGTCGCGGATGCGCCGGTTCAACGCGGCAATGCAGCGGGCAAATTTGGCCAGCGCCACGCGCCGCTCAACGTCATCGCCCGCAAGGTGGTATTCCCGGCGCAGGCTGGCACCCATGTCCTGCAACTCACCTTCGATCTCGCGGTTGAGCTCAATCCAGGGCAGGCTGTAGCCATTTTGCCTCAGCAGGTGGTGCGCCAGGCGGGTATCCTCAACCTGGTGGGGATTTTCCTGCTCCAGTTGCAGAGGTTGGCCTTTGCCCCTGAGGTGCTCAAACTGCCCCGCCTGCATGGCCTGGCGGATTTTCTCCTCGGCGATGCGCTCAAAACTCATCACGGCACCACAAATGAGGCGCGCACCGCGCCTTGAGCGTCATAAATCACCACCGTCTTGCCGGTCTGCCACACGGCTTCAGCCAGCCCCCAGAACAGCTCCGTGGCGCTATCCACCCCGGCGCGGGTGTAGATGCGCACCGTGCCGCCTTTGCCCAGGGCATAGTTCGGAAAGGTGTAACGGTGCCCCATGTTGTCTTCCATCTTCCAGCCCGCCAGGCGCAACTCGCCTTCGCCACTGTATTTGAGGTGAACCACTTCATTTTTAGCGTCGCCCGCGCCAATCACATCCACCACCTGCAGCTCGCGCACTTCTCCCGCAGGCGTGCCGGTGAGGTTGGGCCGCGGTGTGTTGGTGGGCAGGGCTGGAGGCTGGGTGGGCGCAATTTCAGTGGGGAAAACCACCGGCTGCAGCGGCGTGCTGGGGCGCGTGCTGCTCCACCAGTTGAGCACAATCAGCACCGTGGCAGCCGAGACGATGATATTGAGGATCAGGAATGGGATAATTCGCACAGGTCTGCGCATACTGCCTTGAATCATAGCACAGAATGAATGTAAAATAAACCCAATGCCTTACCTGATCGACGGACACAACCTGATACCCAAAATCAGGGGGATGAGCCTGCGCCAGCTTGACGATGAGCAACGCCTCATTGACCTGCTGGGCGCCTTTCTGCGCGCCAAACCCGCTCAAATGGAGGTTTTTTTTGACCAGGCCGCCCCCGGCAGCGCCGGCAGAAAGCGCGTGGGCGGGCTGACGGTGCATTTCGTCTTTCGCGGCGCCACTGCCGACCAGGCCATCGCGCGGCGCCTGGCAGCGCTGGGCAAAGCGGCGCGCAACTGGACGGTGGTGACCTCCGACCGGCGCGTGCAGGAGGAGGCACGCTCCCGCCAGGCAGCGGTGCTGCCCAGCGAAGCCTTTGCGCGGGAAATGGAAGGAGCGCTCAGCCAGGCAGAGCAGCGCGACCGCGCCAACCCCCCGCGCATCCACCCCGATGAAATTGATGAATGGCTCGAGTTCTTCCAGAATGACGACCAGCCTGAATAAGGTGACGGCTTTTGTGCTGCGCCGGGCGGACCGGGCAGCGCAGGTGCTGCTCATCCAGCACCCGCACGCCGGATTCCAGTTCCCCGCCGGGACAGTGGAGCCGGGTGAAGCCCCTGAGGCAGC
>CAYVOX010000166.1:0-6309 GCA_964453035.1 uncultured Anaerolineaceae bacterium
AAAGAACCATGGAAATTTCTGACTCACAATTTACAGAAAAAACCTTGCACAATCCTTTTCAAGCCTCAGGATGACAAACTGCAAGGTCGCAAGTTTATTTATAGTTATTAAAAATTGCTAAAACCTTATCCGCATAGTAATAACCAACATCCATAGGTCCGTAAGCCTTGAGGGCATCACGGACGCCGCCCTGTTTTTTGATGAGCCCAGAGAGCATGCGGGCGCCGTAGTTGACGTTGAAAGCAGGATCGTACAATTCAGCCATGCTGGGGCGGGCAGCAAAACAGGGGCCGTTTTTACACTGGAAGGAGGCTGCCAGGCCATCTCTAGGCATAACCTGCATTAATCCCACAGCGCCGCTTTTGGAATAAGCCTGGGGGTTTCCACCGCTTTCCTGTAACATGACAGCGGCGATGAGCCTGGCTTCAATACCGTTTTTCTTCGCTTCCTGCTGGATGAGATCACACCAACGGCGAATGGCCTGGGGGTAGCGGGTGGGCAGGGTGCAAGTTGTGCTGGATGAGGTGGCAGGTTGAGCGGATTGACTGCTGGAGGAAGCCGCTTTGGTGGGCGCAGTGGTGGGTTTGGTTGCACCCGTTACAGGTACGGCGGCAGCCTGAGCGGTTTCTGAGGGGGTGGTGAGCAAACTGGTGATGAGCACCAGGCAGGCGATGCCAACCAGCAGACCGGGTAAAATGAGGGGGAGGGCTTGTTTCATTTCGTTTGATCCTTGATTCCAGCTCAAATCAGGTAAAATGGGTGGGTAAAGTTAAAAAGGATGAGCGGAAGCTGATAGCAATATTATAGTACAAGCGTTCTATTATTGCAAGGCAAAATGCTGCGTTCTTTTGAGGTTTGGTCATGCTACAATAGGCAAATTACGATTAACGTCATCGTTGCCTATATTTGGAACGAAAGAGCTGGATGGTTAGCGAATAGAGGAATAATGATGCAGAAAATACGAATGATGATCACGGTGCTGGTGACAGCATTTGTTGTGTTGAGCTGCGATCTACCGTTTGAGGTGGGGCAGCAGCAGGCTGCGCCGACCCAGGCGCCAATGCAGGCTACCAGCGCGCCCACAGCGCAGATTCTGCCAACAACGCTGCCCAGCCTGGCGCCGACGACACCGCCGGTGAAACCTGCGGCGACCGCAACGACTGTACCGCCAGCAGGCATTGATTTGAGTACGGCGAACTTGAGGCTGAGCGACCTGCCGGCAGGATTCCAGGAATTGGACGCGGCGACGCAATCGCAGGTTGGGTTGACCCCTGAAAACCTAGCGAAGGCATTCCAGAGCGCTTTCAGGCAGGCCAAAGTAGCCAGTATGGGGGCGTTTGTGAACCCTTCGTCTCAGAGCTATGAGGTGGTGGTGAGCCTGGTTTTCCACCCTCTGGCGCAGGCAGAGCAGGCTGCATTTGACCAGGAACTGGCTGACCCCGCGAAGACGATTGCCACTTTTGGGCAGGGTTTTGGCGGAAAAGCTGAGGTGCTGGCAGGAACCAACCAGTTCGGTAATAAATCGGTTGGGATGACATTCACCACAGCTTCAGGCGCTTTGATATTGCGGGGGGATATGGTCATCATGCGGCGGGAAAGCGCCGCGATGCTGTTGATGGTGATGTACCGGGATGGGAGTAAGCCGCCCATTTCAGCGCTGACGCTGTGCCCGGTGTTGGATGGGCGCGTGAAGACGGCGTTGGGGAAATAGCCGGCCTCTCCGCAAAGGAGCGCGGCTGCCTGCACGTTCGTTTTATTAATCTTCAGCCAGTTTGAGGATATTTTCCATACCGAGCGCAAGCCAGTGATCAATGGCTTGCGCTGTGCGTTCATAATCTTCCAGGGAACCGCCAAAGGGATCTTCAACGGCGCTGGTCTGGTTTGACATGCTGCTGAGCAGGTGGACACTGCTGGCAAAATCTGGAACCAGGGAGATGACGGCTTGCAGATGGGATTCTTCCATGCACAGGATAAGGTTGAAGCGGGAAAGGAGCCGGGGCGTGACGCGCTGAGAGCGGTGAAGGCGCAGGTCCAAACCGCGGTGAGTGGTGACCTGAACCGCCAGAGGAGCGGCGGGCTGGTTTTCTGTGGCGGAGGTGCCTGCCGAGGCGACCATCCAGCGGGAGAGATCCTGACCGTGATGAGCCAGGAGGGCCTTGAAGAGTGCCGCAGCCATGGGGCTGCGGCATGTGTTTCCACTGCAAACGAAAAGCACGGCAGGCATTAGCGTTCCATGCTGATGACCTGGTGCTCCCAGCGGTGCCACCCGGAGAATTTTTGCTCCAGAATGCGGCGACCCTCACCGGGACAGGGCAAACCAGCCAGTTCCAGGTCGGCATCCACCATGATGCGCACCAGCTCATGGAAGTGAACCTTGGGTTCCCATTTAAGTTCTTTCCTGGCGCGGGATGGGTCTGAGAGAAGGTAGTCCACCTCAGTGGGGCGGAAGTAGCGCGGGTCAATGCGCACGTACTTTTGCCAGTCCATGTTAAGGTAACCAAAGGCTTCGGTGAGGAACTCTCTGACGCTGTGAGCTTCACCGGTGCCGATGACGTAGTCGTCGGCTTTATCCTGCTCGAGCATTTTGACCATGGCTTCCACGTATTCCGGCGCGTAACCCCAGTCGCGGCGGGAATCGAGATTGCCGAGGTAGAGGTGTTCCTGCTTGCCGGCGTGGATGGCAGCCAGGGCGCGGGTGATCTTGCGGGTGACGAAGGTTTCTCCGCGGCGGGGGGATTCGTGGTTGAAGAGGATGCCGTTGCAGGCGTACATGTTGTAGGCTTCACGGTAGTTGCGCGTGATCCAGTAGGCATAAACCTTGGCAGCGGCATAGGGGCTGCGGGGTTCAAAGGGGGTATCCTCTTTTTGCGGGGGTTTGGCGCCGCCAAACATTTCGCTGGAGGACGCCTGGTAAAAACGGGTTTTAATGCCGCTTTTACGGATGGCTTCAAGCAGGCGGATGGTGCCCAATCCGGTGACATTGCCGGTGTATTCGGGCATATCAAAACTGACACGCACGTGGGATTGGGCTGCCAGGTGGTAAACTTCATCCGGGCGGATGTTGTAAATCACATCCAGGACGGTTTCGGGGATGGAGACATCACCGTAGTGGAGGAGCAGATTAATCGGTTCGCCGTTGCCGTGTGGGTCGTGATAGATGTGGTCGATGCGGCGCGTGTTGAAGGTGCTGGCGCGGCGGATGAGACCGTGGACTTCGTAACCTTTTGCAAGCAGCAATTCAGCCAGATAAGAGCCATCCTGACCGGTGATGCCTGTGATAAGGGCTTTGCGCATGAGGTTTTCTCCGTTCTGATAGTAGAGTAAGGGCAGTATACTCTTGGCTGCGGGGACTGTCAATCTATAATTCAGACCTTGAATTATTGGCGAAAGTTTTTCTGGTAAAATGGGTGCAGGAGTTTACCGTGAGACGTGACAATCGCATCAGCGGGATTGTTTTAAGATGGGCAGCCGTTTTGTGTTTCTTCCTGGCTGCGCTGATTGCTGTTTTCCAACTGGTGAACTTCAGCCGGGTGCGGTCGAGTTTTCCGCAAGGGATGGTGATTGCCGGCGTGCCGGTGGGTGGGTTAAATCAGCAGCAGGCTGCTGACCGCCTTGTGCAGGCATACAGCATCCCGATTGAAATCCGCTATGGAGATGCCGTCATCCAGGTGAAGCCCTCTGTGCTGGGGTTTGAACTGGATCTGGGGGCGATGCTGGCTGCTGCGGATCTGCAGCGGGTGGGCCAGGACTTCTGGCCGGCGTTCTGGGACTTTCTGTGGAACCGGGAGGCGCGCGGAGGTGAGGTGCCGCTGCGTTCTAAAACCTCTCAGGAACGGTTGAAAACCTACCTGATATCGGAAATTGCTCTGCGTTATGACCAGCCGGCAACTGAAGCCATGCCTGTTCCTGGAAGCACCAGCTTCCAGGCCGGTAAAGCCGGATCTATCCTGGATATTGACCGGGCGGTGGTGCTGATTGAAGATGCGCTGCGCTCGCCTTCGGCACGGGTGGTGAGCCTTACGTTTAACAAGGTTAATCCAACGCGCCCTTCGCTGCAGAATTTGCAGGTGCTTTTGAAGCAAATCATTGACCTGGCCGGCTTTGACGGGTTGACCGAACTTTACCTGTTGGATCTACAGAGCAACCAGGAGTTGCATTTTGCGTATCAGGACGGCAAAGCCGTGAAGCCGGATATCGCTTTCACGGCTGCGAGCACGATTAAGATTCCCATCATGGTTTCTACGTTCAGGCGGAATGTTGAGCCGACGCCCAAGACGACGGCGGATAACCTGGCAAAGATGATTGAGTTTTCGGAGAATGACTCTTCGGATAAGCTGATGGAAGCGATTGATAAAGTTCAAGGGCCGCTGGAAGTGACGCGCGATTTGCAGACGATGGGGTTGAAGAGCACCTTCCTGGCGGGATATTTTTACCCGGGTGCGCAACTGCTCAAGCGCTTTTCCACGCCAGCCAACCAGCGTCAGGATATCAACACTGACCCGGATGTGTACAACCAGACCACCCCGGCTGAGATGGGGATGCTGTTGGGGGATATTTACCAGTGCGCTGAAACGGGCGGTGGCACATTCGCGGCGGTGTTCCCTGGTGAAATGACGCAGTCGGAATGCCGGCAGATGATTACCTACCTGACACTGAACCGGATGCCAATGCTGACGGCTGCCGGTTTGCCGGAAGGGACGCAGATTGCTCACAAGCACGGCTGGGTTACTGAACTGGATGGGCTGCTGCACTCGATGGCGGACGCGGGGATCATTTATACGCCGGGGGGCAATTATATCCTGACGGTTTTCCTTTACCAGCCCACGCAGTTGGTGTTTGACCCGGCCAACCAAATGGTGGCTGAGCTTTCGCGCGCGATTTACAATTATTACAATTCTCCAGGCGGGCAGTGAGTGAAGCCACGTTAACAATTGTGAAAGTTCAGTAGCTTCAGGGGGCGCTGAGCGGATGATTTTGTTGAATTAACGTATAATTGCGCCAATTCATTCTTGTCTGGGGCTTTTATCATGATTCTTCGAAGAGGTTCGGCGGCAATTGAGAGATTAATCTCGGCGGATGTATTAATCGTCGGCCTGGCGGTGCTGGTGGGGGCGTGGATTCGCTTAAATTACCTGACGCAGTCGGACTTTCCGCTGAACGATGGGGGGTTGTTTTACAGCATGGCAAATGACCTGATCCGAAACGGGTTTGCGCTGCCGAAGTACACAAGTTACAACCAGATGCAGATTCCGTTTGCGTATCCCTTTTTTCCAATTTATGTCATCGCCGGGCTGCAAGCCTGGCTGGGGATAGATTTGCTGGATACGCTGCATTATCTGCCTTTTCTCGTCAACCTGGCGACTATCCCCGTGATTTTTAGTTTGATGAAGAAATTGACCAAATCTACGGAGATTGCGGGTTTTGCGATATTAACGTACGTTCTGATTAGACCGGGGTATGAGTGGTTTATCTTTGGCGGGGGGATAACCCGATCGATGGGCTGGCTTTTTGCGATGCTGGCTCTAAACATTTACTATGATTCGACGGTTAACTTCCAGAAGCGACATTACTTTTACCTGCCGGTGTGTATGGCACTGACCTTCGCGAGTCACCTCGAAATTGGGTGGTTCACCTCATTTTCAATCGCTGTCTATTTTGTTTTTCTCTCACGAAGGTTTCACGGAGCTATTTTTCTGAGCATTGCGGCGGTGCTCGCTTTCATTCTTCTTTCTCCTTACTGGTTGAGTGTGATGAATTTGCACGGTGCGGATGTATTCCTCAATGCTTTACATTCGGGTGAATATAAATTGGACATACCTATTGTTAAACTGCTTTATTTTAATTTCACGCATGAAGGACTTTTGAATATTTTCGCGGTTTTATCGTTATTGGGATTGATGTGGAATCTCATAAACCGGAAATATTTCCTCCCGGCATGGCTGGCAGCGATAGTTTTTCTTGATCCTAGAAGCGTGGATCGAAGTGTGGCAATCGTCATTTGCGTTTTGGCTGGGTATGGGTTATATAGCGTGGTTATGGTGGGATTTCAGCGATTGGTTAGCCCAACTGATGAAGGGCGAAGCAAAGGGTCGGTTCGACTTAAATCAATCCTTGTCAGCGGCTTCATTTTTTACCTGTTCATTGGGACGGTCATACAGGGGTTTTTGTCCATGCCGCAGATGAAGGGGTTATCAATGGGTAATAGGATGGCGATGGAAGAAATCGCTCGAATTACGCCAAAGGATAGCCGGTTTTTGGTGTTAAGCTCTTCTACCAGCTGGTCGATTGATATGGTGGGGGAGTGGTTTC
>CAYVOX010000167.1:0-1284 GCA_964453035.1 uncultured Anaerolineaceae bacterium
TCTGCGAGGTGGAGGATGGCAAAGTGAGCACCTTTGAGGGGGATTACTCCGCTTTCATCCTGGATAAGGAGCAGCGCCAGGCGCGCCAGTCTGAGCTTTACCAGGTACAGCAGCGCCAGATCGCGCGCATTGAAACTGCCATCAAGCGCTACGCCATTTGGGCGAAGACCTACGACAGCGAGAAATTCGCCAAACGCGCCCGCGCCATCCAGAACCGGCTCGACCGCATGGAACGCATTGACCGCCCGGTGCTGGAACGCCAAAGAATGGAGCTGCGCCTGAGCGGCTGGCGCGGTTCACAGCGCGTGCTGCAGATGCGTGCGGTCAGCAAATCCTTTGAAGAGAAACAGGTGCTGCGCGGGGTTGACCTGGTGCTGCATCACGGCGAACGCGTGGGCGTGATTGGCAGGAACGGCACGGGAAAATCCGTGCTGTTGCGCCTGGCGCTGGGGTTGCTTGCCCCGGATAAGGGCGAGGTCATCCTTGGACCGAGTGTACAGACCGGATATTATGCCCAGCGGCATGAGACGCTGGATCCCGAACAAACCGTTCTGCATGCCATCCGCCTGGCGGGCAGCATGGGCGAGAACAGCGCGGTGGCGTTCGCGGCCAAGTACCTCTTCACCTACCGCCAGTGCACCCAACCGATAAAAACCCTTTCCGGCGGCGAGCGCAGCCGTTTGCAGCTGGCGCTGGTGGTGCTCTCCAAAGCTAATTTTCTTCTGTTGGATGAACCCACCAACAACCTGGATATCGCCTCTGCGGAGGTGCTGGAGGAATCTTTGACGGAGTTTGAAGGCACAGCGCTGATCATTTCTCACGACCGTTATTTCCTGGACCGGGTGGTCGATCGCATTTTGGTGGTGGAGGATGGCGGGGTGACCGCCTTTCCGGGCGGATATAGCGACTGGCTGATGGCGGCCAGCAAGAAGGAGGGATGATGCAACAGAAAAAGATAAGCACTCTCCGCGGGGAGGTGTATTACTGGACGGCAGGGGAGGGGCAGGAATGCGTTTTTTTCACCCACGGGGCGACCATGGATCATGGCATGTTCAAAGACCAGGTCAGTCACTTTCAACCGACCCGTCGTGTGATCACCTGGGATGTTCCCGCGCACGGGCTATCCCGACCTTATGCGGGTTTTTCGGTGGCCAGCGCGGCGCAAGATCTTGTGCAAATCCTCGATGAGGAAGGGATAGGGAAGGCGCACCTGGTGGGGCAGTCGATGGGCGGCTACATCATCCAGGAGGTTGCCAGGCAGTTCCCCGACCGGGTCGTTTCACT
>CAYVOX010000167.1:1384-6089 GCA_964453035.1 uncultured Anaerolineaceae bacterium
GTGATGGCGTACCCCAGGGATCATACCCTGCCACAACCTGTGCTTGTCACTTTTGGAGAGCAGGACGTGACCGGCAAGGTGGCTGCTTACTGCCGCGAGTGGTCCAGGCGCGAGGATCGCCCGCTGAAGCTCATCCCCGAGGCAGCGCATAACGCCAATATGGACAACCCGCAGGCGTTTAACGCCACCCTTGAGGAATTCCTCGACAAAGTGGAGCGCAATGCGGTCTGAGTTGCTGGGTCGGGCTGTGCGCTTGCAATTTTTCTATTACCTGTTCAGTTGGATGGAAGAATTACCCTGGTTAAAAGGGAAAGCTGACCATGCAGCAACCTCCTGATATCTCCCCGCATCGGCTGGCAGCCTGCCTGCAGGAAAAGTACGCCCTGCGGGTGCGCGACATGGAATTCCTGCCAGTGGGGGCTGACCTGAACACGGCGGCGTTCCGGGTTACAACCACGCATGGCACCCTGTACTTTGCAAAGCTGCGCCTGGCGAAATTCAAACCGCTGATGGTGGAACTGCCCGCCTGGTTGGCCTCCCGCGGGGTGGAAGGCATCATTGCCCCGCTCACCACCGTGGATGGAAGATTGTGGGCGGAATTGGAGGACGCGCAGGTGGTGCTGATGCCCTACATCGCCGGCAGGGATGCCTACGAAGTCGCTCTGACTGCCGTGCAGTGGCAGGGTTTTGGCAGGGTCGTCGCGCAGGTGCACAGCCTGCCCCTTCCGACAAGCCTGGAGCAAGCCCTCAACCGCGAGGCGGATACCCCCGATTGGTGTGCGCGTCTGCGCGGCTTGCTCACCCAAAAACCCTGGCAGGCAGCCGAAGATGACCTGGCGGACAAACTGGGTGCTTACCTGCTTACTCACGGGGAGGTTTTGCAGGAGCTCATTCAGCGCACCGGGGAACTTGGCGCGCAGGTGCGGCGCAAGAACCTGCCCCTGGTGCTGTGCCACGCTGACTTGCATCCCGGCAACCTGCATATTGACGGGCAGGGCAGGGTTTACCTGATTGACTGGGACGACCCGCTGCTTGCCCCGCGCGAGCGCGACCTGATGTTCGTGGGCGGCGGGCAGGGATTTGCCGGCGCAACCCCCGGTTTTGAGCAGCGCCATTTTTACGGTGGTTATGGGGATCATCCAGTGGATGCGGACGCGCGGTCGTATTTCCGTGGGAAGCGGGTGGTGGAGGATATCGTTCTCTTTGCTGAAGCCATCCTTGACCCGCGGGTGGGGCAGCTCAACCGGGAGCAGTCGTTCGAATACCTGAAAAACAACTTTGCTCCAGGGGGCATGCTCCAGGCTGCCATGCCTGGGTGGGAGGGATAAGCAAAAAAACCCGTGAGGTCACTCGCGGGGTTTCTTTAATTCATTTCTGCGCCGCTTGGCTAGGTAGAGCAGGGTAATCGCAGCGAACAACCCCGCCAGCCAGCCGCCGGGTTTGAGGAGCGCGTTCCCCAAAAATACCAGCACCAGCACGAACGCGGCTGCCAGCACCCAGTCCAGCAGGTTCATATCCTCCAGGAAAGCCCTCAAGGCGTCATCTCCTCAAGCAAGCCGCCAGCCAGGAGCTGCGCGGCGATGGGGGCGATCTGGCGCACCGGTTTGCCGATGATGCTGCTGATCTCCAGCAGGTCGTTGCTGCCGTCGGCATAGGCGATGAAGTCCATCATCGTCTCCACCATCGCGCCGGTTTCGCGGGTGCTCAGGTGCGGGTACAACCCGCGCTTATCCAGCTTGGGTTCGCATTTGCTTGTCACCCGGTAGGTACGGTTGCATTCGAGCACCTCGATGCATTCCTTCACGTAGTCGTAACCGCCCTGCAGACCCTGCGGGGTGACGAAATCCAGGTTGTCGAGCGAGGTGTGATACTCGGGATATTCACTGTACTTGCTGCGCGAAAGCGTCACCAGGGGCAGGTCCACGCCCGGGCTGCAGTACTGACGCTCGTCACTGCCGCGATCTAGGAAGGAATAGCGGGTAAACCCGGGATGCGCATGGGTAAGGACGTTCTCCGCCACGCGGTCTGCCAGCGTGTTGCCGTAGCGGGATGCCACGTAAGAGTATGCGCGCTCATCCCCGACGCAGGAGATGTTGAAACCGGCGATGACGTTGCGCTGCAATTCCTCCAGGTGCCGGCTGAGGTAGGTGATCGAGCCGATCGTCTCCGGGATGAAGATGATGCGGTAGCTGTAGCGGCGCGGCTGGGAGGCCAGCCAGCTGGCGATGTGCGCGGTCACCACCGGGCCGGAGAGTTCATTGTTCGCCATTGAGGGGTGGCACACGTAGGTGGAGAGGAATACCTCGCGGGTGCTTTCACCCTTGAGCAGGAACTCGCCGTAGGTCAGGCTGCCGGGCTCCAGCGTGCTGTCAATGCAGACGTGGTAATTGCCAGGCTGCAGCCTCACGCGCTCTTCATGTGCCAGGCAGAAGCCCCAGCGTTCCTTGTAATACGAGGTGATGTAAGGGATGGCGGTGGGTAGTTCCGGCAGGCTGTAGAGGTGCGGCTGCAATTCCTCCAGGGAAATCAATTGGTTTACGGGGATGGAGTAGCCCACCACGTGCAGGTTGCTGTTTTTGAAATCGATCACCCGCCGCCCGCGTTCATCTTCCACCCAGGCGTCGCGGATGTTCCACTCACGCGGTACGACCCAGTCAAACACCTTGGTGCCGGAAGGCACCTCGTGGATCGTCAGCGGGATGATCTCGCCGAGCATGCGCAGGGTCTCGCGGGTACCGTTGCCGGTAATGCTGCGGCAGATGGGGAAAGCCCGGCTCATCCACTGGTGCATCAGTTCGCCGGGGGTGGCGGGTTCGGGCATACCTAACCGCCGTTGACCGCTTCGACCACGAAGGCGGAGCAGAGGAAGTACCCGCGCCAGTTGGAGGGTTCGTGCTCCAGCCGGATGGCTTCACTGCGGAAGAGGGCGGGGTTGGTCTTCTCCAGGTAGGGCATGGCGGGGTGGTAGTGGTACCACAGCAGCTTGATGTCGCTGAAGCCCAGGCGCTTGAACTGCTCGGTCACCTCGAAGGGGTTGTGGAACTTGGAGAGGATGGCGTCAAAACCGGGGGCGTCGCTGCCCTCCACCTTTTCGCGCACGGGGGGCATATCCACCCGCAGGCGGCTCTCGAGGTCCTTGCGCACCATCTCCTTCAGCTCGGGGGCAACGCCGGCGAGCAGCTCATCCACCACGAAATCCACCGTGTAGCGATTGAAAGAGAACAGAGAAAGCAGCTGGTTGCGGAATTCAATGAAGACGCTGCCACCGGGGCGCACCAGGGTGGCCATGTTCTTCAGCACCATGTCGTCGTTCTCCACGTGCGGCATCACGCCCATCGCCATCAAGCCGTCAAAGCGTCCCTCCTTGAGGGAATGCGCGTAGGTGGTGGGGTCCTGGATATCCGCCCAGAAGATGTGCTCGGGGTTCATGCCGTTCTTTTCCATGGTCGCCTTGGAGCGTTTGACCATTTCTCGCGAGATGTCGAAGCCCCACACGTCGATCCCCGCCTTGCCCAGGGTCGCCAGGGGGGTGCCTTCGCCCACGCCCACCTCGATGACGCGCCGGATGCCCTTGGAAACGAACGAGTTCAGCAGCATCTGCAGGCGGAAGTAATTCGCCGCGTAGGGGGCGTTCAGGTCGTACAGTCGGTCGCGCTCGTACTGTTCGTGGTAGCCGTCGGCGCGGGCGTCGTAATGGCTGTCTATGGATTTTGAGGGATCGGTCATCGGGGTCTCTCCTTGGCAGGGTTTTGAAGATCAGGTGACCAGGCCGTCGCAAGTCCCGCGAGGGAACGCGCAGGCTGGTCAACTTAAAATCATATCATGTTTGCGGGTTTGTGAACTTGCTTTTTCAGGAATCCGTTTTCTGCGTGAACCGCAGGGTCAGTTCGCCCAAGGCGCTGTGCAGCTGGCGCAGGACGAAGAAGAACACCAGGTAGATCCCCGCCAGTTCGCCACCCTCCTCGAGGAAAAGCAGGGGCTTGAGCATCAGCAATGGCACCGCGCCTTCGCCATACTGGCTTTCGAGGGCTTCACCAAACCCCTCGGTGAAGACCGCCGCGCCCAGGAAGATGACCATGCCGAGAAAGAACAACCCCCATCCACGCACCCCGTTCTTTTTGAAAACGCGGATAACGAAGTAGAGCAAACCGGCGAAGATCACCAGCAGCGGCAGCAGGTAGAATACCTGGCTCGAACTGATCCGTGCCCCCTCAAACCGGAAAGTGGCGATCAGCCGCTCGTGCACCATAATGATCTCATCGATGGAAAACGCCGCGAAGAGCAAACCCAGCAGCCCCCAGATGACCTTGATGGACCTTGATTTGCCTTTCCATACCAGCAGGGCAAAACCGAGCGCAATCAGCGCGTGCATCAAGGCGGAGTAATAGGTGAAGATGCTGGTTTCCAACTCCACCAGAAAGCGCGTGGAGATGAAACTTACCAGCGATTTGGACTCTGCTGCTTCCATAAGTAGCGTTGCCAAAAGGTTGCAGACTGCCAGGCAGAGGAAGACCGCCCACAACACACGACGCACCTCCGGTAGGCGCAGGGTAAGGGTCGTACCCGCCTCGCGCATGGCGGACTGTCCGTTCAACCTGATCTGGCGGATGGTTGCGAATGCCCAGAGGAGCATCGCCAGCAGGGCATACAGGCAGAAGGGCAGGCTGACCTGGTGCAGGAAGAGCGGGAAGGGCTTTAAACCGGG
>CAYVOX010000168.1:0-6074 GCA_964453035.1 uncultured Anaerolineaceae bacterium
TAGTTTTAACCTCTTTCCAGAGCGCGAGGTCGTCCGGCAGGCCAATATCTACGCTGAGTAATTCGCCCACGTATTCAAAGGCGGGCAGGCGCAGCAAGCCAGTTTTGACCGCTGCCATGCAGACGGTTAGATCAGCGGGAATGGTTTGGGGGGCAGCTTCGCCGGTTTCGCAATCCACGCCGGATGGACAATCCACGGCAACGACCAATGGCAGAATGACCTGTTGAGAAACATGCTCTAATAACCCGGCAAGCGCAGGTTTTATGGGCAGCTTGAGGCCGGTGCCAATCAGGCCGTCCAGCAGGATGTCGGCTTCATCCAGCCAGGCATCCAGCGTAAGAAAACCCTCATCCTGCTCGAGGGGCGCAAAGCTCCCACCGGCAGCCAGTACGCGTTCAAGGTATGGATCCTCCCTGGGACGAGGAACAGCAACGTAAGCCAGTGCTTTCCAGCCGGCAGCCGCTAATGCAGCCAGAGCAACCAGGGTATCCCCGCCGTTGTTGCCCGCGCCGACCAGCCCCACCACCACCGGCTGCCCTTCCAGCGCATCAGCCAGGTCAAGCACCGCCTCCGCCAGCCCGACGCCGGCATTCTCCATCATCCGGGCATAGCTCAACCCAGATTCATCGGCCTGTTTTTCAATAGCGCGCATTTGTGCAACGGTTACGAGCTTCATGGGAGCACCTCGCTGTTGTTTTTTCTGAATTATACCGCGTGGAAAATGAAACGCCGGAGATAAGAGGGTATAATCGTGGGAATTCTGGGAGACTCGGGATTTAAATGCAGACCATTCTCTTCATTACCGTTTTTACCTCCGGATTGACCTCGCTGGCGCTTGAGATGCTGGCATCGCGCCTGCTGGAGCGGCATTTTGGCAGCAGCAACCTGGTTTGGGCAACCATTATCGGGCTCATCCTGATTTACCTGGCTGTCGGCAATTATGTCGGGGGGCGCTGGGCGGATAAGTCGCCCAGGTTCCACACGTTCTTCACCATTCAAATCTGGGCAGCGGTGGCTATCGGGCTTCTGCCGCTCATCGCTCGCCCGGTGCTGCAAACCGCCGCCGAGGCTTTTGACCGGCTGCAGTTTGGCCTGCTGGCAGGCATGTTTGTTTCGGTGATGGTGCTGCTGGTGGTGCCGGTTATCCTGCTGGGAGTCACTTCGCCGTTTGCCATCAAGCTCTCCATCCGCCAGGCACAGGGTATCGGGCGTATTTCCGGAAAAATCTACGCCATCTCAACCCTGGGATCGTTCATCGGCACCTTCTTACCCGTCCTGGTGCTGCTGCCAGCTGTGGGCGTGTACCGATCTTTCCTGGTGGTGAGCGGGCTACTGATGATTGTCTCAATCATAGGGATGTGGCGCACGGTGAGCCTCAAAGCAGCCCTGGTTTACCTGTGGGCACCGCTGCTCCTGCTGGTTATTCTGCTCTTTGGCCTGCAGGGCAGCGACCGGCTGACCAATGGCATGATTTTCGAAACAGAGTCCTCATATAACTATATCCAGGTTGTTGAAAAAAACGACCTGCGCGTGCTGCGGCTCAACGAGGGACAGGGCCAGCACTCGGTTTACCACCCCACCGAACTGGTTTATAACGGCCCCTGGGAGATGGTTCTGGCGGCGCCTTTCTTTAACGAGGGAATGAACCCAGAGGACGTCAGGTCACTGGCAATTGTGGGGCTGGCAGCAGGCACGACCGCGCGGCAGGCCGCCGCAGCGTATCCGGCTATACGCATTGACGGTTGGGAGATTGACGAGAAAATCATCGAGGTGGGACGCCAATATTTTGACATGAACCAGCCCAACCTGAACGTGTTCATCCAGGACGGGCGCTGGGGATTGGAACACGCTGACCACACTTACCAGGTTATCAGCGTGGATGCCTACCGCCCGCCCTACATCCCCTGGCACCTCACAACTGTCGAATTTTTCACGGCGGTGCGCGAGCACTTAACCGCTGACGGCGTGATGGTCATCAACGTGGGCCGCGCCCCCGGTGACCGCAGGATGATAGAAGCCCTGGCAAGTACTATCCTGACGGTTTTTCCAACCGTTCACGTGGTGGATATCCCGCGAACGTTCAATTCTATTCTCTATGCCAGCGTCCGGCCGACGACGCGCCAGGCGTTTAGCCAGAACGCCGAGCGGCTGCTGCCGCAAAGCAACCTGCACCCCCTGCTGGCGCACGTCTTCAAGGTGGTGGAACAAAATTTACAGCCTGCCCCGCAGGCCGGGCCGGTTTTCACAGACGACCTGGCGCCTGTGGAGGGTATCACCAACGCGATGGTGATGCGCTTTTTGCTGACCGGCAACACGGAGATTCTAAAATGAAATTCCTCAAATCCGCTGCATCACTTCTTTTGAGCCTGGCAGTTGTGCTGTTCATCGTAATGACCTCGATTCGGGTATTGCTCACCCCCATCTTTTACCAGGTGGAATACCACATGCCCTATTTTCCAGCAGATCCTTATGGTTTTACGCTGGAGGAACGGCTGGAAGGCGCCAAAATTTCGATTGACTACCTGCTGAACGACGCAGGGCTGGATTATTTTAACGCCTACAAACTGGCGGACGGCTCACCGTTCTACAACGAGCGCGAGCTAAGCCACATGCTGGATGTTAAAATTCTGGTTCAGCAAATGATTGGCGCGTGGTGGCTGCTGGGGATCATCATCCTTGGCGTTGGACTGGTGGAGTGGAAGTTTGGCAATCTGCGAAACTACTGGAAGGCGGTGAGCCGCGGCGGGCTGTGGACCCTGGGACTGATTGCTGCCATCCTTGTTTTTGTTGCGCTGAGCTTCAGCGCCCTGTTCACACAGTTCCACATGCTCTTCTTCAGCGGGGATACCTGGCTGTTCCAGTTTTCGGACACACTCATCCGCCTGTTCCCCATGCAGTTCTGGCAGGATGCCTTCATCTGGGTGGGGGCGCTTTCCATTTTGCAGGGAACGGCGCTCTACCTCCTGGGTCGGCGGTGGAGCAAGAAGGCAACCACGGAAAGCTGATTCTGAAGTCAAACAGGGACACGAGAATGTCGTGTCCCTGTGATTTTTTCAGACCGGAACTTATTTCTTGACTTCCGATTGCTTTTTCACCGCTTCCGCTTTGGCAGCCGCGGCAGCCTGGTCGCCCAGGTAGTAATGACGCAGGGCTTGCAGCTTTTCATCCAGCTCATAGACCAGCGGGATGCCAGTGGGGATATTGAGCTCTGTGATGACATCATCCGGGATGTGATCGAGGTGCTTGACCAACGCGCGCAGGCTGTTGCCGTGCGCCGCGATGAGCACTTTGTGCCCCTTGAGGATGCGCGGGGTGATGGTCTTCTCCCAGTAAGGCATAACGCGCTTGAGCGTCAACTCCAGCGATTCACACGCCGGGAGCTGGCTCTTCTTGAGGCCGGCATAACGCGGATCAAAACGCGGGTGGCGTTCATCGTTCCAGTCCAGGGGTGGAGGCGGGGTGCTGTAGGAGCGCCGCCAGAGATGCACCTGCTCCTTGCCGTACTTTTCGGCCATTTCTGCTTTGTTCAGCCCCTGCAGCATGCCGTAATGACGCTCATTGAGCTGCCAGGCGTTGATGACCGGCAAATACATGAGATCCATTTCATCAAGGGCAATCCACAGGGTGCGGATGGCGCGCTTGAGCACCGACGTAAAGGCTACATCAAAAGTGTATCCTTCTGCTTTGAGCAGCTTGCCCGCCTGGTGGGCTTCAGCCAGGCCGGTTTCTGATAAATCTACATCCGTCCAACCTGTGAAGCGGTTTTCCAGGTTCCAGGTGCTTTCACCGTGTCGCAATAAGACGAGTTTGAACATAGTTATCCCTGCTTGGTTGAGATTAAGATGGCAGCGCAAGAAGCTCTCTTGCGCTGCCATAGTATACCAGAAACACGCCAGACGGTAAGTTCTACCGCACTGCGGCCGGATTTTCCTTGTCGATTTCGGGGTCGAAGATGTGGAAGTTTTCCATGTTGAAGACGAGCTGAACCTGATCACCCATCTGGAAGCGGGTGCGCGGGTCAACGCGCGCCACGTAGCTGTTCTTACCACTCACCAGGTAGAGGAAGATTTCATTGCCCATCAACTCGGTCACATCCACTTTGGCTTCAACCGGCGCAGCGGAAATTCCGGGCGGCGCAAAAGCCGGGTTGTGGATATCCTCTGGGCGGATGCCAAAGATGATTTCTTTGCCAGCCATTGGTGCATATTTGGCAGCGCGGTCATCCGGGAGCTTGACGGCAAAATCGCCAGTATCCACAAACACAGCCGAACCATCCTTGCGGATCTTCGCCGGGAAGAAGTTCATCGAAGGCGAACCGATGAACCCTGCGACAAACAGGTTTGCCGGGCGGTCATAGAGGTTTTGCGGAGTGTCCAGCTGTTGCAAAATACCTTTATTCATGACTGCGATCCGGGTGGCCATGGTCATGGCCTCCGTCTGATCATGAGTCACGTAAATAAAGGTGGTTTGCAGGCGCTGGTGCAACTTGCTGATTTCCGCGCGGGTTTGAACTCTGAGCTTGGCATCCAGGTTTGAGAGCGGCTCATCGAAGAGGAAAACCTTGGGTTCGCGCACGATGGCGCGTCCCACTGCCACGCGCTGGCGCTGACCGCCTGAAAGTTCACGCGGTTTGCGCTTGAGAAGATGCTCAATGCCCAGGATGCCGGCGGCTTCTTCTACGCGCTTCTTGATTTCAGCCTTTGGAACCTTGCGCAGCTTGAGTCCAAATGCCATGTTGTCGAAGACGCTCATGTGGGGGTAAAGAGCATAGGACTGGAACACCATGGCGATGTCGCGGTCTTTGGGCGCGATGTCATTGACCACCGTATCGCCGATGAGCACCTTACCACCGGTCACCTCTTCGAGCCCTGCGAGGCAGCGCAGAGCGGTGGTTTTACCGCAACCTGAAGGTCCAACCAGAACCAGGAATTCCTTATCGGCAATCTTGATATCGAGGTCGTTTATTGCGGTAAAATCCCCAAATTTCTTTGAAACATGATCAAAAGTTACACTGGCCATACAATCCTCCTTCCTGACTGGGTATAGTGACCTAATTATATGACTCCTAAATTATTAATGCAACTGATTTTGTCATCCAGTTTTTGAAAAGACAGGTGTCCCGTGGTGATAAGGACAAGTGTCCCTTGGATCACGGGACCCTTGTCCCGATTTATTTCCCGTATTTAGCTTGTCCTTTGAAAGAGTAAGTTTTTATTCGCTAAAAATTAATTGCAATGCGTTACCAGACCTACATCGTCAATGAAAAAGTCCGTGAGATTCGTTGAATCTGTATTTGCCTCAAAGCTCAAATGAAGAGTTTGCCCAATCCATTGAGGATTTATCTGTACATTTATTGAACGGGCAATATAGCCTAAATCTTTAGACCTGTTGTCCATTGTGTCAATGGTTTGGATAAAACCCCAATTACCATCATAGAGCCTAACATAAAGATAATCCCACGGTTGTGTTGTACCTTCATCCGACAAAATCTTGTCATAATAAGTAAACGTAAACGATGAAGTATTCGAAATAAATGATATGTCTTGTGACAATCGCTCCATATTGGTATCGTTATTAATATTATTTGCACCGCCAAGAAATGCGAGCCAAGAACCAGTTCGGGGTGAAACTGGACTTTGATTTGGATAAGAAAGTATTACATTATAATAACTCACCACATTCCAAGAAGCATTTCCTTGCTCAAAGCCACCATTTGTGATTAATTGAGCACCTTCCTCACAGGTCGGTTTCATAATCAGAGGAAGAAAATAACCCCTGTGAGCAGATACAAAGCTCCTGGGATTAGTGTAATGTTGAGATTGGGAAGGAGGGAAGTTATCTGGTATTTCGGGATAAGCATAACCACGGCCTGGTAAATAACCATTACATGAAGTAGATAGAGAATAAATATTACTTGCGTTGTAAAAATAACGCATCTCAAAATGCAAATGTGAATCATCATGGAAGGGTGTGTTTAAACCAACGAACCATTGCTCTTGAACCACTCCTAACTTTTGCCCCCTTGTCACAGGCGAATTAACATTTACGCTAACAGAGTTATTTTCAAGATGACC
>CAYVOX010000169.1:0-6008 GCA_964453035.1 uncultured Anaerolineaceae bacterium
CGGCGGCGGGGCGCGCGGGCTGCACCACTTCACCGAGTTGGTAGGCGGCGAGGTCAACCTGACCATCAACTGGGTAGGCACCGCCGACCAGCTTCTGGCGCAGAATCCTCCTGTCATCAGCCGCATGTTTAACCCGGTGGAGCCGCGCGTGCTGCAGGAATTGATGAGCAAGCTGCCGGATTTCAGGCGCGGCTATGAAGATGACGGTATCCATGTGGATGAGTACGATGAATTTGGACCGGTGGAATTGTTCCGCAGCAGTTTTGTTAAAAGCTGGCAGCGTGTGCTGGAGGTCATCAAGCAGCGCCGCGCTTTGCTGGCGGGGTAAGCGGTTTTAAGCGCAGTTTTCATATGCTATGTATAAGACCTGTTAGGTTTTAAAAAACCTAACAGGTCTCTGTCAACAGGTCTGTGTTACTCTGGTGCACCCCTGCAGGCTAACTGCAGGGGTGTATCTCACACTTCCACCACCCGCTTTTCCAGGCGGGCTTTTTCGGCGGCAAAGGCGATGAGGTGAGAGTTTAGAATCTCCTCCGGGGTGGAAGAGATCAGCCGCGGGTTGTTCTGCGCCACGGCAGCCACAAAATTCTGCATCAGTCCCAAATCGCCGCCGCCGTGGGCGCTCAACGGTCCGGGGACAGGTGCGGCGTCAATCAGCGTGGTGCGCTCGGTCAGGAAGTCAAAAATCCGGATTTCGCGCCCGTCCCCGCTAATTTCGCCGCGCGTGCCAAACAGGCGCGTTTGCCGGTCAGCATAGCGGGTGAAGCCGGTCATGGTGAAGTCTGCTGTGCGCCCGCCGGTGAACAACAGGTTCACCACCTGGTGATCCACCACGTCATTATCGCAGGCATACACGCAGCGCCCGTAAGGTCCCTCGCGCAGCGCCTGGGTGACGCTCTCCGGAGTCGGCGCGGCGGCAACCACGCTCACCGGGTGGCCCAGCATGCCCTGCTGCACCCGTCCCAGGTAGATTCGCACCGCCGAGTAGGGGCAGCTTGCCTCCACAGCGCAATCCAGGCAGCGCTCGGCGGCGCCAGCGGGCCTGTTCTGGGGCGTGAAGTGCGCCAGCGAGCCGAACGAAGAGACCGCCAGGCACTTGCTGCCCATCAGGTAGGTCATCCAGTCGAGGTCATGACAGGATTTAGCCAGCAGCATGAAGGTGGAGCTTTCTGCGTTGCGCCAGTTTCCGCGCACATAAGAGTGAGCCTGGTGCCAGTAGCCCACCGGCTCCAGGTGCTGCAGGCTGACCAGCTCGCCAATCGCGCCGGAATCGAGGATCTCCTTCAACTTGCGCGTGTAGCGGGTGTAGCGCATCACGTGCGCCACCCCAAAGATGATGCCGTGCTGCTGCGCGGCGGCGGTGATCTGGCGGCAGTCGGTTTCGGTCACCGCCATGGGTTTTTCGAGCAGGATATGGTAACCCCGCTCAACCAGCGCCAGCGCCGGAGCGGTGTGCAACTGGTCTGGCGTGGCGATGACGGCTGCATCGGCAAAGCGCGGGCGTTCGGCCAGTTCGCGCCAGTCCGCGCAGACGTTGCGCGGGGGGATGTGGTGGGCCTGCGCCATGCGGTCGCGGAAATCTGCGCGCGGTTCAGCCACGCCCACCACCTGCATCTGCTCTGGAAAGTTGCTGGCATAACTGGCATAAACCGTTCCGCGGTTGCCCGCGCCCAGGATGATGACTTTAATGGGTGCCATGCTGTTTGCTCCTTGCTGATTCTCAGGGTTCATCATGCGGCAGGCGCCGCCGTGGAAGCAGTATGAGCGCCGGCCTGGTTTTATTGTACCCGTGAATCAGCGCGAGGTTTGCAACTTGTGCTGCGCCTCTGGCGCTGTGCGCTATACTATAGGTGATGAGATTTTCCCCGGCCTGTGAATGGAGGAATGATGGATGAGGTGATTTTATACAAACGCATCGCGGAACTACTGCGTAATGAGATCCTGGCGGGCCGCCTTCAGCCCGGCGACCGCCTGCCCTCCCTGCGCGACCTGAAGCAGCGCTGGAACTGTACCACCGGCACCGTGCAGCGGGCTTACCAGGAGTTGGCCCGCCAGGGATTGGTGGTCAGCCAGGCCGGGCAGGGGACGCGCGTTTCGGGTAAGCCTAACCTGGCGGATGTTGACCAGCGCGCCCCTCTGCGCCGTGCCAGCCTGGTGCACCGCGCCGAGACCTTCCTGCTGGAGGCGTTCAATGCCGGTTATGCCTGGGATGAGATTGAGCAGGCGCTGGAGGTGGCTAAAGACCGCTGGCGAACCGTTGAACAACTCAAGCCCGACACGCAACCCTTACAGACGCTGCGCTTCGCCGGCAGCCACGACATGGCCGTTACCTGGCTTTCCGGTCACATGGAGCTGATCTCACCCGGCGCCAGCCTGCAGTTGAGCTTTTCCGGCAGCCTGGGCGGGCTCATCGCGCTGGCTGAGGCCAAGGCTGACCTGGCGGGCTGCCACCTGCTGGATGTTGAAACAGGCCTTTATAACGAACCCTACCTGCGCAAATTATTCCCCGGCAAGCGCATGGTGGCAGTGCGCCTCGCCTCGCGCCGCATTGGGCTCATCACCGCGCCGGGCAACCCGTTTGGAATTCGCGCATTAGCGCACCTCTTCCAACCGGCGGTGCGCTTTGTCAACCGCCAGCCCGGCTCGGGTACGCGCGTCTGGTTGGATGCCCAGCTGAGACGTCTTAACCTCAACTCTGAAAATCTCAGCGGTTATGGCTGCGAAAAGATGACCCACTCTGAGGTGGCGCGGGCTGTGGCGGAAGGCCAGGCGGATGTTGGGCTGGGGCTGCAATCGGCGGCCCAGGCTTTTGGGCTCAGCTTTTCCCCGCTGGTGGAGGAGCCCTACGATCTGGTGACCTTTGAAGCCCAGGCCGTGCAGCCGCCGCTGCAAAACCTGTTCGAGTGGCTGGCGGCTCCGGGCAGCTGCCTGCAACTAGCGCACCTGCCCGGCTACGATTTCTCGCAAACCGGGCAGGCGGTGGTTGTGGATTGCTAAACCCGCAAATTACGGGTGAGCCTGCTTCCACAGCTTTGAGCTGGGGAAGAAGAGCGAATTGCCAAATTCCGCCTTCTTGAAGGCGGCAATTTTTTCCTGCACCGGCAGCGAGATGAGCCAGTCAATGAACTTTGTCGCCAGGTCACCCTTGATTTTTGGGCTCTTGGCCGGGTTCACCGCGATTACCCCGTATGGATTGAGCAGCAGCGGCTCGCCTTCCACCAGGATCTTGAGTTTCAGCCCTTTTAGAGTCAGCGCCAGGTATGTGGCGCGGTCTGCCAGGGTGTAGCCCTGTTTTTCATCAGCCATGGTCAGCACGGTGCCCATGGATTGCCCCGTGGAGAGATACCACTCCCCTTTAGGCTCGAGCTTTGCCGCCGTCCACACGGCTTTTTCTTTAACGTGCGTGCCAGAATCATCCCCGCGCGAGATGAAAGTGGATTTGCTCTCGGCAATGGCCTTGAAGGCTTCTGCGGCGGTCTTCATCCCGCTGATTTTCGCCGGGTCGCTGGCGGGTCCCACAATGATGAAGTCGTTAAACATCACGTCTTCGCGGCGCACGCCGTCGTTGGCATCCATGAAGGTTTTCTCGGCAGCCGGGGAATGCACCAGCAGCACATCTGCGTTGCCGTCCTTGCCCGTCTGGATGGCCTGCCCCGAGCCCACCGCCACCACCTTGATCTTGACGTTGAATTGTTTCTCAAAATCGGGCAGAAGGTAATCGAGCAGCCCCGAATCCTGCGTGCTGGTGGTGGTCGCCAGGATCATCTCCGCCGGGGGCGCCTGGGTGGGCGCAACCGTGGGAACCGCGATTGGGGCTGCCGGCGCGCAGGCGGCCAGAACCATCGAAGCCAGTACCAACAAACTGATGAAACCACTGAGTCTTTTCATTGCTATCCTCCGTTTTTATTTATCTAACTATATAATCCCCGGTCATAAGCCCGGCAGGATTATTAATAAACCATCTCGCCGTTCACAAAGGCTTGTGTGCGCGTATCGCGCGGGTGCTCAAAAAAGGCGTGGGTATCAGCCAGTTCCACCAGCCGCCCGTTCAACAGCAGGCCCACCCGGCTTGCCAGGCGGCGCGCCTGGAAGATGTTGTGCGTCACCAGCACCACGGTGGTGTGCCGTTCCTGGTTGGTTTGCCGCACCACGGCTTCGATCAGGCTGATGTTGTAGGGATCGAGGTTGGCGGTTGGCTCGTCCAGCAGCAGCACACGCGGCTCCAGCACCAGCGCGCGCGCCAGCGCCACGCGCTGCGCCTCCCCGCCGGAAAGAGTGCGCCCCGCTGCCCGCCTGAGGTGGCTCAAACCCATGCGCTCCAGCGCCTCTGCCACCTTTGACCGGACTCCATCCCCACCCCGCAGGCGCAGCCCGTATGCGATGTTCTCCTCCACGCTGGCATGCAGCAGCGCCGGGCGCTGAAAGACCGTGGTCACCTGGCGGCGCAGTCCAAGCTCCATGCCCGGCCCGGCTGCGCTTCCCCGGTAGGATACCTGGCCTTCATCGGCGAACTCCAAAAAGTTGAGCAGCCGCAGCAGGGTGGATTTGCCTGCCCCGCTGGGACCCACGATGGCCAGAATCTCGCCGCCAGCCACGTCCAGGCGGTCAAGGTCAACCACCAGGCGCCCATCGTAGCGCTTCTTCACATGCTGCAGCGAAAAAATGGGTTCCACGGCTTATTTCCCCTTGCCCTGCAACTGCGTGGCACCGAAGTTAATTACAAAGGCAATCAGCAGCAGCACCAGCCCCAGCCCAATAGCCAGTCCAAAGTTGCCGCGGCGCGTCTCCAGCATGATGGCAGTGGTGAGCACGCGGGTAGAGCCGTCAATGTTGCCGCCCACCATCATCACCGCGCCCACCTCCGAGATGATGCTGCCCAGCCCGCCCACCAGCGCCACCACCACACCCAGGCGCGCCTCGCGCAGCACCGCCAGCGTCACCTGGGTGGGGGTGGCGCCCAGCGCGCGCAGCTGAACTTTGAGGTTGGTGTCAACTTCAGCAACCGCCGAGGCGGTGTAGCCGATAATCATGGGCGTGGCAATGATGACCTGCGCGGTGACCATTGCCGGGATGGTGAACAGTTCGGGAATCCAATCCAAGTTCAGGCTGCCCAACGGCCCGCTGCGTGAGAGCAGCAGGTAAACCGCCAGTCCCACCACCACGGGGGGCAATCCCATGCCGGTGTAGATGAGTGCCTGGATGAAGCGCTTGCCCTTGAAGCGCAGCAAACCCATCACGGCCCCGCCGGGGATGCCGATGAGAGCGCTGATGAGCAGGGCTGCCCCGCTGACCTGCGCCGTGGCCCAGATGATTTCCCACAGGATGGGGTCGCCGCCAAAGAGCAGCCGCAGGCCTTCCACAATGCCGTTCCAGATTTCGGTCATGGTTGGAGGATATTATACTGTATATTTGTAGGGGTACAAATAAAGTTTTGTTTGGCTGATGATTCGTTCCGTGCGGTGGGACGGCGCGTGACAGCTCTCATCCTTCAGGCAGGCAAGCATGCCCGCGGGGACGGGGGCGGGAGCAAAAGTGTTATGTGATCGTTGCGCCTGGGGGTTACAGTGTTGACCTCTCTCATCCTCCCGGTCTCCTTCTCTCTCCTGTGCGGGGAGAGAAGGAGGTGCTGCGGGCAACCTGCGGGGACGCAGGCTGGAGCGAAACACGTTTCTCGTACGCGCGTGGTACCGGTTTAGTTAACCATTAAGATTCACTTGCTCGGGATTTGTGCAAATACTCCATCGGGTAGTTCAGTTTCATGCCTATCAGGCTTTCCATTGTGCTGTAATGAGATTCTACCAGGCGATTAAACCGGCCTATGATATCTTCTCTTGATAGCCTGGCATCATCAGAAAGTTCTCTCTTGGCCAGTTCCGAAGAAATGATCCTTTTTACCGTCTGGTAAATACTACCTAATACTTTTATGGAGACAGGCGTCATTCCAAAATTATCAATATAATCATCATAACCACCTTTTTTCTCAAAATAATTCTTAATCTCCTCAATAT
>CAYVOX010000170.1:0-5977 GCA_964453035.1 uncultured Anaerolineaceae bacterium
TCACCTGGGGGCAGGCGGGCGGCGCGCAGGCCGGGGGCACCGCTTACGGGCGCAAGCGCGTGGAGCTGCCCAACACCTCCCCCGCCTCCGACCCGGTCGGTTACACCTGCACCGGCACCGTCACGCTCACCCGCGCGGAGATCAAGAACGCCACCAGGCTGTGGCTGGCTGTCACCCGGCAGGACCCGATGGGCGAGCTGCCCCCCTCCACGGTGCACGTGGCTTTCAACAAGCAGAGCATTGAGGTGGTGAAGTAAGCGATGGATGAAGCGGGCTTCAGGAAGTTTCTCAAAAGGACCGGCAAACAGGCCCACGTGATTGATGCGCTTGTCAGCCAGGCGCGCGCGTTCGAGGAGCACCTGCTTGCCCGGCAGGGCATCAGCCTGGCGGAGGCGAGCGAACTGCACCTGCGGGCTTACCTCGACGGTTTGCAGGTGGATGAGGGCCGGGTGCCTCTGCGCGGCATCGCGCTGTATTTTACCTTCAGCGGCAGGGCCGACCTGGCTGAACTGGCCAGCAGCCTGAGGGAAGCGCGTGTTGCCAGCGGGCGAAAGGCGATACTGCTGCGCGATTTCCGCGGGGTCAACCCTGCGGATGCAGAGCGCCTGTCAGCCCTGGGGGTGCGCTCCACCATGGACCTGCTACGCCTGGGCAGCACGCCGGAGGACCGGCAAAAACTGGCCGATCAGGCGGGCGTGGCGGGCGAGGTGATCCTCGACCTGGTGAAGCTTTCGGATTTGAGCCGCATCGAGGGCGTCAAGGGCATCCGCGCGCGGTTGTACGTGGATGCGGGCGTGGATACGCTGGATAAGCTGGCAACCTGGGAGCCGGAGGCGCTGCGTCAGATGCTGCTGGCGTGGGTGGCACGCACCGGCTTTGCGGGGATTGCCCCGCTGCCCAGAGAACTGGTCAACACCATCGCTGCGGCGCGCCGGCTGCCGAGGCTGGTGACTTACTAGTGCTTTGTCAAACCTGATGATGATAATTCAACTCGATATTGATGTTTGATAAAGTATTAGACAACAGATTTCCAAGAGGAATAATATGGCTGATGTGATGGTTTCGGCGCGGGATTTCCGCAAAACCTACGGCGCGTTCACGGCCGTGGACGGCATCTCGTTTGAGGTGCAAAAGGGGGAGATTTTTGGCCTGCTGGGACCCAACGGCGCGGGCAAAACCAGCACGCTGGAGTGCCTGGAGGGGCTGCGCGCGCCCAGCGGCGGCGAACTGCGCGTGGCAGGGGTGGACCCGGCGCGCCAGTCGGCGCGGCTGCGCGGGGTGATGGGCGTTCAGTTGCAGTCCTCAGGGCTGCCCGCCAATATCTCCGCCGGCGAGGCCATGAAGCTGTTCTGCGCTTACCACGGCGTGGCCCCCCGCACCGACCTGCTGACCCGCCTGGACCTGGGCGAAAAGCTCAACGCCCAGTACCACCAGCTCTCCGCCGGTCAGCAGCGGAGGCTGGCGCTGGCCCTGGCAGTGGCGCACAACCCGCCGGTGGTGTTTTTGGATGAGCCCACCGCCGGGCTGGACGTGGCCTCGCGCGCGGCGCTGCACGACCTGATGCGCCAGTTGAGGGCGGAGGGCACCACCATCCTTCTGGCCAGCCACGATATGGCCGAGGTGGAGGAGATGGCCGATCACATTGCCATTCTGCTGCGCGGAAAAATCGCCGCCAGCGGCACCCCGCTGGAAATCACCGCCAGCGGCGCGGGATTGAGCAAAATCTCGGTGCGCAGCGAGGGCGGCAGCCTGCTCGGCGCAGCGGAGAGCTTCCCGGCGGTGGCGCAGAGCCTGTTGAAGGAGGATTACGCCATCTACTACACCACCAACCCCGGCGCCACCGTCTCCGCGCTGATGGCCTACCTTGCCGCCCGCTCCGATGCGCTGGTGGATTTGCGTATTGAGCGCCCTTCGCTGGAAGACCGCTTCCTTGAATTAACCCACCCCGGAGGCGCCCGATGAACGCATTCTGGCAGCACTTCAGCTTTGAATTTCGCACCGGCATCCGCAACCGCACGCTGCTGTTCATGACCTACCTCTTTCCACTGGGGGTGTACTTGCTCATCAGCGCGTTGATGAGCGCGGTCAATCCCACCTTTGGTGAAACGCTCATCCCGGCGATGATTGTTTTTGCCATCCTCTCCGGCACGCTGCTCAGCCTGCCGGATACGCTGGTGACAGCGCGCAAGGCGGGCATTTTTCGCAGCTACAAGGTCAACGGCGTGCCGGCTGGCTCCATCTTGCTCATCCCGGCACTCTCGGTTTTGCTGCACCTGGTGCTGATTGCCGTTATCATCACGCTGAGCGCGCCGCCGCTGTTCAAGGCGCCGCTGCCGGTGGACTGGGGCGGGTTTGCGCTGGTCTTTGCGGTGATGGCAGGGGTGTGCGCCGGGCTCAGCCTGCTGATTGGGGTGGTTTCCACGTCCTCGCAGATGACGGTGCTGTGGGCGCAGCTCATCTTTTTGCCCTCGATGATCCTGGGGGGCCTGATGATGCCCACCAGCATCCTGCCGGAAGCGCTGGGCAAGCTGGCGCTGCTGCTGCCCACCACCTACGCCATGCACGCCTTCCGCGGATTGGCAATGGGGCTGCCCGCCACGTTTGACCCGTGGGCGGCGCTGTTTATTTTGGTGGCGAGCGGGGCGCTGGCGTTTGGATTGGCGCTTTACCTGTTCAACTGGGATAGCAACGATGCCAGCCAGAGCCGTCCTCGCTGGCTGGGGCTGCTGGCGGCGGTGCCTTACCTGGTGGGGCTGGCGGTAAGCCTTTTCTAAAGAGAAGGCAGCAGGGCCAGGCGACGCGCCTTTTCAACCTGCACATGAAGGGACATGCCGCGCCCGGGGGTTGATGAAAGGGGCGCTGCTGAAGCCGAGGGAGTCTCAACCGGCAGGTTACAGGGGATAGATTAATCGTAGCCTGTATCAGGCATTCCACCTCCCAGAATTTTCTTCCACTCGTCCCTGGCTCGGAGATTGCCTGATCGTTCAATGATTTCCATTACTTGATTTACAAATTCCGGATGCACCACAAGTGGATACAATTCTGGCCACGGATATGCGTTCATTAAGGCAATCGCCTCTTCGAAGGTTGCTATTGAATCATGTGTTTCTGAAAGTGCGTCAATTAAGTCTTTATCCTCTTCTCCTAAAAAATCAGCAAGGGTTGATTCATCCCGAATGAAGGCAAACTGCCACTTTTCACCAGAAACAGGATAACGGACAATGGTCAGTGACCCGCCCTCTGCCCCCACTTGCAACACTATTTCTCTTCCAGGAATTTCATCCGACAATCGTTTCATAGGCTTTTTGTGCTCCTCAGTTTGGTTTTAAGTTGGTGTAACAGTTGGCGTAACATTCTTTCTGTAGTCAGTAGATCTAGCGACCTGACCGTATGCCATCCTGAGGCTTGAAAAGCCGAAGAATCTCGATATTCGGTCTTCAAGTTCTTCATCATAACGAGATTCTTCGCCTTCGCTGCGCTCAGGCTCAGAATGACAACACTTTTATGGAATTATCTTCTTTCCACCTCTTTGATGGTGCCATCCTGCACCTGCCAGACCACGTTGGCAAAGGATTGGATGAAGTAGCGGTCGTGCGTCACCGCAAGGATGGTGCCCTCGAAGCCAGCCAGGGCCTGCTCGAAGCGCGCCCGCGAGGGGATATCCAGGTGGTTGACGGGTTCATCCAGCAGCAGCAGGTTGCAGCCCTGCGCCACCAGGCAGGCCAGCGAAAGCCGCGCCCGCTCGCCAAAGCTGAGCTTGCCCACCGGGGTGAAGACGTCATCGCCTTTGAACAGGTAGAGCGAGAGGAACGAACGCGCCTCGGTGGGACTGGCAAAGGCGAACTGCTGGATGGTGGTGAGCGGGTTGAGCGAGGGGTCGAGCTCCTCCTGCTCCTGGCGCATGGTGCCCGCCTTGACGCGGCTGCCCAGGCGCGCTGTGCCGCTCACCGGCGGCAGAATCCCGGAGAGGGTGCGCAGCAGGGTGGTTTTGCCGCTGCCGTTGGGACCAATCAGCGCGGCGCGCTCGCCGTGGCGTAGGGTGAGGTTGATCTCGCTGAGCAGCGCCTGCCCGTTGTAGCCCACCGCCAGCCCCTGCATCACCGCCACGTCTCGCCCGGTCTCGCCGGATTCGCCGAACTCAATTTTCATCTCCCAGGTCAACTTGGGCTTTTCCACATGGTCGGTGGTCAGCAGGCGGTCAATGCGCCGCTCGATGCTTTTGGCGCGGCGAGTCGTTTCCAACCCGCGGTTGGCAAAAAAGCCTTTGGCGAACTTATCGCCGCCATCGGCCTTGCCGCCCTTGCGGAATTGCGCCAGGCTGCGCACGTGCCGGGCAGCGGATTTGAGGCGGGCAATCTCCTCCTGCTGGTCACCGTAGGCCTGCCAGTGTCGGGCGCGCTCGGCGGCTTTGGCTTCAACGTAGTCGCTGTAGTTGCCCGGGTAGGCGCGCAGTCTGTGGGTGAAATCGTCAATTTCGAGGATGCCCGCCGCCACCCCATCCAGAAAGGCGCGGTCGTGCGAGACGACCAGCACCCCGCCGCTGAAATCCGCCAGCCAGTCTTCCAACCAGGCCAGCATGGGCAGGTCGAGGTGATTGGTGGGCTCATCGAGCAGCAGCAGTTGCGGGGCAGAGAGCAGCATCCCTGCCAGCGCCAGGCGCGTTTTTTGCCCGCCGCTGAGGGCCGAGACGGGCAAATCGGCCGGGATGTGCTGCAGGCCCAGCGCCGCCAGGGTGCTCTCGCCGCGCCCCGCCGATTGCGCCGCGCGCTCGATTTGCGCCAGGGTGGAATCGTACTGGCGCTGAAGGGCGGGCTGATTGGGCTGCTGCGCCAGGGCGCGGGCCAGGTCTTCCAGGCGGGCAGAAAGGGCGGGGATGTCGCCCTCCATACGGGTAAGAAAACCCGCCAGGGTTTCGCCGGGCACCGGCTCAAAGCCCTGCGAGAGGTAGCCCAGGCGCAGGTCGGGCGGGTCAAAGCGCACGCTGCCGCGGTCGGCCTGCTCCAGCCCGGCGATGATGCGCAGCAGGGTGGTTTTCCCGCAGCCGTTGGGTCCCACCAGCCCCCAGCACTCGCCGGGGTTGAGGGTGAAATTGACCGAGTCCAGGATGAGCTGGAGGTCGAAAGATTTGGAAAGATTGGAAACACTCAGCATGATGCAACCTGCCTCTACACAACAAAACCGGGGGCAGATGCCCCCGGGAAAATGCCAGAATACGGCCTATCCGAGATGACCTACCCGATAAATGTTGAAATTAGAGGTTGCTGGTGTGCATCGAACGCCTTTCTGTGAGCGACTGAGAAAATTGTATCATAAAAATGCTCGCGAATGAATCAGTTCTGGAGGATTACTGTATAATCTGAGTCAGCCATGGTTTCATCCGGGGATGATATGCCGCGCGATGTGTTTATCTCCTATTCAACCAAAGATAAGAAGCTGGTCGAGCAGATTTGCCGGGCGCTGGAAGGCGCTGGCATCACCTGCTGGATGGCGCACCGCGATATCCCCAAGACCAGGGTATGGGCGGAGGAGATCCCCACTGCCATTGAGCAGTGCAGCCTGTTCCTGCTGATTTTTACGGCAAACGCCAACGGATCGAAGTTTGTTTTCAAAGAGGTGACCTACGCGGATGACAGTGATAAGCCCATCTTGAACTTCCGCGTGGAGGAATTCCCCCCGGCCAAAAAATTCAAGCTCTACCTGAGCACCGTCCAGGCGCTGGATGCCACCACTCCGCCGATTGAATCACACCTGCCCGAATTAATCGAGACCGTTCGCGGCCTGCTGCCGGAAGCGACCGCAGCCCCGTCCCTGCCCCCACCTGCCAAACCGACCCCACAGGTTGAGGGGGCGCCCCCGCAAAAACCCACCCCACGCGTGGAAGTGGTGAGCCCGCCCAAACCCACCGCGCAGCCGAAAACGCGGGTGCGCGAGAAGGACGGGATGGTGGAGGTGTACATCAGCGCGGGGGAGTTTTGGA
>CAYVOX010000171.1:0-5887 GCA_964453035.1 uncultured Anaerolineaceae bacterium
GGGGTTTAGAGGTGGGCGGAACAGGACTCGAACCTGCGACCACATCTGTGTAAGAGATGTGCTCTAACCAACTGAGCTACCCGCCCGCAACGAGGATTATACCTTGCATTGGCGTGCAATGCAATCAGGTTCAGGGGCTAAGCTTAAATCCCCAACGTTCAAAGACGCGAACTACCCTCTGCTTAGCCTCTGTTGATTCTGGATCCAGGTGATATTGGGAGATGGTTTGGTCGGCTTCGAGGATAGCGTTGTTGAGACGTTCGCGAAAGGCGGCTGGCAGGTTTAAGAATGCGGTATTCATTGCCTGAAGATGACCAACAGGGCGGGGTTTTACAAGCAGGTCATAGATTTCCTCGCCGAGGCGGTTGGCCAGTTTGACGAGATGATCTCCTTCCGGGAGGCTGTTGCCCGAAATCCACAGGGTTAGGTCGGAATGAGGAACGTCGAGATAGCGGGAAAAGTTATAATAAGTCTGCGGTTTTCCCTGGGCTTTTTCCCAATCAAGGTATTTCTGGGTAATCCACTCACTCAGTTTTGTCATAGGGTAAAATCATCCTCATTGAAATTTCTTATTGATTATAGCAAATCCTGGAGGAAGGATGCGTTTTGTTCGTTATCAGGCTGGTCATACGACAATCATAACAGGCTGGGTTCATGAGGATAAGGTGGGACCCATTGAAGGCGATATTTTTGGGGAATATCGCCGGCTGGAGGCGGATATTGAGGTGGGCAGGGTGCGGTTACTCGCTCCCATCATGCCGGGAAAAATCATTGAGGTTGGCAGGAATTACATTGACCAGGTGCAGGGGCTAGATGTTAAGGTGCCTGAAATTCCAATAATCTCTCTAAAACCCCCCAGCGCAGTGATTGGGAACCATGAAGCGATTATCCTTCCACCGCAATCGGCGCAGGTTGAACACGAAGTTGAGCTAGCGGTGGTGATAGGCAAGCGCGGGCGATGGATTCCATCGGAACTGGCGGGGGAGTACATCCTGGGTTACACGATTGCCAATGACGTTACCGCGCGAGACCTGCAACGCAAGGATGTTCATAAGACGCGCTCAAAGAGCTTTGACACCTTTTGTCCGCTCGGTCCATGGATTGAGACGGAATTCGACCCGATGGATGTGCTAATCACTTGCAAGGTGAATGATGAGTTACGTCAAATGGCTTCCACGAGGGAAATGATATTTTCAGTTACGCAAATCATCGCGTTTGTGTCATCTGTGATGACGCTTGACCCGGGTGATGTGATTTTAACGGGTACGCCAGCCGGAAGTGGGGCTCTGCGTGCAGGTGAAAAGGTCGAATGCAGCATTGAGGGGATAGGAACGCTTGAAAACAACGTAAAAAGCAGCTAATACAGGTTGCAATAAGCCAAAAACAGCAGTTATGGCAATCCATAACTGCTGTTAAAATTAATAAAAGATTAATAAAAATGTATATATAGTGGCATATTAGGTAAATATATAGTCCAAATATAGTCTTTTAAAACCTTTGGCAGCGTTGACTTTTGGCTTTGTAACTATATAATACTAAATAAATATCGAGATAGGTATGAATAATTACTTACATTAAGTAATACTTAATAAATATATACCTCAGGCGGCATTGATCCAGGTGCTTTTATGTGGTCGCTTCTCAAGGATACATGTGAGGGGCACCTGGGGAGCCAGTAGCGAAACCGGCCTTTTATATTGGCTGGTTTTTGTTTTTAAAAACACCATTTCATTTTTGGAGGAACCACATGTTCATCGTAAATCGTTCTATAATCAAATTGATCACCAGGCTGGCGTACGGGCTTGGCGTGCTCTTTCTGGTCAGCGGAATGACCCTGGGCGCGTTTGTCAATCCAGTTCTGGCTGGAAATAGCGACTGGGACAAAAGCTCCCTTTATTTTGACGAATCGTTTGGATGCCAGGGAAATTGCACCGAAGCCCGGGCGAAAGTTTGTAATGGAGGGGATACGATGATGGGGAGCACAACATTTGAAGTTTACTATTCTTCAAATGGAAACCCTAAACCTGCGCCACAGGGGTCCGGCTCAAAAATTGGAGACGGTATCATCCCGGCCATCCCTTCAACGGACCCGGATTCGTGCGTGGTCTTATCCTTCCCAACCAATAATGTGTCTGGAAATTATACCTTCCGTGCTTTTCAAAGGGATGGACATCCCGGTCAGGGAGACCTGTGGAGCGGGCAGTGCAGCATTTCCTGCTCGATAGTGCCTTCAGCGACCCCGACGAAGACCCTGGTACCACCCACGGCGACGAGCACCGTTGTGCCACCAACCGCTACCAATACCACGGTGCCGCCTACGGCAACCTTCACTTCAGTGCCACCAACTGCGACCTTCACGGCAGTGCCACCCACGGCAACTTTCACGGCAGTGCCGCCGACGGCAACCATTACGCCCGATGTGCCAGAAATCACCACTGTTCCACCGACCGCGACCAATACCAGCGTTCCGCCCACAGCAACCAACACAAGTGTGCCGCCCACAGCAACCACTACCCCTAATGTGCCTGAAATCACCGCTGTGCCTCCGACCATGACAAATACGCCACCTGCCAACCCAACGGGTACCAGGGTTGTGCCTGAGACAACACCGGTTGGTCCAACCAACACACCGTCGGTACCGCAGGTGAGCCTTACGCCCGGGATGACCTCAACAGCAACGAAGGTTGTACGCCAATCAACATTACCACCTCCGGCTGTAGTGACCTCGCAACCGCTTATCCCCGTGACCGGTACGGATTTTGTGAAGCCAGGTACTATACTGGGATCGCTTCAAAATACCTTGATGAACCTGGGAATGGTTACAATTGGACTGGCTCTGGTCTTGCACGGTCTTTCCATAAAATTGAACCTAGAAAATTAGCAAATGAAATTTGGGTGCGCCTGTTGGATACAGCAGGCGCACCCAAAAAGGTGTTGCTATGAGAACCTCATTACGATATTCATCCTGGCTGGTGATTGGCGGAATTTTACTGCTCTTATTTGGTATCTTTCGCAGCCTGGCTGCTGCCAACCAGCCTAAACCAGAGGATGATGTAATTGTCGTCGGTGAGGTTGTCAATACGCTGCCTGTGCCGCAATCTACGCAGGCTCCGCTGGGGATAGGGGGAGCTCTTTTACCAGATATATCCACTGCATCACAGGAGCAGCCGGCAGGGATCGAGCCAAAGAGCTCATCCGTTGTTCCAACCACAAAGGCGCCTGTTGACCAGGGGGAGGGGGGAGATGATATCAGAAATAGTTCTACCGAAAGCTCTCCGAACAAAGTGAAAATTGATGATCCAGATAGCGACCAGAAGCAAATACCGACGCGCATCTTGATTCCATCAATCGGTCTGGATGCAACCATCGTCCCGGCTAAGTTGCTGAGGGTGAAAGTCAACGGTTATCTTTTTGACCAGTGGGCTGCGCCAGACCAATTTGCTGCCGGGTGGCATACCAGCTCCGCCGGCCTGGGACGGGCTGGAAACACAGTGTTGAACGGACATCATAATGACCACGGGGAGGTATTCAGGTATCTGATTAATCTGAAAATTGGAGATAACTTGATGGTTTTTTCCGGCCAAAATCTGTTTACCTATACCATCACCAATATCTTGAAGTTACAGGAGGTCGGCGTTCCACTGGAGCAACGCATGCTCAATTCAAGATGGATCGCTCCCTCGACGGATGAACGGATAACCCTGGTGACGTGCTGGCCATATGAATCCAATACTCACCGCCTGGTGATTGTTGCGAGCCCGACTCCTTGAGAAGGAATAGTTCCTAAGATAGTCCAAAAAATAGTATTAGAATGCGCGACTATCGGTTGACATTTGGTTTGTAAACTATATACTAATGGTTAAGCAAAAACTTATTTACATTAAAGAATCCGGCATCTGTTAACGGTGTATTTATCAATTATATTTCAGAAAAACGGAATTATCCTGAGGGCACATATCGGGGAGGTATTATGGCTGTTCAAGTGGTTGGCGATCAAATGTTGAAACTGGGAATGGACCTTGACGAAGTACCATCAATTGACCACCAGCGCATCCTTGTTGTGGATGACGAACCGGATACTGTATTTCTCATCAAAAATATTCTGAGGATGGCGGGATACGATGTCTTAAGTGCATTGAACGGCCGCGATGCGCTTAAGAAGGTTAAAGATGCACCCGTTGATATGGTTCTACTCGATTTGATGATGCCCGAGATGGATGGATGGGAAACCCTCAGATACATTCGCGAGATGTCGCAGGTACCGGTCATCATTGTCTCAGCCATTGGCGCCAAAGATGAAATTGTGCGGGCACTGGATATTGGCGTGGATGATTATCTGACAAAGCCGTTTTTCAATGCTGAAGTAGTGGCCAGGATACGCGCTGTTTTACGCCGTGCTGGAAAGACTCAGGAAATCAGCCGGCTCATCTTCCCCCAGGTGAATTTAACAATTGACATGTCAACCCAGGAAATCATTTTCCAGGGCAAGCACATCCACTTGACGCCGAAAGAATTCGCGGTGATGTCGGTGCTGGCCAAACATGCGCCGGCGATTGTTAGCTACAACAAGATTTCTCAGGCGGTTTGGGGTGAGGATTCGGAAGATGCGCGCAAGCGCACCAAGTACCTGATCTACCTCCTACGGCGTAAATTTGAGACCATCACATCCGAGTTCGATCTCATCCTCAATATTGACCGACTGGGATATAAATTACAGACCGAGAAATGACTTTTTTACGCAAGATAAGACGCCCCTATATTGTGATCCTTGCGGGCGTCTTTTTGATTGGACTGGGCTTGTTGCGTGGATTCCTTCAGGGGGATTTTCGCGCTGTTGAGTCCCGGGTGGTTTCCGATTCCATTCTCCCAACGCTCGATCTTGGCGACATCATTAGAACGCCAATTGCGAATAGCTCCGGGGGCGGTATAGAGCCGACAAAAGCAGGCGGGCAAGAAGTGGAATTCCTTTCGGCGAATCCAAATCCGGAGGTTCACAGCCAGGGAAAACGCGCTGTGTTGGGAAGTGAACCGAGGATGGCGCTACTTTTCGAGCAAATCAATGCTGCCGGAAAAGAATTCCCGGTCTGGATGGTGATACCAGGGGTTGATTTGAGCGCGCCGGTGGTACAGGCCACCCAGCGCAAGGTCATCATGGATGGAAAAATGGTGGATATGTGGTTTGCCCCCGATTTTTATGCAGTCGGGTGGCACACATCTATGGCGTTACCAGGCGAAGTGGGCAACCTGGTCTTTTCCGGGCACAACAATGATTTTGGAGAGGTTTTTAGCCGCCTGATTGACCTGAATGCGGGCGACACCATCCAAATCATCACGCAGAAAAGGGTTTTAACCTACCGGGTTTCCAACAAGGTTTTGTTTCAGGAAGTGGAGATTGACCTTAACCAGCGCATGCAAAACGCGCGCTGGATCAGTCCCTCGCAAGATGAACGGGTGACGCTGGTCACCTGCTGGCCCAATGATTCCAATACGCACAGGCTAATTATTGTTGCATCGCCTGAGTGAGCCCGTAAAACAAACCGATCACGTGGGAGTTGAATCTCAGGAATAAGCAGGAAAACTAAGCGAAATTATCGGCTGGCTGCTAGGAACTGGTTTGAAGTGAGACTGCGGGCTGCCGAGGCAAAGGCTTTTTCGATGCTGGGTACAACCTGCGCCACTGATAAGGTCAGGTTATCCGCGGGGCGAGCCAGGACAAACAATCTTCCCCAAGACGATACTTTTTCTGTTGAGATGCAGGTTTGCAGGATGAGGGTATTGTTCCCCAGGCCGTATGTGCGGTAGAATAGGGCTTCAGCATTCAGTTTGTTGTTGGTCGAGAGATCAATGAAATTTGAGTAGGGGCTGGAGGGAGTGAGCGCCTGGTATT
>CAYVOX010000172.1:0-5662 GCA_964453035.1 uncultured Anaerolineaceae bacterium
GCCAGCCGCGCCATCCCGGAATCTTTCTTGCGCGGTCTGGTTCAATCCGGTATTGAGCCCCTCGTGCAATTTGATTTGCCCCTCAGCGCCCCACCCGCCCTCGCCGAGCGCACCCCCATCCTCGAAGTCTACAGCCGATGGGGGGTAAAAGCCGTCCTTTTCTTTGATTCCCCCAACACCCGCGCCTCCTGGTCAGCCCCCACATGGGCTCAGCACAACCTGGTGGAACACTTCCTCGACCGCTACCTCCCCCTCGCTCATGCTGCTGCGCAGGTCGGTCTCACCTCCATCCTGCCGCCGCTCCAGCCTGCTGGCGCCTACTGGGATACCGCCTTTCTGCGCGCCGTTCTGGAAGGCATGACACGCCGCAAAAACTCCACCCTTCTGGAGGGCACCCTGCTCTCCTGCTATGCGCGCGCCAACCAGCGGCCCCTCAACTGGGGTTCAGGCGGCCCGGAGCGCTGGCCCTCAGCACGTCCCTACCACACCCCGGAGGATTCACAGGATCACAACGGCTTTCGCATCTTTGATTGGTATCAATCCATAGCCCGGTCAATTCTCAACCACGAGGTGCCCATCATCCTCTTGCAGGCTGGCGCTCCATTTGACCCTGCCTGCTCATCCCAGGCTTTCCCTCCGCGCCATCCGCAGGAGATCGAAGCCATTGCCCGCGCTCTGATCGGCGAAGCCGCCACCGATCCCTCTGGCGAAAACACACCGATGGAACCAGTACCAGCATCGGTGCTCGTGGGCTTTTTCTACCAGCTATCCGCCGAATCCACTGCGCCCACCGCAAACCATACCTGGTTCCAACCCGATGGCACCACCTTCCCCGCCGTGGATACCCTCCGTGCCCTGGCAGCCTCGCCCCGACAGCAGGTCAAGTCCGCGGCTGCACCCCAGGCAGATCCCTGCCACCCCATCCAACATTACCTTTTACTGCCCACATTCGAGTGGGGCGTCGCTGACTGGCACCTCGAGATGCTGCGCCCGCTCATCAAAAAATACCGCCCCACCATTGGCTTTTCCGTCAGTGAAGCTGCCCTGGCACAGGAGGTCACCGTCATTGGCAATGCCAGCGCCTACTCTGAAGAAACCCTCGACCAACTCAGGCTCAGCGGCAGCACCGTCCGTCGAATCGACGGTATTGGCATAGAATTTGCATCCCAAATGGCAGAGAGGTGAACCATGAACATGCCCTTAAACGCAAAACCAGTCAACCGCGCGCCCTTTGTAGCGCACCTGCCCGTTCTCAAAGTTGTCGGCTTAGGTGGAGGGGGGTGTAACGCCGTCAATCGCATGATTGAATTAGGTCTGAGCGGTGTAGATTACGTTGCCTGCAACACCGACAGCCAGGCGCTCAAAGCCAGCCTTGCCCCCACCAAAGTCCAGCTCGGACCCCGCCTTACGCGCGGGCTCGGCGCCGGTGGCGACCCCAAAATTGGCGAGGCAGCCGCCGAAGAAAGCTTTTCTGATCTCAACCGCGCCATGGCTGGTGCGGATATGGTTTTCCTCACCGGCGGTATGGGCGGTGGAACTGGTACCGGCTCCATCCCGGTTGCTGCGCGCGTGGCTCGCAACCTCGGCGCGGTCACTGTGGCCATTGTTACCATGCCCTTCTCCTTTGAAGTAGGCCGCCGCCAGCAGAACGCCCGCAATGGACTGGCCCAGTTGCGCCAGCACACCGATACGCTCATCACTGTCCCCAACGACCGCCTGCTACAAATTGCCCCACGCGATTTACCCCTCGAACTCTCCTTCCGCATGGCAGATGACGTGCTCCGCCAGGGTATTCAAGGCATTTCCGAGCTTATCACCCAGACCGGCATGATTAACGTCGATTTTGCCCACGTCCGCCAGTTGATGCAAATGGGCGGCGGCTCGCTGCTTGCCATCGGCCACGGCCAGGGTGAATCCAAAGCCCTCCAGGCTGTTGAGCGCGCCCTGCACCACCCGCTCATTGAATCGGTCAGCCTCGAAAATGCAACCGGCATTATCGCCAACTTCACCGCGGGTCAAAGCCTCACCTTTGTTGAACTCACCGAAGCCCTCACTCACCTGCAGCAAAAAACCAACAACCAGGCTGAGATTATCCCCGGCGTCATCACCGATGACCGCATGGGCGACCGCGCGCAGGTGATCCTCGTCATCACCGGTCTCGGCGCTACCCCCGTTGATTCGCGTCCCTCCCAACCCAAGGTTGCAGAGGCTCCGCAGCCTGCCGCCCGGCAGGAAGCCAGCCCTGCGCCCGCCAGGGTGCAGGCGCAGCCGCAACCGCAACCCGCCGCCCCCGTCGAGATGATTGCCCCATCAGCCACCGACCTGGATATCCCGGCCTTTCTCCGCCGCCGGGTGGTTCACAAAAGCGAGGGCGCATGGACAGCCAACTGATTAGCGAGATTTGCCAGCAAGTCTATCGTGCCCATCCCGAAGTTAAAGGCGCCAAACCCAAAGTGCAGCCCTATAACGGCTCCGGCAGCCTGCTCATTTTTCAATCCAAAGCCAAAACAGAGGACGGTCACGCCATTACCCACACTATTCGGGTAGTAGTCTCCACCGATGGCAAAATCAAGAAGATTTCCGCTTCCCGCTAACCCGCAACCCCACCTCGGAGGTCCGTCGTGCAAAAAGTGATGAACCAGGTCGAACTCAACTTCTGGAATTGGTACATAATTCTGCTCAGCCGCTCCCCCGCGCTGCAAAAGCTGGTCCCGCTCTTCTACCGCGTCACCCGCCGCCAACTGCTCAATTTTTACCTCGCCGCGCTGGGCGTTTCCACCGCCGGCTTTGTGACGGGCATCCTTCTTTTTGCCCTGATCGGAAGATAACCCTTCGATGAAACGAAAATTCCTCTTGCTGATGGCTCTCCTGTGGGTGTGGATAGCCGTCATGCCCACATCTCCTGCCTCCGGCGCGCACGGTATTCCCGGCTCGCCGGATTTTGCCTATGGGGGGCACCTGGTCACTTCCAACTCACCGCAGGAGGCTGTGCGCCTTGCTGCCAACCTCAACCTCGACTGGCTGTCTCTACCCCTGGAATGGAACGTTCTGGCCCCTCTGCCAAAATCTCCTGTGGATTGGTCGCGGTACGATCCCATCTTTAAATCCATCGCCCGCACTGGCATTTCGGTCATGGTCAGCCTTTCCCATCCTCCCGCCTGGGCGCTCACCCCTTCCGGTCCGGATCCCTCCCACACAGCAAATTTGCTCAACCAGTTGATTCAGCGTTACCCCGGGCTCATCCAGGCGATTGAGCTATTCCCTGCCGCCAACACCCGCCAGGCATGGGGTGCCGTGCCTGATGCTGCCGCTTACCTCAACCTGATTAAAATCGTCCAATCTCGCCTGCAATCCCCCTCGCCAAAACCTGTTCTGGTAGCTGGTGGCCTGGCCTCCTTACCCCCGCAAAAATCATCACAGGATATTGATGACCTCGTCTTTCTTCAGAATCTGTACGACGCCGGCGCTGCCGCTGTGCTCCAACTCATCAGCGTCGATTCAAGTGAAATCACCGGCCAGCCGTTGCAGAATCCTTCCGGCGGAGAGACGCGCGTCCTGCGTCATTATGAGCAGGTACGCCAGGTCATGCTTAAGAACAATCACACATCAGGCATGATTTGGATTACCCACTTATCGGTTCCTTCTGGTAAAATCAATCCAGGTGAGGTACAAACCGACCCAACCCAGCAGGAAATTTGGCTGGCGCAGGCCTACGGGCAGGTTCGTTCTCAACTCTATATCGGCGCCGCTTTCTATGCCGGGCTTAACCCAAGCGAGGATAACCACTCCTTAATTCTGAGCAACGGCAGCTACCATCCCTTCTACCGTACTTTGCGGGGGTGGATCAGCCAATCCACATCAAATGCCTCAATCATTAAACCGGGGCAGGCAAAGGAGCAGCCGCTACTCAAAAAACCGTAACCTATCATGAAGAAAATCCTCATTCTGGTCGGCTTATTCCTGATCGCGCTCATTGCCGGTTTTTTATTTGCCGAGAGGAATGGCATTATTCCGCACGATTCCCCTGACCAATCCACCCAGTCGCAGGTTCGTTATCTCATCCTCCACGTTGATGACCTCTCCAGACCCAAACCCACCTTACAAACGGTCTGGGGTGCGTTTGTCTCCTTTGGCGATCTCACCGCCGTCTATTTCAACCCCATCTACCCGCTCCAGAATAACCGCGCTGATCTTGCCGGCCTGTTCACCCTTACCGAGGAACGTCTCCTTTCAGAACCCTTTTTGAAAGCCGTCGAAAAATATGAGCTTGACCTGACCGGGTACCTGATTGTAGATGACGCTGGTGAGCAGGTTTTACTCAAGTGGCTGCTGCCCGATGCCCCCCCGCAAAGCGGCTCGCTGCTCACCCAGCGTGCTACCTTCACGCAAATCTGCCAGAACCTCAACAAGAATAAATATGCCGCCTTCCCTCAGTTTGATTGGAAGCGCCTCTTTCCAGACCACCTCATCCCCTCTCCCCGCATCGAATCGACGATGATTCTCTTCGACCGCCTCTTTTACCGCTCACCTCGCGTGCAGTGCCAGGTACCGGAGTAGTCTCGTCGTGCTTCACCGGCGATTTCGCGCTGGATATTCCATTTTCTCCATGCTATACTGAATTACACAAATCACTGGCCCCATTTGGAGGTAAAAAATGCCCGGTAAAATCGTTCTGCGCTTTGAGCTTTTTCTTCAGGCTCCCCTGACTCAGGTTTATCGCGCCTTTACCAACAGGATTGGTTTCGAAGAATGGTTGTGCGATTCAGCTTCCGTTCGCCCCCAGCCCGGCGGTCGCGTGTATCTTAGTTGGAACACCGGATACGCCTCGTCCGGTCACTTCATCAAAATTGAACCTCATAAAAAGGTAATCTTCACCTGGCGTGGACCCGCAGACCCCGCCGCAACGCTTGTCACTGTCACCTTCAAAAAAGAGGGCCCGGGCACAGCGCTCAAACTCGTCCATGAAGGCATCTGGGAAGGCAAAAAATGGGCTGCCGCCGAGCAGGAAATCAAAAAAGGCTGGGTTGCCGCGTTGCGTAACCTCTCGGCCGTCCTTGAAGCCGGTCCCGACCCGCGCATCACCACTCGCCCCATGCTCGGCATCTACCTTGGCGACCCCGATCCCAGCCTGATTAAATCAACCGGCGCTCCGGTAGAAACAGGCATTCGGTTGGAAGGTGTCATTGATGGCCTTGGCGCTCAGAAAAGCGGCCTTCAAAAAGATGATGTCCTGGTGGAAATCGACGAAACCCCCATCCATGCCCAGGAAGATCTCTCCCGCGTGATGACCGGTCGCAAAGCCGGGGATGTTCTTAAGGTCAGTTTCTACCGCGGCAGCGAACTCAAACACACTGCCATGGAACTTGCTCCGCGAAAAACTTTCCCCCTCCCTGCCAGCGCCGCAGCCCTTGCAGCTGAGGTGCGTGCCCGTTATGCTGCCACCGACGCACAACTCTTCCCCTACCTCGCCTCGCTCACCGAAGCTGCCGCCTCTCGCCCTCCGGCTGAAAATGAATGGAGCGTCAAGCAAATTCTGGCTCACCTCATCCATTGCGAACGCGACCTGCAAGCTGTCATCCTCAAAGCTGTCCTCAGCGAGAGCGCCGATTTCTCAGATAACATCCCCTCCAGGATCCATGCTACCCTGCAAGCCTTTCCCACC
>CAYVOX010000173.1:0-5595 GCA_964453035.1 uncultured Anaerolineaceae bacterium
TTTTCTAACACAGCCAGTCTATTCCTGTATTCGATTGAAACGTCCAGCAATTCCAACTGCCTGAGGCAATCACTACGAATGCCCTCCCATTCCAAATCCCTGGCACCAGCGTTGTTCTCTTCTGTGCCTTTCTCATTGTGCGCTTCAGGAAGAGTCTCCCGATGGTAGATTCCCACCTCCGGAGGTCTAGGCTGTTGTTGCGCTTCAAGAATATCCAGGGGAGTTGTTGTTGGCGGTGGTAGTGGAGGAGTTGGTGGTGTGGGCTTAGTGAACGATTGAGCCTTTCCGTCGAGTAAATCAACCAGGGCGGCCAGCACCGGGTTGAGTGGGTCGCGCTTGAAGGCTTCAAGCAGGCAGCGGCTTTCTTTACCGGATGGTGACATCTGGTACTTATTCAAACAATCAATGGACGAATGTACCGCATCCTCGATGGCCGAAATAATCCAATCAATCTCACCCAGTTCAGCCTGACCGGGCAAATCACCTCTTTTCCCGCCTGCTATCTCTCCTCGCAATGAAGATACCTGTTTCAGAAGCTTCTCATACGCCTCAGCAGCAGTTTTTGCAGCATGAACATACGATTCATACTGCTCAATGGGCTTTTTCTCTTTCCATGCAGAACCCAGGTCCAAAATATCTTGCCCGATTTTTAGCAGCCAATCCTGAAAACTTTCCAGGTCGTTTAATCTTGCAGCCAGGTCACCCGTCAGGTTGTTTCTTCTGTTTTCTCCAATGCCCTTCAGCGCGTTGCGGGTCTGGTCAAAAACGAGAAGCCAAAAACGATACAATTCCGCTAACCTGGCAATCAGAATTTTCTCGTGCAGCATCTGATTGATAGGGATTAAAAGCATCGCGGCGGGAGAATCAACGCTGGTTTCAATCTTCTGAACCAGATAATTGATATCTCCGGGTGTAATCGCAGTCTCGGAGAAAAAACGCTGCGCCAGCGCCACCGCAAATGCCTCAAACTGCTCCTTCTTTTCACCATTAATCTCCGCAGTAGCCTCAATGACCAGGTCAAAGAACTGAATCCACGGCTGGCTGTCCTCCGTTTGCAGAGAGGTCAGGTCGCTCCTTAGCCCCTGCCAATCTCGCAACTCAATCATCGAGATAATCGCCCGCACGTCTTTCGAAAACGAGTACTTCTTTCGATATTCCCTGACCTGTTCAGAAGCACCATTTCCCTCCGGCAAAACCGCCACAGGCTCGGTAATCTCCTGGCTTTCAGTTACCGTGCCATTTCCGCTAACGGGCAATTCCATGCGCGTTTCTCTTTCCTTTTCAACGGTTGCAAGGGGAGTCTGAGCCATACTGCCTTGCTCCGGCGCCGGTTCTGATGAGTCTCCTTCACCTGCCTGGCTTGATGCGCTTAATTCCTTCACCTGTTCAACGGCAGTTACCGGAGAACGAGGTTCGATCGGCTGCTCGTCTGTCCCGGCTGGAGATTCGGGCTGAAAACTATCCAATCTAGAAATAAAGGGATTGAGGTAATTTCTTAGCAAACTGCGATCCTGCTCTGTGGAATCCGTTTTGAGCATTTCCAGGATGATTTTTACAAATCCAGTCACCCTTTCAGGATCGATTTTGTACAATTCATTCAGAATATCGAGGATTTCCTGGCGGGAAGGAGGATCAGTCTTCACCATACACATCTCCTTTGTTCGGATTGCTAAAGGTGCGAGGCAAGATAATAAGAAGTAAAGCAAGCGCAGCTGAGAACATTAATTCTTGCGGCCACTCTCTGGTCAGGATGTGAATCGGCGGATGAATCCACATTTTTCCGATTTGAATGGCATACCAACCCGCAACGATGCCAATGACGACCGTGAGTAAATCCACAAGCCAGTGACGGTAGGCAGCTAATAAGGAGGCCGAATAGGTTATCAAGCCCCAAAAGACCGCCTGAAAAAGGAAAAAAGGAATGGATTGAACCACCACCATCATGGGTGTTTGAAATACCGTCATTGAAAGAAAGGTCAGCAAACCTGCTACAGCTCCTAACAGGGCTCGTTCGGGAAGTTTTTCGGCAAGGAACCCTATCAATACAGGGATCGCGAAATATACACCCAAAGCACCCAGCGCAGGCGAAAATAGTGCTACCAGCCAGGCGATTTCTTTTTCGGGTTGGCTGACCTTGACCACCACCCAGGCAAGCGCCATTGCCCCAAGCAGGCCTGCGTATTGGGCATGCGCATCGGAATGCCAGGCTAATCCCAGAAAAAACACCGCTCCGAGGATTAATCGCAAATTCCGGTCGTGCAACCACTCATAGGGTACCAGCAAGTAGAAGCCGAGGAACAAGACCCCCCAGAACAACCCAAAATCAACGGGGTAGCACCAATCTGGAGCCAGCCATCGGTACATACCCCAGATAATGAGCGCGATAACCACCGGCGCCAGCCAGCCTTCCAATACCCGCGTCGGATCTACGCTTCCCGTAAAAGGTCTAAACCAGTTGGATATTGGAGCTCCGGTATTGGTTTTACTATCCACTCCGAATATTTTCCGAATCGCAGGGCGGGTAATGAGCAACAGGAGTATCCACACCGGGATGATGAACAAAATCAGGGTGGAATTTGCGCCCAGCCAGGAAGCTATCGGCTCATTTCTAAATAATCCAAAAACCAGACCAGCCACGCCCAACAAGAGTTGAACCACTTGCAGCGAATCGCTCAACAGGCTTAAGACTGATAATTCCTTCTCTTCCTTCCGATCCGACTTCTTTGGCTTGATCAGGTCTATTCGCCCGGGATTAAGTGAACCAGGCACACTGCCATAACTGCTCTCCAGAGAAATATCCAGGCTGCGTATGCCAATGTTATTAAGCCAGTCAAAGCCAAGATTTTCTAACTCATCGTAAAGGCGGCTTTCCAGAACTTCCTGGTGGGTGGGATCTCCGCGGTCAGTGAGCTGGCTGGCTTCGTGGTTTTTAGTATAGTCAACGATGGATAAACACTGTGATTGGCACAGGTGGTAAGACAAAATCATTCCCAGTTGGGATATTGTAAGAATGCTCGTTTTTCCTACACCCTCAATTTCCTCTTCCGGGAATTGCACCCTCGACCGCCATTGCAACCAGGTGGAATAAAAGTTTTCCACGCTGCCCGGTTTAAATTCAATGTGCAACCTGACCGTCAGCGAGATGGTTCGATTGTTCGTCGCTGTTGGAATTCCATTGATTGAAAGAATGACGTTGAAATATTTTTTAACGATCCCAACTTCCGAGCGTAAGCGCCCCAAAAAAGGAAGGGTTGCTGATAGCGGCAGCGTTTTTATGCCGGGAGTTAATACTTCGTGTGTTGAATACATCCCCTCTTTGTGCGTTGCAATGATGCCAAAGCAATTATCAGGTATTTTTAGATTGCGTCCAAAAAAACCTCCCAGTTCAATCGGAAAGACTTCGTAGGCAATCGGGGTGTCAGGTGGCGAGGTGTGTTGAAGAGACGACATTGCCATGATTTCTCCCTCCTGAAGTCAGGGATAGGCAGGCCAGTAAGATGAGCCTGCCTATCCCTTGCCGGTGCTTATGGAACGGGCGTGGCGTTTGAATTCACAAAACGTGCTGGCACCCAACCTGGCTGGACTGTATCACCTTTTTTAACCCTGATGCTGAACCACAGGACACCGTTGTAGTCTCTCTGTTGAGAAATGAGCTCGCACAAATCACCGGAGTACGCGGTGAAGCTGTACATGGTGTACGAAGCATCCTTGTAAACATAGATGACATTATTACTGGTGCTATCGGGGTTTTTTAATGCGCAGACAGGTGGAATACGTGTGGGGGTAATGGTTACCGTAGCCGTAAGCGTGGGAGTGAATGTAACCGTTGGGGGCACCGGAGTGTTAGTTGGCACAACAGTAACGGTGGCTGCGCGGGTTGGCTCGGGGGTGGGCGGGAAGATGAGGGGATACCAGATACTTCTGGAAAGACCCCCGATCACCAGCAGGGCGATAATGACCAGCGCCGACAAACCAATATACTTGAGCAACGGAGCCCGCTCTTTTTCCACAATTCGGCGGTCAAGCTCCGAAAGTTCTTCCGAGCGACCAAGCAGGCGGAACGGTTCTTCGCGCACGGCAGTGGCCCAGGAGCGCGCGGTGCGCGGATGTCCATCTGCCAGGGCATTCTCAACCTGGTCGAGATACTGACGGTAGAGGGTTGAGAGGTACTGCCGGTAGCGTGGATCCTGATTATATTCCCGGTGAACGCGCAGGTATTCTTTGGCCTGTTTGCGCGCCTCATCGGTGTTGCGGTCAATTAGAATTTTGACCTGCTTGAGGTCTGCATCGGCCTGCTCCAGCTTGGCCAAATCTGCACCGGCATTCTGAGCCAGGTCCAGCGCTTCGTTATCTTCCGTGCCCAGTTCAATCACACCGTCCAACAGGCGCACTGATTCTTTGAGCAGGCGAATGCGTTCGCTGACCGCTGAGACCATTGCAATCTGGTCAATGCGCGCCTTTGCGCCGTCAATCATGCGGTTCTTCAATCCCCTCGCCTTGGTCATGATCTCGGTTTCAAAATCGCTCAGCTTCTTGCTTTCGGGCATCTTGGCGCGCAGGTCGCGAATGCGCTGGAGCAGCTCAATCACTGTCGTCGCCAGGTCAGATAAGTTGCCGCTCATGCTGTTCAGCTGGACGCGCGCATTTTGAATCCCTTCCTGCACCTTTTTCAGGTTTTCAAGGTTTTCCTTGGCGCGGGGGTCCTCTGAATTAAGCCTCAGAACGGCTTCGTATTTGTCAATGGCTTCGGGCCAGCGATCCTCTCGTAAGAAGCGATCTGCTTCCAGGCGAGTCTCCTGGGTGATGATAAGTTTATCAATCTGAAGCAAGGCTTCAACCACAGGCGGCCAGTTAGGAATACCCTGTGTCCGGGCAATTTCCAGCGCATCGTTATATTTATCCCGCGCATCCTCATAGCGCCCGGCGCGCTCCAGGGATTGCGCGCGGCCAAAGGCAGCCCGTGCCTCAAAGGGAACCTTCGTATCCGGCACAAAACCGGAGCGAATCTTTTCTTCCGAGGCGTGGATGCGCTCTAAAGCCTCTTTGTGGTTCGGGCTCAGGCGCAGCGCTTCCTGAAAACGGTCAATCGCCTCCATGTATTCACCGGCATAATAGGAGCGCCGACCGCGCTGCACAATCCCCTCAACATCAATAGAACCACCGCTCAGTTCAGTGTTTCCAGAGGATGCAGACGGCAGGCCTTCGCCGCCAACTGGTTCTTGCTGCTGGCACAAGGCACTTATCAATGCAGTAGCTTGCCGTGAGGGTGGATTGGAATTTAAAATATTGATAACCCGAGTTTTCATATCCTGGCTTTTACCGGCTGCCATTTTCAGGGATTCAAGGGTTCGCTGAATGAGCGCTTCATCCCCCTGATCCCCGCTCTCTGCTAAAATCCTGGCCAGTTCACCAATCCCGGATTCAACCTCATTCATTGAAGAACTGTTGACCTGCATGCGGGCCTGCTCGATGCGCTGCGCCAGGGGGTTGATCGCGGTTTTGCCGCTGACCGGGCTGCTGGCATCCCCCTTGGTGCTCTGCTCGGAGATCTGGCGCCACAAATTGCGGGCTTCGGTTTCGAATTCGGTCTCAAAG
>CAYVOX010000174.1:0-5578 GCA_964453035.1 uncultured Anaerolineaceae bacterium
AGCGGGTTGTGTAGGATCCCACCCCGGTGATCGCGAGCGTCTCCGTCACCAGCCGTCCGCGGCTGTCATACACCCAGGTGCTGCTACCGCTGGTATCTTCCATGCATTGTTGATTTATTTTGTTGTTAAGGAACTGGTGGGGACATATGGAAAATTCTTACTTGAATTTACAGAAAAAAGGTTGCGTAATCTTTGCTTCTGCCATATCGATGATTCAGAAAGCGATAAACTCATTCTTTTCAATTATTGACTACTCAATGAGAATGAATCCTATTCATCGCTAATCCTTCTAGTCAGGCATGGGGCTCTCACTCGAAGTTCGAGTTGGCCTTCAGTAGTTGCCTTGTTCATAAATCACCATATCGGCTTTTATCGCCCTACATAATCAATTGCACCACTTTCATTCGTAAACCTTTCCATTTATTTTCAATAATGATTTTAGCTAGTCGATTTGATATTAGTATTTCTCGATATGCTAAATGTCCAGATCCGAACCATTCATGTGTTCTAACAATATCTACCCCTTGGGGTATACCATTCTGTTTATAGAACATCTTTCCATAACGATGGTACTCATACTTAGTCACACCACAACCTGAACAAGTACTCTTTGCCAGACTTTCCTTATCTAGCAGACTCGGTGCGGTAATTTCCGGAATAAAAATTTGAAAAATTGACCTTGCGGGTTGTCTACTCTTGTGAATCATTACCTCCCATACTTCAATCCCTTTTATTTGATTATTCTTAAGTGCCTCGATAACTTCTGGAACGGTAAATAGAGAGTCGCCGGTCCATATCAATGACATAAATTTGTTTTTTCCCAGCGTTGGTTCCTTAAAAATATAATAGGGCTTAGTTTGTTTAAACACGCCACACGAAGCGCAAAATTCCCCATAATTGTTAGGTTTTTTTATCCACCCGTTTTCTGGTTGAGGATATCCATGCTCAAAAACATTAACAACCCTCAACCATTCTGCGTCTAGAATTTCTCTTTCTGAAAAGATGGTCTCATAAGAATGTAATATATTCTCCTTATCGACAAATCGGCTCATTGAAGACCAAGCAGGGTTCGACTCTTCTATCTGAGCGCTAACATAAAGCCCAGAATTATCTGGCAACATAACAGCCTTAAATTTGATTCCAGTTGATTCCAAAAACTGAAATAATTTTGGCTCCTCTCTCGATTTAAATACTAATTGATGAATTATTTCCATAGCTCAATTGTTCTCCTTTCTATTGACCGAATAGAAAGACCCGAACTGCTTTTAGCAAAACAGGATTTTGGCTGTAAATTTGTTGAGCCGCGTTCCAAATATCATCAATTGTAGCAGTTGTGGTGTTTAAAGCTGATAAGCTTCCTCGATAACCAATTACCTGTTGCCAAAGAGTAGTAAATATACGATGTTCTTCAGGCGAGAGGTAAACACTTGGGATAGAATTAGGATTAACACCTAATATTCCTGCGAAGCGCTTTTCGATAAGATGATGTCGCTCAAAACCTCGGATGGACGGCATTTCGCCATATGGTTGAATGCCTAAAAAGAGATTGCTACAAACAGAGCTTGTAATACACGCTGTTAATGCTGCTTGATAAATAACTGGTGATCTCAATAAAAACGGCAACGTGGAAACCCATACTGCAGGATCATGTAATACATCAGCCTTTGTAACGCCGGGACTACCTATTGCATCCTTCCAAATATCTGAGTTCCAGTGGTCATTGTTTAATGCATTTTGTTCCTCGGGAAGCAATCCAGCCCAATAAACTATAGTCCCTTGTTCTTTTTTTTCAATATATTTACTTAGTATATAGAACGACGTCCCATCATTGCCGCATCCACCGCCCAAATCACCATCCGCACAACCTTGAACATGTCCTGACGGATCATTGAAATTCACTGGATTATTTTGTGTATATGCATACCTATCCCACGCCAACGGACTGCCCGGCTGCGGGATGAGGCTATCCGCCTGGGCAAAGCGCCCCAATGCTGTGTCGAACCAGCGGGCGTTGTAGAAATACAACCCCGCCTCAGTCTCCAACTGCCCGGTGTAACGCCGCTGTGTCGGCGTATCCCCATTCGAGTAGCGCGTCTCTCCCCAGGCGGAATAGCGCAGTTCTGCAATTTGGTTCGCTTCAGCATCCAAAGTAATCACCGTGCTGCCCAGGTGATCGGTCAGGAAGTAGAATACTCCATCTTCAACCCCATCTTGATTGCTCTTGACCCGCATCGCAACCCGCTGACCGTTGACGCAGTAGTAACTCGTCCAGGCATGCCCGGCGGGTATTTGCGGCGCGGAGGATGTCACCCGTTGCTTCGCGGACGCCCAACACCTGGTCGGTTATGCTGGCCTGGGCGCCAGGGTGCATGACAGCAGCGAGCGCCCTATGCTATTCTTGTCGAAATTGGCTATGAGATGTCTGCCTTCCCGACAGCTCTGCACCTTTGCTCTTAGGCAGGCTTGGCTCCTGAAAACCACAAAAGCGCCAACAAACAGTAGAAACAACGCGTGACGCCAGGCAATAACTACCTCAAAACGATCCTGTGCGAGGTCGCTTGGGTCATCGCTTCTCACAAGAAGCTCTATCTATCCACCTGGTACTGGCGGCTTAAACAGCGTACCGATGCCAAGCGCGCCATAGTGGCCTTAGCTCGTAAAATTTTGGTGATCATATTCGCGATGTTAAGGTCCAATTCCGCTTTCGATGAACAACGATTCTTGCAACCTAAGCAAACCACTGAACAGAAATGCGTTTCCCGTTTGGTTCATGAATTGACCAAGTTAGGATACGTTATCTCTGTTCCTGCTTGATCTATTTTCGTAGCAAAGTACTACCAGTAATACCCTTGCCGGATGGTTGAGGGCTGATATGATCAGACCAACTTCCAAAGAGCGAAATAGGAATCTTCTTATGCCTTGTTCCGCTTTTTTTAATGGGGAAATTACCTATTTGTCATGATCAAATCTGTCCAGGTAGACATCAACCTCCACTTCAACCAAAGGAATGAGTTTTACATTATTGACTTTGGATTTCATCAGGAGATTGCGAACCTTCTTGGTGACGGCAATTTCATGATTTTGAATCAAGAAAATATCATTGCCGTCCCAATCAGCCTCGTCGAAATACAAACCTTTATATACCTGAAAAGGTTCTCCATTTGGAACGGCTTGGCGGGTAAGGATATGGCTGCGGCTGCGGTCTCTACGGCACTCGATGCCCGTCACAGCAAAACCTTGATAGCCGGGTAGCAGTTCACCTTTCCGCCCATACACCTCCACCGGATAGGTTGACCAGCCAGTGATTCTGTTAATTTGCAAGAGTTCAGACACTCGCTTTGATATGCAGACCAAGGGTATTAGCCCTGACCAGAGAAAATCAGTGGCTTGCCCACCCTGATACGAGCCTAATCTCAAGGGGAAATCTAGTTTCAGCCTTCCACGGAATAATTCAATCGCCTGCCTTTTAGTTAGCCATTCACTATAGCCTTCGTCACTCAATCGGAAAGGTCTTGACGCCAGCGGATCATCCAGATGATACAATTTACTGAACTCAACGATTGACGAAGTGGACATAGAAACCATACTCCTTCGAAAGTTGTCTGGCGAAAACCAAAACTTCTTCTTTTGTGCGTTCTGATTTAAAGAATTTTTTCCACTTCGCATTGTATGTATAACTCCAGCCATGGTGATCAGTCGCAACTACCCAACTGCCGAAGCTGGGATCATGAATATTGATATTGATACCTGGTTTTGCAAATTCCGGGGTAAACTGTTGCGGCAAGGCATGGTGGGCTTCCATACCCACGATATCATCCAGATGACTGCCTGTCAAGCGACGCAAATTCTCACGGAAGTTCCGACTGGAAAAGGATTTGAAGGCTATATTGCCTGATTCCTCGCCCCCAATAGCAACCCCGGCCATTCCTACTGCTAGACCGGTTGAGAAAGTTCCCCATAAACTTCCCTCACCATTGGCTAAATTTTCTGCGCTTACCTGAAACTTCGCAATCGATATCAGGAATAATGAGGCTCCAGAATCAAATTTTGTGCTGTTGATAATTCGTTGATCTGTTTCAGGTATGTAATTTGGATGTGCCCTTAGGAAATTACGAAGGTTCCGATCAATATCATCGCTCGATGAAAAGGTATCGAATATAACAAAAGGGCTGAAATCACCTTCACACAAAATACCACAGGAAACCATATGGCCTGACGGATCGTTGAAATTCACCGGGTTCGAATGGACATATTGATATCTGTCGATATCCAAGGGATTGTAGATTTCCGGAATTATCGAATCGGGTTGGGCAAATCGTCCTAGACCAGGATCGAACCATCTCGCATTGTAAAAGTACAACCCCGCTTCGGCTTCCAATTGCCCCGTATAACGCCGCTGCGTTGGCGTGGTTCCATAAGCGTAGCGTGTCTCCCCCCAGGCGGTGTAACGCAGTTCAGATAAGCGGTTGCCATTCACATCCAGGGTCACCGTGGTACTGCCCAGGTGGTCGGTCAGGAAATAGAATACTCCATCCTCCAAGCCATCCTGGTTGCTCTTGACCCGCATCGCCACCCGGCTGCCCCCGGCAGTGTAATAGCTCGTCCAGGCGTGCCCGGCAGGTATTTGCGGCGCGGAGGCTATCACCAGGGGTAGATACAGGCAGGTCGTCATGCTGCAATCCACCGGCGTGGTTGCGGTGACCGGTTTGGGGTCTCCCACCGAGACTTCGAAGTAGTCCCCGATGTAGGCGGTTGTTTTTATATCGCTGCCTGTTGAAACTACCGCCTTCACCCGCTTTCCATCTCCATTATAGATGTAGGCAGCACTCATCCCCCCGCCCGAAATGCCCACCAGCCGGCTTTCAGCGTCATAACTCAAAGTGTAGGTCACGGAAGCAATCTGCCGGCTGACCATATTGCCGTTGGCATCGTAGGAATAGACATTGCTGCCCATACCGGTCGCCGCGTGGGGGTGATTTGTGTCCGCATAGACCAGCGTCTGCCCGGCTTTGCTCTCCAGGTTGCCGGTGGCGGCGTTGTAGCCGTAGCTCTGGTTATAGGCTCCGCTCACGCCGGTCAGCCTGTCCAGCAAGTCGTAGCTGTAATTCAACGTTTCACTGGCGACAGTATCCTGGATCGCGCTTATGTTTCCGTTGGCATCGTAGCTGTAGGCCAGGTGCTGGCGGGTGGCGGCCGGGGTCTGGCTGGTGAGGCTGCTGGTGCTCTCCAGGCGCCCGCCCTGCGTGTCCCAGAAATTGTAGGTGTTGCTGGTCTTGACCCCGTTGCCCAGCGTCCATTCCAGCAGCCTGCCCGCCTCGTCATACCTGGCCTGCGAGGCATAACTGGTCCAGTAATCCGAATCCACCTCGGTCACCAACCCCTGCGGATTGTAGAAGGTGGAAACATGCTCCCCACTCGGGTAGGTCATGCCTGCCAACTGGTCGGCGCTGTCGTGCACCCTGTGCGTGGTGTAAGTGCCCACCCCGGTGATCGCGAGCGTCTCCGTCACCAGCCTTCCGCGGCTGTCATACACCCAGGCGCTGCTGCCGCTGGAATCCACCATCCCCGTCCGGCGCCC
>CAYVOX010000175.1:0-5467 GCA_964453035.1 uncultured Anaerolineaceae bacterium
AGTGTTTATGAGTTTTGTGGAGTGGAGATATTCGCTGCGCATCCTTTTGTTTTCTGGATTGGCTTATGCGGTGTGCTTCATCTTTACACTTTATGCCATTCCGGCGGTGCTTCTCGGCCTGGTGGTGCTGTGCCAGTTGACCGTCTGTGTCTGGGTCAATGACCTAATCAGCCGCCGGCTGATTTTGCCGCGGGAGCCGTTGGAGTAACCTTTGCAGGTTCAGGGGCTGCTCGTACCACAAAACAACTGGTTTTACAAGTCTATTAATTCGGCCTTTCCGGCTGCGGATTATGAATTGAAGGGCAAGAACGCCTGCCGTAAAATACAACAAAGTTGTTGGCTGGAACATTCAAATTGTGGGTGGAAGCAAACATGGACGATAAAAAATTGAGAATTGCTGTGATTGGAGCTGGAATGATCGCCAATTCGGCGCACTTTCCGGCGATTGGAAATTTGCGTGATCAGGGATTGCTTGATCCTGTAGGGGTGGCCGATATCCGCCCGGAAGCTGCGCGTGAAACTGCGCAGCGACATGGTGTGCCCCACTGGTATGCTGATCCGCAGCAGATGCTGGATGAACTTCATCCAGACCTGGTGGCGGTATGCACGCCCAATGTTCATCACAAGCAGTGGAGTATTGCTGCATTGAGGGCCGGGGCCCATGTGATGTGCGAGAAGCCGATAGCCCTCACCTACCGCGATGCTAAGGAAATGTTTGCCGTCGCCGACCAGTGTGGACGCATTCTTTTTCCCTGCCAGTCGCGGCGCTGGAGCCCGGACATGACCTTTTGCCATGATGCCATCCGCCAGGGAGATATCGGGCGCCCGTATTTTGCCGATATCAGCTTTGTGCGGCGCTACGGCATTCCTACCTGGGGAATGTTCCACATGCGCGAGCACAACGGCGGAGGAGCTTTCTGCGACCTGGGCGTTCACTTTATTGACGCGCTTTTATGGATGACGGGCAACCCGCGGGTTGAGGCTGTTAGCGGAAAGACGTTTGATTGCCTGGCCAAACAAGATAAGGATATTCTGCTTTCGATCAAAGAAAGTGGTGCCTACACCGGTACATTTACACCGCGGCCTTACGATCACCGCGAGTTTAACGTCGAAGAGGCTGCCGTGGGATTTATGCGCCTGGCAGGGAATTTCGGCGTCAATTTCAAGTTCACATGGGCGCTCAATCAGCCGACAGCCAAGAGCTTCATTCTGTGCGGCGAAAACGGGGGCATTAATGTTGAGAACTTCAAACTGTATAAAAACACAGGCCATTACCAGAGCGAGGTGGAATTGAAGTTTTTTGACAACCGTCCCTATGCCGGGGTTCCGTTTGACGGGCACCGCTATATGTACCCCCATGTGGTAAATGTCATCCGCGGACGAGAGGAACGCATTGTCAAGCCAGTGGAAACGCTCAATGTGATTTCGGCGATTGAATGTTTCTACCGCTCTGCTGCAGAAAACCGCGAGGTCGCCTCGACCGAGTTGGAGGAGTACACCTTATGACAAAAGATAAATATCGCGTGGTTGTTGCCGGGTTTGCTCACGTGCATATCAACGGCGTGGCAGCGCATTTTGCGGCCCATCCACGCCTGGAGTTATGTGCCGGTGCTGACTTACCGGCACTTGTGCCTGAGCTTAAGACCGCTATCTACACCCGGAAGTGGAACGCCAATTTCTGCGCGGAAAATTTTGGCCTGAAAATTCACCAGGATTGGAAAGCAATGCTTGACGCAGAAAAACCCGACCTGTGCGTGGTGAATTCCGAGAATGCCTACCACACGCTAATCACAGAAGAATGTGCCCGGCGAAATATCGGCGTGTGTATAGAAAAACCGATGGCAGCCAGCCTGAGCGATGGGTTAAAGATGCATCGATCCGCTTTGACGCACAATTCCTTCTTGATGGTTAACTGGCCAATCACCTGGAACCCGGGCATGCATATGGTTAAGAAGCTAATCGACCAGGGGCGCGTGGGAAAGATTATCGAGATTAAAACCCGCATGGGGCACACCGGTCCGTTGGGGCCTGGCGCAAAACACCGTGGGGTCAGTGAAGCTGCTGCTCCGATGACCGAGGAGGAAAAAGCACGCACCTGGTGGCACCAGGCAGCTTGCGGCGGCGGCGCAATGGCGGATTACTGCTGCTATGGCAGCATGCTGGCCTGCTGGTTTGCGGGTAAATCGGCTGTTTCGGTGTCGGGCATGCGCATCAACAGCATCACGACGCTGGGTGACGCAGAGGATAACGCGGCTATGCTGGTGCGATTCTCCGACCTCTATGCAGTAGTTGAAGGCACGTGGACTACCTACGACCATACCTTTAGCAGTCCGATCGTTTACGGCACGCAAGGTGCTATCGTTGGCGATTATAAGACCGGTAAAGTGCGCGTTTATGGCACCGATGGAAGTGTTGAGCAGATTGAGAATGATCCCCTTCCTGCTGAACTGGAGAATGAAGCCTGTGCCTATGTGTATTATATGGATTGCGGTGCGCCGCTTCACCTGACGGCTCAGCCAGAATTCAATCTTGAATCGCTGGCGATACTGGATGCCGGCATCAAGTCTGCGGAAAGCGGACGCGTGGAACTGGTAAATAACATCCACTGGCACATCGGCTGATAAGCCCGCTAAGGATGGATGTGCAGTATTGCCTATGAAAAGAACAAGAGGAGCAAATTTATGAAGCAGAGTTACGTGGGACTGGGTATCGTTGGCTGCGGTTCGATTGGAATTCGAAGTGCCCTGGAGCATTTCCAGTGGCATGAATATGACGACGTTTGCCGCATCACAGCCGTATGTGATCCTGTGCCTGGCCGGGCAAAAATTGTCGCTGAAAAATACGGCGTCCCTGCCTGGTATGAGACCTACGAGGAGTTGCTGGCTGATTCTCATGTTGATGCTGTCACAATCTGCACCCCGATTGGGCTGCACTATAAGCAAGGCTTGCAGGCCATAGCAGCCGGTAAACACATTCACTTCAACAAGACCCAATCTATAACAGTTGCCGAGAGCGATGAAATCATCGAAAAAGCCAGGGCAAAAGGGGTGAAAATTGTTTCCTCTCCCGGTGGAATCATGACATTCCCCTTCTATCAGCGCATGCGACGAGCTGTGCTGGAGGACCGCCTGGGATTACTGGCATGGGCTTATGCGGATAACGATGTGGGCGGAGGTAGTTACCACCTGACAGGCGACCGTGGAAATGACATCGTGGGCGGCGGGGTAAATCCTGACTGGTATTTCAAAAAACCAGCCGGTGGTCCGCAGTACGATGTGGCGGTGTATTCCTTGACTGGCGCGGTCGGCATCCTCGGCCCCGTCAAACGTGTCATGGCGATGTCTGGCCAGCGCTACCCCAGCCACACCTACCAGGGACGTACCATCAATAATGAAATGGACGACTCTGTTACACTGGTGCTTGATTACGGTGATGGCTTTCACCTGATCTGCAATTCGGTTATTGCCAACTCAATTGTGCGCGGTAAAGCCTTTGTTCCAAATATCTATGGCAGCGCCGGAAAAATTGTGGATGGTTTCTTAAACGGCGTGAGTTTGATCTATCCGGAAGATCACCAACCGCATATCTTTGGACGGCACCTGACGCTCAAAGAAAACCACGTCGTGGAGGATATCCTTCAACTGGTTGACCTGGTTCGAGACGGTATTCCCTCGGTAGCCACACCGGAATTTGCCCGGCATGTGATTGAAATAATAGAGGCGGGCTTCAGGGCAGCTCAAACAGGGCAGACTCAGACCCTTAGAACGACTTGCGATGTGCTGCCACTGGATGCGTTGGCGACCATTTGCGATTGAAAGGATTAAACGGCATGAAAATTTTTCTCACTGGCGCCAACGGCTTTCTTGGAAAATATGTCATTGAGCAGCTGGCAGAGCGCGGACACGAGTTGGTGCTCTTCAGCCGCCGGCAACCTGATCCTCGCTGGTCGGGCTTCGAGTGGGTTCAGGGGGACTGCAACGACCTTGAAGCCTGCGTTCAGGCGATGGCTGGCCGGCACATTGATTCTGTGTTGCATGTGGCTGCGCTTCCAGCGCCCACCGATATCAAAGGCACCCCGGCTTTTGACGACCTGGCGCACTCCGGCGACACCATGCGCACCAATGTGATGGGTCTCTACAATATGTTGCAGGGCGCCCTCCGGGCTGAGATACCGGTTTTCGTCCAGACCGGCTCTAACTGCGTGATGGGACATGAACGCCGCATTAGCGCTGACCCGCCTCGCTGGCAGTATTTGCCAATCGATGAAGCCCATCCTGGCGAGCCGGAGGATTCCTACTCTGTTTCCAAAGCCTGCAACGAGATTCAACTGCGCGCTTTTACTGCTTACGGCATGAAGACCTATGCTTTGCGTTCAGGTTGGATCCTCGACGCCGAACGGCGCGATATGGTGGCGAACAAACGTGCTGCCGTACCCACTGCAGATATCCGCAAGGTGTTTAATTCATATATTGCTATCGAGGATGCGGCCCGAGCCCACGTTCTGCTAACCGAGGCAGCACATCGCGGGGACCTTCCGGGATTTGATGTGTATTACCTTCATGCTGATGATAGTTTGGCCCCCGAACCCAGCATGGAACTGCTGCAAAAATTCCGCCCGGATCTTGTGGAAAAACTGCGCGAGCCCCTGCCCGGCTTTGCTTCGTTCTTCTCCAATAAGAAGCTCAAGGCGGCCATCCCCTGGAAGCCTGAGCTAACCTGGCGTACCCACAAAAAGTAATTCGGGATAACCTGGATTTCAGTTAAGAACGATGATGACCCGCCGTAACAGCTTTCCATCCGAACTAGATTCGGCGCTCCTGCCGGGAGAAAGTTTTAATGAAGGAGAACTTCTCCCGGCGAGGAAGCGCAGCGGGCAAGCGCTGATTTTTGATATCGAGCGCTTCTCCACGACGGATGGGCCTGGTATTCGTACCGTGGTTTTCTTCAAAGGCTGCAACCTGCACTGTTACTGGTGCCACAATCCGGAGGGGATAAAATACCAGAGCGAACTGCGCTTTGATGAAAGCAAGTGCATTGGCTGCCTGGCCTGCAGCCAGGTGTGTCCAACTGGCGCTCACATTTTCACGGATGGAAAACATCAGATTGACCCGGTCAGGTGCAACCATTGCTGCGCCTGCGTGGATGTCTGCTATTCGGGGGCACTTCAGCGGGTTGGGAACTGGATGGATGTGGAGGCGGTCTATGCGGAGATCGCTGCCGACCGGCCTTTTTATAAGCGTTCAGGGGGTGGCGTAACCCTCTCGGGTGGTGAAGCGTTGTTGCAGGGAAACTTTGTGAAACGACTGCTGCAGCTTTGTCAGCAGGAGGGTATCCACACGGCAGTTGAGACGAACCTGTATTTAACCTGGGGCAAGGTTGAAAAACTCTTGCCTTACATTGACCTGGTGATGACTGACATCAAGCATATGGATGAAGCCAGTCACCGTAGAGGTACTGGCGCCTCTAA